>JAQIBN010000260.1 GCA_027859095.1 Spirochaetia bacterium | reverse complement strand
ATTATAAATACTTTCTCTTTGTGAATTTATATCATAAAGATGTATATGACCATGTAAATGATATTTTGGATTAAAAAATTTAAGGAATGTTTTAAAGACTTTAAATCCCTGGTGGCACTTATCTTCTCTATCTCCAATATCTCTTGGTGGTGCATGAGTCAACAGAATATCCAGCCATCTCCCATAATAAATTCGGTTAAATAATAATCGTGGAATTAGTTTTAAAATTTTAAAAAACATATCAATTTCAGAATATTGGTTCGGTCCTCCATTATATTTTCTACTTCCACCTAAACCAGCAATTAATATTGATTTAATATTTTTTGCTCTATCCCCTATATAAATGGATCCATAGCTTTTTCGTGAATCTGCATATAGATCTGAATTATTATATCTTGATTCAGAATTATTTTTTCTATAGTTACTAAGTGATTTAAGATTATGATTGCCAAAAACAAATAACAGGGGTTTATTTAATGAACTTACAATAAACCCATAATAATTAAGTTCCAGATCGCCTGCACTGAGTATTAAATCAATATCTTTAAAACGATTTTTTATATTACTGGAGTAAATAAGTGGGTCAACCTTATCGGAAATACAAAGTAATTTTATAGAGGACATCGTATCACTTTTTCTTCATTGCTGAATGAATTGCTTTAAAATCTACTTTTTTAAATTGTTTTTGAAGTTGTTCTTTCCCAATTAGAACTATTGGTCTACTTTCAGCATATTCCTGTGCTTTTTTGGAAAAATTTGTACTTACAACAATTATACTTCTTGTTAAATTTAATGCTTTCATTTTTTCATGGACAGATCTAACTGTAGTATCAGGAACAATTTCCAGTATTCTTAGGTACCAGATTAACTTAGGCATTTTTCTTGTTCCACGCCACTTAGTATCTCCATCAACAGCAATAATCTGACATCCATTATTAATATCACTTAACTCGGTTATATTTAATTCCATAGAAGTAGTCAGTGCTTTGCATATTCCCTGAAATTCTGTTATCCCGGAAGTAAGATAATCTTTCATTTTATCATCAGACCTAAGTTCCTGATATTGGCTTAACTTTTCAGCAACATCTTTAAAATTTGGTTTTTTTGAGAATATTTCTTCCCATTGATCAATTGCATTCTCAAAATTTCTTTCATTTTCATGACATGATGCAAGAAAATACCTGGCATAAAGGGTTTCCGGAGAAGATCCATTAGTAGTAAGTTTAATACCCCGTTCTAATTCAACAATAGCTTTATCAAAACTTTTTAGGCTCATATAACATGCACCACGTTCAACTAAAGATTTAACCTTTAATTCCTGATTTCTACTCGCTTTTTCGAATGATAAAAGAGCAGGTATATATTCATGATTCCCTTTTTGAAGTTTACCCAGATAAAAATGAGCATCATAATAATCTGCTTTATATTTTAGTGCAGCTTCAAATTCTGCTTTAGCTTCGACATTTTTCTTTCCTCTAAACAGGATATATCCCAAACTAAAATGTGCATGACTTAGGCGAGGCGTAAGTTGTATGGCTTTCCTATAATATTGAACAGCTTTTTCAGCTTTATTTCTATTTTCAAATAGTTTTCCTGCTCTATAATAGTATTCACCTATAGTAGGCATTAGTTTTATTAATAATACGTATTCTTTAAGAGCCTCTTCCGGTTGATTGAATTGTTCATAAAGTTCGGCAATTATCAGACGGAATTCATTTTCTTTACAGTACCCTCCAAAGCTGCCTATCTGATTGACCGCTTTTAGTTCCTTTAAGGCAATTTCAGCTTTATTTTCAGCTCTGTAGGAATTTGCAAGAAGATAGTGGGCTTCAGCATTTTTGGGTTCTTTTAGGAGTATTTGCTTTACCAGTTTAATGGCTGAATTATGTTTTCCTTGTTTTTGGTAATTTGCAACAGTTGCAAGTTTTTTGGGTGCTAATACAGACTTCATTATAAAAATTGTAATAACTGCAATTGCAATTCCGATGAATAAAACAAGGACAATAATAAGGGGCATATACTTCTCCTTTTATCAGATTAATGAGAAAATTGGATACTGTCAAACCATTAGGGGGTAATATATCAAGCTGCAATCAAGTTTAATAAAAATAATCTTTATTTTAGTACTATCTTCTGCTTATTGTGTTGGAACTGACAGCTCTCTTTCCTCAGGGTTAGAATATTTTATGGATAATAATCCTGAATCTGCTGTTTCATGGTTTGAACTTGCTATAAAAGAAGATTTAGATAATAATAAAATTTATAATTATCTGGGTATATCTTATGAACAGTTGGGAGAAAACGGGAAGGCTATTGAAACATATAAAAGAGGCCTCAAGAACGCAGGAGATCTTAAATCACTATTTCTCACAAATATAGCTAATAATCTCGTTTTACAGGGTAATTATAGCGGTGCAATAGATTATTATACACAAGCTATAAAACATGATAATAATGGTGATGCCCTACGAAATAGAGCAGGTGAATATTTACGTCAACAATCGTATGGGGATGCTCTAAATGATTATAAGCAGTATTTAATTGTAGAATTAAATCCTTATCAGGAAACTGAAATTAAAAGAGTAATTAGTTTGCTGGAATTGAAATTGGATGAATTAGCTCGGAAACAACTTGAAGAGGAACGTAAGCGCCTTGAAGATGAAGCCAGACAAAGGGATTTACTAAGTCAGGTTTTAAATTCTCTCACCACTGCAGGTGATGAAACAACAAATTTATCTGCAGGAACAGAAGATGTAGAAGATTATAACAATGACTTTGACATAGTAGAATAAAGTAGAGGTATATTAGGGGCAAATATGGACAGAACAAAAATAATTATAATTGGAGCTGTATTATTATTGATACTTCTTCTTATTATTGGAGGAATATTTATAAAAGGAAAGTATTCTATAGCTGGAGTTGATCAAAAATCACAGAATACACTCCGTCTTGCAAGAGAATATTTTACAAGCGAAGAGTTTGATATGGCTTTAAACCTTATTAATTCCTTACTAATAGATAATGCTGATAATGATGATGCCAGAAATTTACGAGATGAAATAATTAATAAGAAAAAAGAGCTTGAAGCTTCTACCAAACTATTGGAAGATCAACGTAATCAGGATGCTCTTAATGTCCAGGATTCTTTGGCCCAAAGTCTTTCAGAGTTAGGTGAATCTATTGACGATTCTTCAACTCAGACAAATAACCTTTCACAATCTGAGGAAAATGAAAGGAAAGCTGATGAGCTGCAAAAGCTTGAAGAACAGCGTCTGGAAGCAGAAAAAAGGCGTAAAGAGGAAGAAGAAAGACTTGCAGCTTTAAGCCAGGCTGAACGAGATAAAGATGAAAAAATTAAAGAGCTGATTAAGACCGGAAGAGATAAAATGGGAGTAGATCAACATGCTCAGGCCAGGGGATATTTTGATGAAGCATTGGATCTTGATCCAAATTCTGCAGTTGCATATGCTGAAACTGGTGAATCGTATTTTCAGGAAGATGAAAATAGTCAACCAAACATTAATAAAGCTGTGGAATATGCAAACAGAGCGATTGAAAAAGATAGAAATTTATGGATTCCATATGAAACTCTCGGTAAGGTATATTCAAAACAAAATCAATGGGATAGTGCTATTGATGCATACAGAACTGCTGCACGCTTAAATCCTGAAAAGGTAGAACTCTTATTTGAGTTAGGAAAAGCCCAATACAGGACAAAGAATTATGATGGTGCAAGACAATCATTCGAAGCCTGTATTCATATTGAACCAAATCATGAAAAAGCTTATATGAATCTTGGTTTTACCCAAAGAAGACTTGGAAGTTCAGGCTCTGCATTTAAAGCATTTGAAAATGTATCTGTTATAAACCCCCAAAATGCTACTGCTTTTTATCAAATGGGTGAATTAAAAAAAATATCAGGAGATAAAAATAGTGCTGTTAAATATTATAAGGAAGCTGTTTTACTTGATTCCTCCAGTGCTATTTATCATGGATCCCTGGCGGTAGCTTATTCTGAGCAAAAAAATTATCAGGAAGCAGAAAAATCCTATGCTTCTGCATTGGGATTGGATAGTAACAATGCAGTAACTAACAATAATATGGCGCTTACAAAATTGATTCTCAATAAACCAGGAGAGGCTCTTGTTTATGCTGCTGCAGCTGTGGGGTTAAAACCTGAATCTGCTGAATATTTATATACACTGGGTAATGCCAGTGAGGTAACTGGAAATACTGAAAGTGCAATACAGGCGTATACAGCATCAATTTCAAGAAAGACTGATTATATTTTACCATTAATTAATCTTGGGAAAATATATGATGAAAAAGGATCCTATGATATAGCTCTCGAATATCTTCTAAAAGCTTATCAGCTTGATTCAGGGTCCCTTGAAGTAAATAATAATCTTGGTAATGTCTATCTCCATTCTGAGCTTTACAGTGACAGTATTAGTCACTATAAAAAAGCTATTTTAAAAAAACCTAATGCTACACTCATGCGGTATAATCTTGCTTTAGCATATATTGAAGTAGAGGAAAAAAATTCTGCTATTTCTACCCTCAATCAACTTATAAAAATAGATCCCTCTTTTTGGGATGCATATTATACTTTAGGGAAACTACTGTATACAAATAATGAAATAGATAGTGCAAAAGTAATTTTCAAGGCTTTATTAGATAAAAATCCTGATTTTGAAAAAAGAACAGAGATAGAAGCTCTTTTATAATCTTACTAAAAAATGAAATAATTCTTCCACGGAGACCTGAAACCAAACAGGTCGTCCGTGTGGGCACCTTGCATTTTGAAGGTTAAGTGTTTTTTCTATTAATTCGATAGCGGTAATATTATCAATAATATCACCATCCTTGATTGCAGATTTACATGCCATATTTGCATATAACTCAGTTTCCAGATCTGCTAATCTACCTTTTTGTGATTGGACAAAATTAACAATTATCTCTTCTTTTCCAATACTGTAAACTGGTACCTCTAAAAGTTGCCAGTTATTATTTCCAAGAGATTCAAATGAAAATCCCAAATAATTATACTCTTTAAGATCTGTTATAAATAATTTTTCTTTTTCATCATTAAGCTCAAATAGATAAGGTATTAGAAGTTCCTGAGTTTTTCTATTTTTAGATTTAAATTCATTAAATAGGATTTTCTCATGTGCTGCATGTTGATCAATAAAATAAAAAATATCATCTATTGCAGTTAATAGAAATAAATTGAACAATTGACCCATATAAATAATTTTATTATTTGAATTCCCAGGGTTACTTACAACTGTAGGTTCATTCAATGTTTTAAATTTATCAACTGGGAAATAGGTTTTATTTACAGTATTGATTGACTTATATAATTCCCGGGTTCCTTCTCTTTCCACAGTAGAGTGTTGATATACTGTATCTTTTTCTTTGAGCATTTCAGTAAATCCTGTAAAGTCTCTGGAAGGTTCATTATTTGATATACTCTTTGTATAATTATATTCAAATGTTGATAAAAAAGATTTAATTGTATCTACAATGGATCTATGAATTTCCTGAAGATTTCTAAAGCGAACTTCTTTTTTTGCAGGATGAATATTGAAATCAACTAATGATGGATCAACATCAATAAATAGAAATGCAACTGGATAATTCCCTCCGGGTAAAAATTCTGAATAGCCATATTCTACGGCCTGTACAAAAGCAAATTCATTTATTTTTCTCTTATTAAGAAAAATCTGTATATAGCGCCTGTCCGTTCTATGTAATGCCGGATCTCCTGCAATTATTTTTATTTTATAATCTTTAAAGTTGGATGAAATTCCATGGAGTAGTTTTTTACTAAAAACATCAGGATAAGCTGTCACAATTCTATCTTTCAAAGATGAAGCGGGAAGAAACATTTTTAATTTTTTATCAGAAAAAAACTTAAATGATATTTCAGGGAAAGGAAGTGCCTTTTCAAGAAATAACTTTTTGCATCCGGTTGTTTCTGCAGATGCTCTTTTTAAAAACTTTTTCCTTGCGGGAATAGAATAAAAAAGATCAGAAACATCTATTACAGTGCCATCAGTTCCTCCTGATTCAGAAATAGATAAACATTTACTGCTATGAATTATAATATTATTTGGATGTTTGTTTTTAACTTTACTTGTTATTTCAAGTTTTGAGCATGCTGCAATACTTGATAAGGCTTCACCTCTAAATCCCAAAGTACTTAATTGATCCAGATCTTCCATAGTGTCAATTTTACTTGTAGAATAAGGAAGATAGCATATTTCAAGATCTTCTCTGCTCATTCCATGACCATTATCTACTATTCTTATATTAGCTATTCCACCTTCATCAATGTAAAGATCAATATTTGTAGAACCGGCATCTATAGAATTATCAAGAAGTTCTCTAACGACAGAAAACGGCCGGTCAATAACTTCACCGGCCGCTATACGTAATGCAACAGAATCCCGAAGGAGTTTAATCCGACCGGGAATATTATTTTTACTCATTAAATCAGCTTACTAAAAACCAATCCTTGTTTCAATGGTAATAACTGGAACAATTTCAGGATAACCATTACTTTCATAGGCAATTGAACCATCACTGTTTGTTCTTACACTTGTAGAAACAATAGCTGCCAGATGAAGAGTCGGTGCAATTGGATATACTATCTCACCTGTAAAAGTAGTGTTTGCATCAAAAAGAGTCAGATCGTCTTCCAAAGCATTATTTAGTAAAGTAGGTATAAATTTAGTTCTGTGGTAAGCAATTGAGCCATAAATATCAAGAACGGGTATTGTCCCCGGCAGTACATCTATTTCAAATAGGAATTCATCTTCATCTGTTTGACTTCCATCAGGACTCCAGGGCCACATATAACCAAATGTAGCATTTATTTTATCAAAAAGAGTAAATCCTCCCTCACCATAGATACCCATAACAGTCTGATTATAATCAGGGTTATCCATATCATTTAAATAATTATTTACATCTTCAATATAAGTACCTCTTAATCGTTCATAAGAGGAACTGAAGAATGATGGTTTGAAAACTCCGTCAAAATATCTATATTCTAATCTGTAATCAATAAACAAAATGTTACCAAATAATCCAGCATTCCATCCGAAATTTCTAAAAGAACTGTCATCGGAATTATAAATCATGTCCTGTTCAAACTTACTATCTCTGTAGGGAACCATAGCTGCTATATCAGCAAAAAAGATAAAAGAAAGTATATCATTTTCCATTAATGGAAAATCAAGATCAGCAGCTGCTGTCAGGAACATGGTGTCATCCGGAATAGGGATAGCACTCAGAGGATCAGCGGATTCATCCGGATTTATATCAATTGCACTTGAAAGTCCCAATGCAAGTTTACCAATTGGTCGAAAATAAAGTCTGGTTCCAAAAATTTCAGGATCTGCCAGATCATTTACAACTGATTCAAAACCAAAACCACCTCTGTCAATACCAAGGTTTAATCCAACTCTACGTATTGATGGGAAATTTGCATCATTGGCAAAATCTTTCATTAAAATACCATGACCCAGGGTCATATTATTCAGGTTACCAATTTTAAAGAAAAATGGATCTCTTTGTTCACCCCACTCAACATAGCGAATTTTAAGAAAAAGGTCAGATAAAATATCTAAAGCAATATCTTCAACATCAGTCTGGTCGGATCCGAATGACCATTCATTATTTCCTTCCGGTTGATACCAGTCTTCAGGATCGAAAAGGTCTGTCTGATATACAATTGGTAGATACAGGGAAAGTTTTAATTTACCAAGGTTAAAAGTTGGTTGAATTATAGCTTTGGAATAAGTATCCCCATCTATGGTAACAGTACCAATTTCAAGTCCCAGAATATCACTTATAGCTGTTAGAAGAGCTGATTCTTTAATTTGTTCTTCTGTTTTATCATCTGGATTTTCTTCAGTAGTTTCTTCAGTTGCTACTACAGCTTCTTCTGTTTCTTCTACAACTTCTTCAGGTGCTTCATGACCTGGAACAGCCTTCGGATCAAGTTGTTCAAAAAGTACATCTTTTACAAGATCGTTCATCTGTTCAGCACTGGCAGTCATTGCCTGGAAAACATCAGCAAATGCATCTCCTACCATACCAGAACCAAGTTCTATTTTCTGCATTGTCAATCTATTAGTATAGTCAATTAAACCATCAACAACAAAAGCTTTTTCTTCACTTCCGGGAATAGAAATTACTCCGAAGTCTGTTCCCCTAACTCCACATACAGCAGATTGGGTTTCTATTTTATATCGATCACTAAAACCGGAACGAGCAGCAATGGCACGAATCTTTCCAGATACAAGATTAAAGTCATTGGAGTCTTCAGATGATTTTTGAAGATTTTCAATAGTAAAGACAGTAAATGGAGACAGTTTAATTATAGATCCATTGGGATCAAGTCGCAGTTCCGCTCCTGTTCTTTCTGTTCGAATGGTATCTCCTTCCTGAAGATCCATCCCATAGTATATATCTACAAGAGCAATACCATCCGCTCCTGTAATTTCAAGTTCGAGATCGTCATCATAATATTCAAGTATTGCCATAGGTTCGCCATATTGGGCAAACAAACTAAAAGTTGCTGCAATAAATAGTAAGAAAAATAATATTTTTTTCATTTTAACCCTCCTAATATAAACTGATTGAAGTAGATAGTTTCGAAGTAGTATTCCAGCTTCCATCTTCTGGTACATAACGCAAATCGTATCCAAGTGTAATAACTGCAGGTCCTGTTTTATAATTGATATTTGCACCGATAACAGCATCTGTTTGAGAGATTAAATCTTTCCAGTCCGATATGTTCCTTTTATCATAGCTAGCATCAAAGAAAAATCCAGGGAGGAGACCTTCACCTATAATAAATACAGATTTTAAATGTGGTTTCTTTGAAGGATCATTAGATGAATTTTCAAAAGAACCGTCAATAGATGTATTAAATACAAACATCCCATCGAGAAAAGTAAAACCCAGATTTGCCAACCAGCCATAGTAACCTGATATTCCAGCATTTCCAACATAGATATCATATTTAACTTCCCTATAAAGATCATAAGCAGAATCAAAATAGAAAGGAACAAAATTATCACCCAAAATGAGTGCATTCAAACCATAATTAATAAAACTTATCAGCTGCCCTCCTACCCCAAGAAGTCCTCCTGCATTTGTAGTACCAGATCCTGCCTGGAATGCTAAATCGCCAAAAAGAGCAAGAGAGATTGCATTATTAGCTATTATAGGTTGCTTAAAATCTACACCATATATTGATACAGTTTTTGGATTTGTTACTCCTGTAAGAGTAAAGTCAAAGAGAGAATCTGGCTCTCGGTCAAATGCTGCTGTGCTACCAATTTGCAGATCTTCAATTATAGGAATACCCAGGGAAGTAAGTGGGCGTACATATAATCTTGTTCCAATGACATCCATTTTAGCAAGATTACCTGCAAATGTTTCAATACCAACATATGGAAAATTAAACAGGCTGCCATCTATATCCAGAGCAAGTCCTGTCATTCTGAGTTCAGGCAGAAAATTTGTATTGGAATAGTTACCCATTATAAAACCATTTCCTAATGTGCCATCTTCAATAGAGCCAATTTTACCATAAAGAGAATCACCTTTATGACCATATCTTATGTATCTAAATATAGGTAAATAGACGTCCAGAAGAGTTCTTTTACTGTTGGTTGTCCAGTCTTCTTCCCTGAAATCAAAATTCCCATTACCATCATCAAATCGGTAATGAAAGGTAAGGTCCAGACCTATTCCTATTTTACCAAAAGAAAAATCTGGATTAATTGAAACCATTTGATAGGAAACTTCTGTAATCTCTTCATTTATAGATTCTGCTCCAATTTCAATATCCATTTCAAAATTAAATCCGGAATTAGCTCCTTCTTCACTAAATGCAGGTAAAACCAGCATAGTTATTATAAGAAACAAAAATATCTTTCGCAGTAAACTCATAAAATCTCCTTTGGTTGCATAGGCGAGCAGCAAACTTGTTTGCGACCAGCCTTAGGTTGCATAGGCGAGCAGCAAACTTGTTTGCGACCAGCCTTAGGTTGCATAGGCGTTGATTATGACCGCCTTTATCTAATGAAGTATATACCAGTATGAATAAAAAAACAGTAATAAGCTTGAAAAATGAGTTTTAGAAAGTGATTTTTGCTGATATTCCAACCTCTACTCCAAGCATGTAATATTCTTTTGTCCAAGCAGTATTTGTTATATTTTTTTGATCAAATCCAATTCCTGCAAAGAATGAGATATTTCCTTTATCTGTAAAAATCAGGTCTGTAGAATGGTTTACAGTAAAGGTAATGGAATTCTCATTCTGTTCATAAATATTAGAGCTGGATATTGTCAGTTTTTCAGTATGTTCAAAATATGGTTTATCCTCACTATTTTCTTCATATAGAAGAGGAACTTTTATCATTTTATCCGGTATTATCAGCCAATTGTAATAAGCTGTTGAGCTGCTGTTCCAGGTTAATGGAATCCAGGACCAATTGTGACTGCTTTGAATACCAGCTGAGCTTTTCTGACTCAGACTAAAATTTAGATACAGGCTATAGTTCAAATTAAAAACCGGATCGTTAAAAAAATCTGTCATATATGATCTGTAATCACCGCCAATAGAGAAAATATTTGTAATTTCCTCTGTCTGATACAGATCGGTTAGGGGAGTTGTTCCCAGTTTTCCAAATACATTCAGAGCAGTTGCTCTGGTTTCCAGGTTTATTTTCAGGTTATCAGTTACTGAATCAAAGTCCCTGATTAGTTCTCTTGATAGATTTATATTTATAGCTGACGGCAGAAAAATATCAAAAGGTCTGGAACCTTCCAGTCGTGAAAACTCAAGCGAAAACCCTGGTGAGTACACGGTATTTCTCAATCCAACAGTATCTTTTATAAACTGATCTCCAAAATTCGGATAAAATATTTCCCATAAAGGTATTCCTTTAAAATAATATTTATGTGTACCCATCTTCAGGATTGATTCTCTAAGATCTGTATAAAAATTAGTATCTGTATCGGTTTTATCCAAACTGCTTATTGTTTTTTTATAAGAAGGAATAAGATTCCACTCTTTAAGACTTTCAGGGTTAAATATAAATTTTGCATCTGTAGAAATCATTTGACTGGTATTAAGAATTCTTTCATCTATGCCTGAAACACTACTGCCAAGACTTTCCTCTATTCCAAATGTTACTCTATTTAACTTAATTGTAGGTTTGATACTTAAATTTGTAAATCTGTCATTTTGAACATCTCCAGGAAGGAATAATAAATATGATTGGCTGAATTTTTCAAGGGAGTTCATATTTTCATAAGGGTTTTCATTACTGGACATCCTGAAATCTGCACTCCCGGCAAGCAGTGAACCTTTATCCCAGGAAGTAGTTGATGATATCCCCCAGTTTCTGGTTAAATTTTGGAGGCTGTATGTGGATCCAGCGGATAGAAGAAAAGAAGATGATCCCAGGTTTGTTGTTATAGAGCTGTCTCTAAGAGTTGATTCGCTTAAGGGCAGGTTAATTTCGCTGTAACTGTCATTTATAATTACTCTATTCTCCAAAAAGGGAACAGTAAATGATATAGCAGGGGATGCAAAAAGTTCTGTTTCCTGCCATTGGAGATTGAGTTTACTATCTATTCGCATGGCCATAAGAGATACGGCTAAATCTGTGGAAGTGTAAATTGTAGTATCTTTGTCATTTGTAAAACCTGAACCAAAATTCTGGCCTGTTATTCCAGATGAATTACTGAAATTAAAATTGCTCAAAATTGCTATGTCTTTATAATCCAGAATTGTTCCTGGTTGTCTAAAGTTAAAGCTGGTATTTGCTGCTCCGCTGATGCCTACAACAGGGTCTTCGAGATGCACTTCATCGAAAAGCAAAGTACCAGTAATACTAGTACAGCTTGCTAGTAGAGTAAGACGGTTAGCATTTTTTGCATTAAAATCTCTTTTTCCCCATTCTATTACACTAATGATATTCCCATCAGCTGTTAGCGTATTATTCCTGTAATCAGCTGTGTATTTTATCCAGTTAGTTGTACCTGGTATTGGTGTGAATCTCAATGAAATACCATTTCCTGAAGGGTTTGTTAGTGAAAATGATATATCAGTAGGAACTTTAAGAATATCAGGAGTTTTCATATAAAAGCTTATTTTATTGTAGTCGGAAAGGTCTACTGCTTCTGTAAATGTTGTTGCCTCCCAATCCCCTGCATTATTCCAGTTTATCTCTGCAACATTTTGAGCTCCGGTACCTGATGAAAATATACTTACCTCAGGATAGGATGTCGTTAGAAGTGGGGTAGGTGCTGATGAATATAATTCGTTTATTTCTTTGGCCGTTACAAGCTGTCCTGTGTCAGGTTTTGTAACAAAAGATGAACCAGAGAATGTAATGTCTCCTATAAGGAGTTGGCCTGTTGCTGTTAATGCAGCATTTTCAACTATAATAATTTCAAATCCTGTAACTGCCTTAAGTTGCTCACGTTCCGGTGGTGTCAGATCAATAGTAAGTGTTTCCCAGTTTCCATCTACACCTGTAAAACTTTTTGTAAATATAAGATTACTACCTTCCCCATCAAGAATACTATTGCCGTCCAGATCCTCTGTGTCCAGCTGTTCATTACCTGCGCTACTGTCAGGAGAAAGACCCACTTTCATATTGAATAAACCATCATTGAAGTTAAATCCTGATTCATAAATAGATGATTCTTTATCAAGAATACTATCATCATCCAAATCTTCAGCTAGTTTACCTGCCCTAACATATATATCAATACTACCTGTGGTTGAAATATGCTTCCATTTCAAAGATAATGCTTGGGATGATGAAAGATCAAGGGGCATGGAACCTAGTGTTATGGGAATCCTTCCTCCTGTCCATTCTGTATTCCCCAGGCTATAATCAATAACAGCAATATTTCCCTCAATTTCCGAATTGGAGCCTGCTATATAAGGACCAGTACGCCCACCATCTTCATAGCTGTATATTTGATCTGCTGGAGGAGTCCATGTATAGTCATTCAATGTTGAAGATCCTGATGTATCATATTCATGGAAGTCTTTGTAATAAAGTATTCCCCTTGTTCCTGTAATAATTCCACTTGTTGATGGAGCAGAAGGATAAAGCAAATTTGCTGATAAAGGCACACTAAATCCACTCTTATTCATTCCTGCCAGGCGTAAAATCCCTGTCGTATTAGGACTATGTACACTGATTCCTGCATCTATTTTAAAGTCAAATTTCTCACCTGTATAGGATAATCCTGCCGTCCCCATAATAGAACCTGATGCATCACCTGGCTTCTCTATATAACTGGAATCCAGAACATTCCATCTTAATCCCACACCTGTTTCCATAAAAAAATTATCAGAAAAGTTAAATTTACTACCCAGGGCTAATAATAGATCCCCGGACATTCCAGTAGTTACCATAGTTCTGTAGCTTATTTCTATTTGAGCATCAGCAGGTACGGGGAATAGAAAATTTACAGTTCCCGAATCAGGATTAAAAGTATACCTGTATTCATCGAAGCCGTTAAAATTTACCGAAACAGAGCCATCCAGAACATTATCTCCAAGATAGTAAGAGCCTACAGGGAACAACCTTTGGAAAAGTAATTCTTTGTCTGAAGGTGTACCGCTTAGCTCTTTATCCGGTTCATAAATAAGACTGTTTGTATCAATGCTTGTTGCCAGTGGATAACGGTTTGCTGGATCTCTGTAGGAATCTCCGTTGTATAAGACTCTGACCATATAGTCTTCAAAGGTAGTAGAGAAATTAACATTCTCCCCTGTAGAGAGATTAATATCAGCCAGTGTCGCATTGAACAACGCAGGATTATCCGGCAGCAGATAGGGTAGAGAGTAGACACTGAGCATCTCAAAGGGAGAGAAAACACCCGGCTCGTAAATAATAAGAGCTGTTCCAGAGTCAATTGACAATGCCCAGGAATCCATATCGATTCCAAAATATTTATCAGTATTTCCAAATTGGAACTGATCAGTTCCAGTAATATCAAGTTTTCCTTCATCTGATCCACTTAATCCATCTGAATCTCTGACTAAAGATTGCAGACCTAGTGTTGTATCACCCACAGGATTACTGTTTTTTGTGTAATAAACAGCAGCTCTTTTATTAAGGGATGCACGAAAGAAGACTATTCCTTCTTCAGCTGACATTATTGCATCATCCGATGTTGCCAAACGATAATTAGATGTGCCATAAGTAGCAGTACCAGAGTAAATCCCACTACTGTCTTCAATATAAACCTTAAGATCCTCCACATTATCATCTGGAAGGATAAAATACCTTCCTTTTATATACTCTGTAAGTTTAGCTCTTGAAGGATCAACTTCGTACTGACCAATGAAATTCTTTACCTGCATTTCTGCAGGATCATATCTGAGCATAAGCTGATGTTCAGATTTATCATTTTTAAATAAAGCCATTCCTCCCATAGAATCTGTAGATGCCTCTGGAATACTTAAGTATGAATAATCTCCGAAACCAATATCTGTATTACCAATTCTTACACTCCGAAGAAAGTTTTCCTCCAGGGCTTCATAACCAAAAAGTATGGTGTTAAGGTCATAGTCATCAATAAAGGAAGCTTCAAAAAAATAACTGTTCATAAGCCATAGAGAAATAAAAATATCAGGGCCATGAGTTAACTGCAGACCTGTTTGCATTCCTGGAAAAGAACTTTCTATTAGATCTTTATTTTCTGAGTTCCATGAAATCCCATATCCTCCCAGTAGCTCAGTTTCCCATGTTCCCAGAAGATAAAGATCAACATCAGCACCACCAGGACTGATGGAAAATATCGATTCAGGGGCTTCTTCTGATGGCAATAGTATAGCCTGGGAAAAGAGACCAGAAGTTAATAGTATAAATAAAATAAAAAATAGTTTTCTAAATTTAATCATTGTGTTATTCTTAGTTATAAATATTCTATCACAGGTAGATGAAAATACAAATGAGTCAAGAAGAAGAAAAAGCAAAATTATTCGTTTCAAGATTATTATCCAATCCTACATTATTGACTCTTAATCCTCTTCAGAAAGAGGATCAGATTATGAGTTTTATGGATTTAAATGCAGACCAGCTTAAACCAACTTTGACATCAAATGCATTTTTCCTTGGGAAATCATGGTTTGAAATTCACAAACTCCTGATTAAGACTCTTAGAATATTGATAGACGAGTCACTTTTCCCTGGAATACAGCGACAGTTATATGAAAAAATTGATTTTAGGTTTATCTCAATTCTTAGACAGCAGAACTGGCCTCAGGAAAAAATTAAAGAAGAAGTTCTTAATTTAATCAAAAAAATAGTGAGTTCTTCTGATGGTAGAAAAGATTTTTCAGGAAGTTATAACGCAATTTCCCGTCAAATAGTAGATAAATATGTTAATAGTATTTTTACCAATCATACATATATTCATTTCGAATTAACAAAAGTTCAACGATTAAAAATGAGTAAGGAAGAGGTAAAGGATATGATAAATACATCTTTACTTCTTAGGCCTTCAATTTATGTTTTTAGTTCCAATATGAATAAAGACAGTTCCAGTGGGATAATTACACAAACTTTTGCTGAGAAAGTAGAAGAAACCTTAATTAAAGAGATTCCGGCTTTACCTGAAAAATTAGTTAAAAGTGCAGTTAGAATTAACTTATCATTTGAAGATCATAAATATCTTCAGGCGACTTCAAGGTTAACTTCAATTATAAATTCTATGGCAAGATCATTCAAAGCAGATATGAAAATTGATAGAGGTGCTTCAAGTCCTGAAAAAAGCTGGTTTAGTATTGCCAGGAAAAATTACAAATATTTTGGTTGGGATATTAAAATGCTCGATGAACTATACAGGTTTTCAGCCGAGAATAATTGGTAGGTATATTATATGCAAAGTAAAATAAAAAATTTTGTGGAATCTATTGTAGTTGTAGCTATATTTTTGGTACTAATTCAGACTTTTCTTGAAGATTATGCTGTTTTAGCTGGATGGAGCTGGGATTTTCGAAAAATACTTATTTTTACAGGTCTGGGTTTTGATTTGTTTTTTTCAATAGAATTTCTAATAAGGATTTTTTCTGCTTTAATGAAGGGTAAAGGGAGTGCATATTTCCTGGAGGGGAAGGGGTGGATAGACTTCCTGGCCTCTATACCACTTTTAGTTCTTAACAGTGGCCCAGCTTTTTTTGCTATAATAACTGGAAATGGTTTTTTCTTTGGAATGGGTGGTCTCTTAAATATCTTAAAGATAGTTAAGGCAATTAGAATTGCAAGAATTTTACGATTACTCAGAATACTAAAAATATTTAGACAGATAAAACATACCGGCAGTGTTATGGCTCAACGACATATTGCAAAAATTACAACCCTGAGTATAACGTCTTTTGTTTTTACCCTTCTTGTTTTTTCAATATTCAGTGGTTTAATATCATTGCCATCAGCAGAAGATAAATTTATTAATCACCAGATAGCAAGTATAAGTAATTTCCTTGATAATATAAAATCTGAAAATCAGTCTTTATCAGTAGCTAATTTTTCTGATTATGAAGCAGATCTTCTAATAATTAAAAATAATGGAACAACTATTTTTACCAGATATGATAATCCTTTTTATTCCACAGTTTACGGGCCAGGAGATTTTCAGTATTTTAAAACAACCGAATATGAATTTTTCTTTGATGTTCGTGAATTAGCTCAAATACAGGCTACAAGTAGTATCCTGTTCTTTTTAGTTGTAGTTATGAGTGTTCTTGTCTTTTTAATATATTACAGCCCTCATTTTGCAATGACAATAACAGATCCTATTCATGTAATGAAAAGAGGTTTTCTCGAATCTGATTATAATTTGGAAGTAGAAATTCCCCAGTTATATCAAAATGATGATATATATAAATTAGGTGCTCTTTATAATGATAATTATCTGCCTTTGAAAGTAAGAGAAACAGATACTTCAAGTGGACATACTCGTCTCTCCATAGATGATTTTGAAGATTTATTTAAATAAAGTTATTAAGTTTAAATAAAGCTATTAAACTGCATCATGTGTAAAAAGATATAAACTTTCCACTTTATAAGTTCTGTCAATAGAGAAAGTTGTAATAATATTTTTTTCACTTTTAAGCTTTAACTCAAAAAAATGATTTATTGGTTCAAAGTTATTATCTTCTATTTTTATTTCAAAATGAAAGGTTCTTTCTTCATCTTTTTCATCTGCAGCAATAGGAGCTGGCATAAAAGTATAACTTCCATTAGTACTTTTTACTATATTAAAAGGGTTTTGCCATGTATTATCTATCATTTTAGCTGGCGTATTTTCAAATAATAATTCTAAAGATAGATTTTCAATTGGAACGAAATTATCTCCTCTAAGTACAGACCCAATAATTGAAGGAAAGTTAAATAAATATTCTGTGGATATATTATTATTTGTATCTGCAATATTGTAATAAGTTCTTTTTACAGTGGAGACTTGTTTTATTCCGTCATTTATCAGGGTAACCATATCAACTTTTGTTTGAATCAGATCATGATAATTATCTTCAAAATGAAGGAGACCTCTCCCGGATATAATATATTCAGGTTTAATTCTGTTAAGAACATAACAAGCTACATCCAAACGGCACTGAAGGCAGTCAGCCATTTCAAAACCTTCTTTGCGTTTATCTTCGAAAATATCATTAACTGTATCTAATACTATACTTTCCATTATATTATGTATATTCACGGTTAATCCTCCACTAATAAGTACAAATAAATTATAACAACTATTCTATCAATTATCTAATCATTTTTTATAAAAAGATCTTCACTAAACTTATGAGCTGCAAAAATATGTTCTCTGGTTTATTTATCTATATGAGATTACCGTTCACTAATTCTTCAACACTTATCAACAAGGACTCCTAAATTATTAAAATACAAAAATCAATGGGAAATTGCTTTCCAGGATTTTCTTTGATAACATTTTCTGATATACTACATTATAGCTTTAAATAGCTAGTTTATACTATTTATTGATATAATACTTGTCTATAGATAATTTATAGTACAAATTAAGGAGAAAAATTTAAAATGAAAAATTTTTTAAAAAGTTATAATTTTCTTGTAGTAGTATTAATAATAT
>JAQIBN010000230.1 GCA_027859095.1 Spirochaetia bacterium | reverse complement strand
AAAGAAAAAGAGCATAACCCAGGGCTATACCTTCAGAAACAGATGTACCTTTGTAGAACTTCTTTCGGGACTTCCAATTCTTGTTATGAATGTTAGATGTATTTTTATCAAGCTGAATTAAAGATTGGGCATTCTCAAGAAAAGTAGCTAACTGGGAAGTTATGGCCTGCAGTGATTTACTATCGTGATTGTCATAATAGTCCGGTGTAGGATCTTCTAATACCAAAACACCAAGAACTTTAGATTGATAAAGTATGGGAACTGCAAGTATGGAATTGTACTGCTCTTCATCCATTCCAGGAATATATTTAAATGATGGATCATCTGCACCTCGGGGAATATTAATTGGCCTTTTTTCTTTTAAAGAACGTCCCGTAACACCCTCTCCGACAGCTAATCTAAATTTGCCGACAAAATCCGGATTCAACCCGGACGTAGCTCGTAAAACTAATTCATCACTTGTATTATCTAAAAGGAAAATTGAACATGCAGCTGTCTGCATATGTTTTGCAACAAGTTTTACAACTATTCTCAAAAGTCCTGTTATATTAGTTTTTGTACTAAAAATACTTGTAAGTTCCCTGACACTACAAATTAAATCAAAAGTTTTTTTCATTTTTACTCCATCAATTCTCACTTCTATCCCAGAATAATAAATACTATTATACTAGAGATTGTAATTTTTCCCTAATAAATTCTGATTTATCTTTTAACCCTATTCTATCACTATTCATTATCAGATTTTGAGGATTAGATGGATCAAGACGTACAGAACCCTTACTTTCATTTATAATTCTTAATACTCTATCCACAGAAATTATTGAAACCTTTGAAAAAGTAATTTTTATTTGACCCTTTTTCTCCCTTAAAGAGCTTACAAAAAGCTTTTTACATATTATTCTAAGTTCAGATATGGAAAGAAGGCTGTTTACTTCATCAGGTAATGGTCCAAATCTGTCTTCAAGCTCTGATACAATTTGTCCAAGATCAAGTTCTGTCTGAATTGAAGAGATTTTTTTGTAGATTTCCATTTTGTCTGATTGATCACTAATATAGTTATTTGGAATAAAACCTGTATAGTCCAGATCTAAAAGGACTTCAGGAGCAGTATCGTCTGGAGTATCACTCATCTCAGCTATAGCATCATCTAATATGCGAAGATACATATCAAATCCCACAGATAGGATCTCCCCATGCTGTTGTCTGCCAAGGAGATTACCTGCTCCCCTTATTTCTAAATCTTTTAATGCAATTTTAAATCCTGATCCAAGTTCAGTATGATCTGAAATTACAGAAAGACGTTTCATTGCAATATCAGAAAGGGATCTTTTTTCAGGATATAGTAAATAAGCATAAGCACGTTTATCTGAACGACCAACTCGGCCCCTTAACTGATAGAGCTGACTGATTCCATACATATCTGCACGATCAATAATTATGGTATTAACATTTGGAATATCAATACCATTTTCAATAATTGTTGTTGCAACAAGAACATGGAATCCACCATGTATAAATCTATGCATTACATCTTCAAGCTGGCTGCTGTTCATTTGACCGTGTGCTGTTTCTATAAGTAATTCAGGCAGTAATTTTTCAAGGAACATACAGGTAGGGTGTAATGTTTCCACCCTGTTATGTAAAAAAAAGACCTGCCCTCCTCTTGCTACTTCTTTTCTTATTGCAGTAGCAATAATTTCATCATCAAATTCCTGTATTATAGTCTTTATAGGTCGCCTGCTATGAGGTGCAGTTTCTAAAACAGACATATCCCTGATTTTAATTAAAGACATATGTAGAGTTCTTGGTATAGGAGTAGCTGACAGGCTTAAACTATCAATAGATGTTTTTAGTTTCTTAAGTTTTTCTTTGTCTTTAACACCAAAGCGCTGTTCTTCATCAATAATAAACAGACCTAGGTCTTTAAATTCTACATCTTTTTGTATTATCCTATGTGTTCCAATTAGTAAATCTATATTCCCATTACTTGTTTTTTCAAGAATTACTTTCTGATTCTTTTTAGATACAAAGCGGCTTATCATACCTATTTTCACAGGATAGCCTTTAAATCTTTCCTCAAAGTTCTCGTAATGTTGTTCAGCAAGAATTGTTGTAGGAGCAAGAAATGCTACTTGTTTTCCAGAAACGACAGCTTTAAAGGCAGCTCTCATTGCAATTTCTGTTTTACCATATCCTACATCACCACAAACCAACCTATCCATAGGTTGTTCACTTTCCATATCAGCCTTGACTTCCTCTACACATCTAAGCTGATCTACGGTTTCTTCATAGGGAAATGCTGCTTCAAATTCTAATTGCCAATCTGAATCTTCAGGGAAACTGTAACCCCTGGCCTTTTTACGCTTTGCATATAATTCTATAAGCATTTCGGCCAGATCTTCTACAGATTTTCTTACTTTCTTTTTCCTGTTATCCCAGGATTTACCCCCAAGCATATCCAGAGTAGGAGCACCCCCCTGCTTTCCAATATACTTTTGAACAAGGTTTACCTGCTCAATAGGAATAAATATAGTTTCATCTCCAGAATATTCAAGTTCTATGTAATCCCTTTCAGTTCCAGCTGCTTTTATTCGATCAATTCTTTTAAATCGTCCAATACCATAATTTATGTGTACTACATAATCACCTGGATTAAGTTCAATAAAAGTATCTATGGCTTTACTTTGTACCCGCCCCACTGAAGCAGGGACTCTTCTTCTTCTTCCAAATATCTCATTCTCTTCTATAGCAATAAATTTTAGTTCTGGCAGGGAAAACCCTTCGGAAATACTGGCAGGAATTACATCAAGATTAAAATCCTTTAGAATTTGTTTAATTCTTAATGCCTGAATTTCAGATTCCGAAAAAATTGTAATTTTATAACCTGATTCCTGTAACTTTGTAAGTTCCTCTTTTTAATAATTAATATTACCAAAAAATGATCTTGCATTTTCATAAGAATATTTAATCCCTTCCAAATCAGGATTTTGTATATCAGGGAATACTATTTTTCTCTTAATTTTACTTAATATATCTTCAAAATCATTTAAAACAAGATCTGGTTCTACACAAGGTAGTTTCTCCTGCCTGGCACGATTATAAAGTTCACGTGTTTCTTTTAATAAAGTTTCCTGAATATTGAAAAGTCTATCATTATGAATTAAAACAATACTTGATTTTTCACTAAGATAATCCACAATAGAATTTGAGGAATTAAAGGTAGAAGAAAACAAAAACTCCTCATTTTTACAGGAGTTTGTTATTTCAAGTTTTTCAATTTCATCTTTCCCAGTTTTAATAATTGTTTTTAAAGCATTATTTCTTTCT
>JAQIBN010000227.1 GCA_027859095.1 Spirochaetia bacterium | reverse complement strand
GTAATTGATGATATAGCTTTTCAGACTAATCTTTAGGCACTTAATGCAAATGTAGAGGCAGCAAGAGCAGGGAAATACGGAAAGGGCTTTGCAGTAGTTGCAGACGAGGTTCGTAACCTGGCAGTTAGAAGTGCCGAGGCTGTAAAAGAAACAACTGTAATGGTGGACGACTCCATTAAGAATATAGACTCCGGAAACAAGGCAGTAGAGGCAACCGCTGTTCAGCTTGAATCTATTATGGGAGGATCCTCCAAGGTTGCAGACTTTCTGGAAGAAATTGCCACAGCCAGTAAGGAACAGGCAGAAGCAATTGATCAGATAACCCAGGGTCTGGAACAGATAGATCAGGTTACCCAGTCCAATACAGCAAGTGCCGAAGAAAGTGCTGCTGCTGCAGAAGAACTTGCATCCCAGAGTATTCAGCTTAAGAACATGGTAGCTACATTTAAACTGAAAAACACTCAGAATGCAACTGACACTCAGGCCAGACAGCTTGAGTACCAGGCTCCACGAAAAGCACTCCCGGCTAAAGAACCTAAAAGTGCATCTACAGGTGTAAAACAAGCAGATCCTGCTTCTGTGATTGCTTTAGATGATGAGGATTTTGATAGGTTCTAAAAGTAAATTATATTCATCAGCTCCTGCATTGTCAGGAGCTGATTGTATTTCAAAAAAATTGGTTAATTTATAAAAGCTCAAAGGTATTTTATACAACTAAAATTATATGGTTTTCCATAAGCCAATTAAAACGAGATTTGAGTTTTATTGTTTTAATATTTGGTATTTCTGTCTAAAAAATTACCTTTTTATTTGTTAGAAGTTTATCGAGGAGTTGTCTTGTTGGTAAGAGAATTGGTACTGAAGTCGAATATAAATCAGTAAACGGTCTTTTAACAGATAATTGCAGGTAACAAGACCTCTTGTATAGGGAAATTTTAAAAGATAGAGACCTCTTGTATGTGGAAATTTCAAAAGATAGAGACGTCTTGTTGATCAATATTTTGCATTAACAAGATGACTTGATGATGAAAAATCAAACTCAGAAAGACAACTTATTTCGTATTTAAGCTCTCTTTATTTTTGCTTTAGGGTTGGAAGAAATTACGCGTAAAAATGGTTTTATATTTTTGGCGATAATTTATTGTTATATTACTCCACACTTTCTATTTTTCTAAAAGATGTAAAAATTCACATTCCTTTATTCCCTTTCCAAGACTGCAGTGCTGTGTAAATTTGCTTAAAGCATCCTTTATACGATAAAGTTCTGAAATTTTCCGATTTATATCCTCTATCTTTTGCTCTGCTTTTTTATGTACAGATTCACAAGACGAGCCCGAAACAACTTTCATGTTGGAAAGCTCTTTGATTTCTGCCAGGGAAAATCCCAGCTGTTGAGCATTTTTAATAAATTTAAGAAGAGGGACCATGTTTTTATCATAGTCCCTATATCCATTGGCAGTTCTATTCGGAACAGGGATAAAACCTTTATCTTCATAAAACCGAATAGTTCTGCCTGGTATATCAGTCAGACTGGCCAATCTGCTTCGATTCATAGGCTCTTTTCCTCTTTGCAACATATATTAATGGATATAATCCAGTAAAAACTATCCCGATAATCCCAACAATGGCAATCCACTGACTAAAGAATACACCTAATACAATTAATAGTCCTGATAGAATGGTTACAAAGAAGATAAAAAGTTTACTGTTGGATTTACCGAAACTGTAAGACGAATACCCTAAAAAAATTAGGGAAATCCCCAAAATTGGCAGCAATATAGAATCATTGATAATAAAACCTAATCCTAATGAAACAAAAATACTTATTAGTGCAGGAAAACCAATACAACATAAAGCTGAGATTATAACACCTGATAACGCCGCTATTTGACCTTTCTTTTTCATCAATTCCTTCCTATCCTGCACAACAGCTTAGTTTATGAACATCTTTATCAAATATTATAGCACCAAGTTTTATTCCTTCTACGGCAGTAAGGTAAGGGAAATAGGTACCTACAATGTCCTCTATAGTCATTTGGGCCTTTATCGCAATGGTGAGTGTTTGAATCATATTTCCTGCATCTTTTGCCATAATTTCCGCCCCAAGGAGATGTCCAGTGTCACTATTCCTTATTAGCTTAATAAGTCCATCCTTATCACTATTGGCCAGGCCATATGGTGTATCAGCAATTGTGAATTTTGTTGATGAAACAGGAATGGCCATAGTAGCTGCTTTCTTTTCTGTTATGCCAACCCTGGCAATCTGAGGATGGGTAAAAATAACCTCAGGAACATTATCGTACTTAAGAGCAATTGGAACTTCGGCATAAGCATTCTGCACAGCAGTTTGTCCTTCTCTGGCTGCGACATACACCAGTCCCGGACTTGCCAGGACATCCCCAGCAGCAAAAACTATTGGGTTGGAGGTGCGTAAGTACTTATCGGTAATAATATGTTCTGTACTATCAGTTTCAACCCCTGCTGCATTTAGATTAAGAGAATTTGTATTGCCCCTTCGACCTGTGGCAAAAACTATTTTTTGGGCGCTTACTTCTTTTTGTTCGTCCCCAATACTGTATGTAAGGGTTTTCCCTTTCTCTGTTTCCTGTACACTTTGAACTTTTGTCCCAGTAATTATTTCAGCCCCCTGTCCAGCAAGAACCTGTTCTATGCCCTCGCTTACAGCGTGATCATACTGTGGTATAAGATGACTGCTGCGCTGAATTATTGTAACTTTTACCCCAAGCTTTGCAAAAACATGTCCCAATTCAAGGGCAATAATACGACCTCCCACGATTATAAGAGATTCAGGTAATTCCTCTATAAACAGCAGGCCTGTGCTGTCAAGGGCTTCAATATTTGCAATGCCTGGAATATCAGGAAATGAAGGCTTCGATCCTGTTGTTAGAATATATTTTCCTGCAGTAAGAATTTGTCCGTTAGACAGTTTTATTGACTTATTATCAATAAAACTTGCTGTCTCGTGAATATATGTTACATTTTCAGAGTAACTTTGAAGAACGTTTATATACTTTTCATTTCTCAGACTTTCAACAAGGGTATCTCTTCCCCCCTTAATATTGTCCCAGGTATTACCGGAAAAAGCCTCATTTATTATAAACTTGGAGGGAACACATCCTATATTTACACAGGTTCCGCCAATTGTACTATTTTCAATAAGAGCAACCCTTTTCCCCAGCTCAGCTCCCTTGATAGCAGCAGAAAATCCAGCAGAGCCCCCTCCTATTATTACTATATCAAAATCAATACTTTGAACTTTATCCATGGTTACCTCCTTCGGTAAATAACTGATTGTATTAGTAGTATAAAGCCTGCACTATAGTGCTGAGTCAAGAGAAAAAAATAAGAATACTTGACTTTCTTACTCGGGCATAATATATTCACTATATGCCCTGGGGGGGTATAGTATACTAAAGGAGATTGAAAATGATGATTTTGTTTTTAGTAATCGGGATTTTTAGCAGTATCTATCTGATTAACCATTTCAGAGGTGAACCAAATCTAAACCTGGATGGGATAAAAGACAGCCCGTGGGTTATTTTTTTACATCCGTGAACATGAAGCAGCTCGAATTAGGTAAATTTACAACATTACAAATCTTGACTATAATAGCATCATGTTCAACTTCCTTTGCTCTCTGCTCAATTCAATATTCAGAACAATTTTTCGGAAAAGAAAGAACATTATTTTCACTATGCTGCTCCTTAAAAAGGAAAATGAGATTTACAAACGACATATCAATCTTCAAAACAAGAAGCTGCATTTCAGGAAAAATGATAAATTCACTTTTGCGATGCTGAATGCATTATCAAAAAGGGCAATAAACCATCTTACAGTAGTCAAACCTGAAACATTACTTGATTGGCAACGCAGATTTATCAAGAATTTTTGGAGTTACAAACATAAAAAACTGGGGAGAAAACCTGTCACCAGAGACATCAAGGAACTGATTCTTGAGATGAAACAGGATAATTGCCACTGGGGCTGTAAGAAGATTTCTAATGAACTAAAGAAAATCAATATTGATATTCACTACACCACTGTAAATAGAATTATCAGCATTTTCCGGAAACAAGGAATGATACAACCGAATGGATCCTGGAAGAGGTTCCTTAAAATGCACTGGAACTCATTATTCGCCATGGATTTTATGACAATTGATACTATGCTCGGTAAGAGATTATATCTATTGATTATCATGGAACTGAAGACCCGAAGGATTATCCGGTATGATTTAACTGAAAACCCCTGTAGAGAATTTGTAAAACAAAGAATAGAATTGTTTTCAGAGGACTTTGAAGAGAAGAAGACATTAATCTATGACAATGCACTACAATTTACATCTATCGATTA
>JAQIBN010000215.1 GCA_027859095.1 Spirochaetia bacterium | reverse complement strand
CTAATGAACCTGGATATGTAATTTCTTTAAATAAAATGGATTTAAAAAGTTTATTTTATGAAGTAAGTGGTTCTTACGAAAAATTTGAAAAAATACTTCTTGAAGAGAAGGGCGAAGGAGCACTTCTTGGACCCTCTGGGAATATAGATTCTTTACGGGCAGAATTTATACTATCTGGTCCTGGTCGATCCCGTTTATTTAGAGCAATTGTAGGGGATGACAACTTTTATGAGCGTTTTCTTGATAAAAAAGAGGCAGAGAAAATGTCAGATCCATCTGTTGCTGGTGAATATATAAGCAAATTATCAGGTATGAGAGTTGAATCTGCAATTAATACTGATAGACTATATGGTAAAATACTTGCATATGCTGCCAGGGAACTTTTAAAAAAAGCAAAAAATGATGGAATGCCTGAAAATATACCTATATGCTTAGGAGGAAAGCCAAGCTATGCTCTTCCGTACTTTGGACCTTCAACACAGAGGATATTGGGTAAAATGGGTATTATGAACTACATGCGCCCTTCTGTTATTGATGAAAGGGGGATAAATGCTAATTTAATGGGTGCTGCTGTGTTGGCTTCTAAAGCGATAGGGGTAAACTGAAATGATTATTGAAGATTATACATGTAATATTTTCCTTGCTTCTTCAATATCAACAAGTTTCCCTGTAGTATATTTATGAAGAATGCTGGTGACCATACTCTGATAAGGTAAACCTTCACTAAGAGCAGCGTCTTTCAGGGCAATCATATCTCTTTTGGTAACACGGATATTCATTCTTTCTGTTTTATTCTCTATTTCACCAATAGTATTTTTAGCTGCTTAACACCGGATAATTGGGATAACACTAGCAGTGTTTCTTCTACTGTTAAGACAACAGGTAGACGCTTTGGTTTTCTTGCTCTAATGGCATCTATTGCACCCAGTTCTGAGGAACGATCTCAGCAACCTTGCCTGATTTTGCGTAGAAGCAGAAACCTTCTGATCTATGGCCAAATAACTTAAAAACCGCTGAATATCCAAAGCACCCATTTAATCCGGATGTCGTTTATTATGAAAATATATATAACGCCGTACCCATTGAAGATATGATTTTTCTGTTTGTAATGAATCAATAGAGTTAAAACTAAATATTTTATTTCTTGTTAGTTTATAATGCTGGAGTAAAATTGAAAAATGAGGTTTTTCTACAGCCTCGTCATGTGCAAAAGATGTACATGAGATACTTGTAATGTACATGATATGGATAAGAGATTCGAGAAACCAAATAACAATTTACCATTACTGCCTCCTGGAATTGACATTGAGACCAGTAAAATCCTAAATCAGGCAATCAAATCAAATATTGAATTATAGATCTGCAATGTGGACAGGATATCAAGAATTGAAGCAAAAAGGTTTTTTATCAATAAATTCAATAATTAACATACAAAGTGAATTAGAAATGAATAATGCTGGGATAAGAAAACTCCCAGGCACGAGCTTAGTAAATGATGGAACAGGAGAAATAATATATACACCCCCCAGATAATGAGAAAACAATCCTGGATTTATTATCCAATCTCGAAATGTATATTAATAAAGCTGATAAAACTGATGCATTGATAAAAATGCCCTTAATACACTATCAATTTGAATCTATACATCCTTTCTATGATGGGAATGGAAGAGCAGGAAGAATGGATATTATATATGCTAAAAGCAGTTGAGCAAACATCAAAGGACACTCTTAAAATGATATCGGTGATTGTGAATTTAATAAATACAACTGCTGATATTTGTAGAAAGGAACTTCCCCGAAATACCTATTCCAAAGAATTAGTTGAATTATTATTTATCCAACCATACACAAAAATAGAGTTTCTAGTCAGTGCAGGAATAGCAGAAAGGAGAACAGCAAGCACGTATCTGAAACAATTGGAAGAGATTGGGATTCTTGAATCCTTTAAATCCTGGAAGGAAACGATATATGTGAATAGAAAACTCTACAAATTATTGAAAGGATAAAGTGAGCACATAACAAATGCAACCTTATTTGTCAGTTCCAAGTTAGGTAAAGGTCATTTAACTTCATTCAGGAATCAACAAATTCTGGACAAACAGGGGCTGCCGGCGTTATACATTACTGTGGGTACAATATTGCTTATATCTGATTTAGCAGCAATATCATAGAGGTCTACCTGACGGTGATTGTTTTGCTCCATAAGAAATTTTAATTTCTCAATGCTGGAAAGATTTTCTACGGGATACTTTTTTTCAAATTTTTCAATAGAATCTCCGAGACTTTCAATTATTGGAAAAAGGTGCGTTTCGCCTGCATTTTTCCGATCAATAAGAGATTCAATAAGCACTAGGGCATTATCAAGTTCCTGCTCAGAATTAATAGAAAGAAAACGAGACCATTCTTCAAGAACCGGTAAATTTTCGGTTACAAATGAAAGATCTGTTTAAGTTCCATATAACTTGCGAATATCCTGAAAATATCGTACCTTTCTGGCTATATGGATAAAATTATCATCAAAGGTGCCCGGGAACATAATCTTAAAAACATCGATATTGAACTTCCCCGGGATAAGCTTATTGTAATATCAGGCATAAGCGGTTCGGGAAAGTCTTCACTTGCTTTTGATACAATATTTGCAGAAGGACAAAGACGATATGTTGAGTCCTTATCGGCCTATGCCAGACAATTTCTGGGTAGAATGGAAAAACCTGATGTTGATTATATAGAAGGATTGTCTCCTGCTATTTCAATAGAACAGAAAACAACACATCGAAATCCACGATCCACTGTAGGGACAGTAACAGAAATATATGATTATTTCCGCTTATTATGGGCAAGAATAGGTAAGGCACATTGTCCGGAATGTGGAAAACCTATAAAGGAACAGTCAATTGACCAAATTTTAGATACAATAATGGTTTTCCCGGAAGGAAGCCGTATTATGATCCTTGCTCCGGTTATACGTGGAAAAAAAGGAGAACATCAGCAAATATTTTCAGATGCTGCAAAGTCAGGATTTGTCAGAATAAGAGTAGATGGTAAAATACATAATTTAGATGAAAATATAAAACTTAAGAAAAATAATAAACATGATATAGAAATTGTAATTTCAAGGGTTAAGATTGAGAAAGATAATCGGAAGAGAATATCGGAATCTGTTGAAACAGCTTTGGAAGTAACAGATGGTTCTTTAATTGTAGTTGAGTTTAAGGAAGATGAAGAGAAAGAGTACTTTTTCTCCAGGAAAAACGCATGTTATGAATGTGGATTTAGTATGCCTGAACTTCAACCTCGGCTTTTTTCTTTTAATAATCCCTATGGAGCCTGTCCTAAATGTTCCGGACTTGGTAATACCCTGGAATTTGATCCTGACCTGGTAATACCAGATCACAGCCTATCTTTTAATCAAGGTGGGATTGCTACAATTAACCCAGATGCTGCATGGCATAGAAGTTGGTTTGAATCTCTTGCTAATCATTTGAATTTCAGTCTGGATACACCTCTGGAGAATCTTTCAGAAGATACAATTAATATGATATTACATGGAACAGAAGAAGTAATAGATGTAACTTATGTCAATAAAGCTAAATCTGGTAGATATGAATACTCTTCAAAATATAAAGGAGTTCTAAACGATTTAAAAAGACGATATCTTGAAACAAATTCTGATGGTGTAAAAGACTGGCTTGAAAAGTATATGTCCCACAAAGAGTGTGAATTATGCAATGGTAAAAGACTAAGTAAAGAAAGCTTGTCTGTTACAGTTGGAGATTATAATATAAATGAAGTTTCAGAACTGGATATTGAAGAATCTATATCCTTTTTTTTATCACTTAATCTAAGTGATACTGATACATTTATTTCAGCACAAATTATGAAAGAAATTGTTGAACGTCTTAAATTTCTTAAAAGTGTGGGTTTGAATTATTTAACATTACACAGAAAAGCATCTACTTTATCTGGTGGTGAAGCTCAGAGAATAAGACTTGCAACACAAATAGGATCATCCTTAATGGGTGTTCTCTACATTCTAGATGAACCTACAATAGGGCTTCATCAACGAGATAATCAAAGATTAATTGAAACATTAAAGCACCTGAGAGATATAGGTAATACTTTAATTGTTGTTGAACATGATGAAATGACTTTACGTACTGCAGATTATATTGTAGATCTGGGACCAGGAGCTGGTGTTCATGGTGGTCATGTTATTGGTCACGGGACTCTGGAAGAAATATTAAGTAATAAGAAAAGTATTACAGGTATGTATTTAAGTGGGGAAATAGTTATACCTGAAAGAAAAGAGCGAAGAAGTGGTAATGGAAAAAAAATATTAATTTCTGGAGCCCGTGAGCATAATCTCAAAAATATAACTGTTGAATTTCCTTTAAATTCACTTATAGCAATTACCGGAGTTTCTGGATCCGGTAAATCAACCCTTTTGTCTGATATACTTTTTCCGCTCATTCATAATAATTTAAACAGAACAAAGCACAAGGTTGGATTGTATGATTCAATTAAGGGAATTGAATTTATAGATAAAATGATTAATATTGATCAAAGTGCCATTGGAAGGACCCCCAGATCAAATCCAGCAACATATGTAGGTTTGTTTACTCCCATAAGAGATCTTTATTCTTCTTTGCCTGAATCCAAAGCCAGGGGATATAAAGCAGGGAGATTTTCCTTCAATGTAAAAGGTGGTCGTTGTGAGAATTGCCAGGGAGCAGGTACAAAGAAAATTGAAATGCATTTTCTACCGGATATTTATATAACATGTGATGTATGCAAAGGTAAAAGATTTAATACTGATACATTGGATATTCGATATAAGGGTAAAAATATACATGATATTCTTGAAATGACAATTGAAGAAGCTGCCATGTTTTTTGATAAAATCCCTTCAATTAAAAATAAACTTGATACCTTGAACTCAGTAGGACTTGATTATCTGAAACTTGGTCAATCTGCTTTAACTCTCTCTGGAGGTGAAGCACAAAGGGTGAAACTTAGTTTGGAATTATCCAAAAGAAGTACAGGTAAAACTTTTTATATTCTTGATGAACCTACTACAGGTCTTCACTTTGTAGATGTTAAAAAACTTCTGGAAGTTCTGCATGCTCTAGTTGATAAAGGAAATACAATTGCATTAATAGAACATAATCTTGATGTTATTTGGCAATCAGATTACATTATCGATCTTGGACCTGAAGGAGGAAATAATGGTGGTCAAGTTGTTGCTACTGGAACTCCTGAGGAACTAGTAGAAAGTTCTGATTCATATACAGGCTTCTATCTGAAAAATGATAAATGTTGAGAAAAGCTAATTTAGTACTATTATTTTTATTTTTTTATTTACCAAATACTGTATTTTGTCAGGAAGTTAATCTTGTAGAGGACACCCTTTATTTAGACATTAGTACAACAAGTTATTATGATCTTGTTATTTGGGCAGATGAATTAGGTCTTAAACCTACTGGTGGTATTAATGATTTAAAAACTATGTTATATTCACATTATAATCTTGAAGAAGAGATAAAAAAAAATGAAATATCAGAAGGGCGATCCATAATAATTGAATCGGCCAATGAACTTAATTACATTGAAAATATTGAAATTGATCAAAATTATATAATCCTTCAAGGTGAAGTTAAACTTGAAATGATAGATTTTGATAATGAAACATCTCATAAAATAACTGCTGATAAAATTGTATTTAATCAATCTGACAAAACAATTAGTGCCTCTGGGAATATAATTTATGAAATACAAAGAGTTGAAGATGTTGAGTTTTTTTATGGTGAAAGTTTAGTTTTTGAAATTGAAACATGGGAAGGTATTTTTTTTCAGGGGGTTAGTGAAAAAAATCGTACCGTAGAGAATAAAGACTTAAATAATTCAGAGGATATTAAATTCTTTTTTTCAGGAGAGAATATTTACCGAGGTAGTAATGATAGTATTGAGTTAAATAATGGTAGTATTACCTCAAGTAAAAGTAAGGATCCTTATTATAGAATAGATGCAGACAAAATATGGATTTTAAGTCCTGGAGAGTGGGCGATAAAAAATGCTGTGCTGTATGTTGGAAGAATCCCTATTCTATATATTCCTTTCTTTTTTCTTCCTGGGGATGAATTAGTATTTAATCCAGCAGCTGGTTATAAAGAAATCGAAGGTTACTTTATGAATACAACTACTTATATTCTGGGAGCTAAAAATGAATCTGAAGAAGATAATTTTTCATTTCTTAAAAGTAATAATGATGATTCTGATTTAAAAATTAAATATAGAGAAGGATTGTTCCTTAGATCTTCAGAATTAAATATGGATAAAAATCAATGGCCTTATAATAATGGTTCATATATTAAAATGTTTGTAGATTATTATACCAGAAAAGGATTTTTTTTGGGAATTGACGGTACCTTGAATTATGATAAGCTTCTTAAAAATATTGATATATTTACTGGGTTTTCAGTAAGCAGACATCTTTTTCTTGATAATGAGTCCGGTGTATATACTCCCTTACGGGTTGATAGTTTAGGACTCTATGTTTCTGATTATGAAAAATCATATTTTTTCGGGTTTAATATTCCTTTCCGTTTTGCTTTTGATCTGGATATTAATTTAGAAACAAATTGGGGGAAATTAAATTTTGATTTACCCATATATTCCGATACAAAATTTAGATCTCATTTTCTAAATCGTGAAGAGGGTGTTAAATGGACAGAGTTAATTAATACTAAAGATACTTTACTAAATAAAACTGAAAATGAGATGACATCCTTAAGTTGGAATATTACAGGAAATCTTAATCCATCAATACCCATATTAGCACCATTAGTGGAAACTTTATCTTTGGATAAAATAAATATAAAACTTAATTGGTTAAGTTCAGTAATTGATCATCCTGAAAATACACTTCTCACTGATAATAATTATACTTTTAATGATCACTTGTATTTTTATTATCCTTCAAGTTTAACCTTCCCAGATATATCCGGAAAAATTTCTGGTACCATATTTAAAAGCAAGGATCCTCAAATTATTGATTCAAATATAATTAATACAGAATTATTTTTGAATTTAATTGATCCCTTGAAAGATAAAGAAGATGTATCCAATAAAACTGAATATGAGGGGCTAATAGATCCTCCTGAAATGATAGAAAATTTCAATATAGATATTCAGAATAAACCAAATCAATTTACAAATTCACTGAAGTATTCAATAATTCCTTCTTTTTCACTTAACTCATTATACAGCACAGAAATACCCGAGACATCATTAGATATTAACTACGAATCTGATTATTCAATTTTATCTGCACAAACCACTTCTTCTTTGGATTATTCGTTAAATATATATGATTCTTTATTTGATTTTAGTAACATTTCCATATTTTCTATGAACTATAAAGAACACATCGACTCTTCAGTTGAAGTCGATGTTTGGAATTCCTATATTCTTCAGGATAAAAATTCAACAAATTATAAATTAACAGATAATATTGAATTATCCAGTAAGCCTTTTATTAATAATAAAATATTAGATGAATCTGTGTTTACATATACTTTGAATACAACTCTATATAACAGATACTGGGATTCTGTTTCTGAAAATTATGATAATTATTATTTTTTATGGAACAAAGAGAGTATCAATATTCACCAGGCCAGTTTGGTATTTAAATTCTATGATTCAATTAATTACCAAACAATTAAATTAGATACTATACTCCCTCCAGAAAACCTTCAGCTCTTTCCGGAAGTTATCTTTTATTTTGGTAAATTTATTAGTAGTATTAAAACAGAGTTTCATTTAATTGAAGACCAACCAAATAGTTATTGGTTACATAAACCATATATAGGCTATATTCAATATAATTTTTACGACAAAGATTTTTTTAAACAAACTTTATCTATTGATTTCGATCAAATGGAAAATAGTTTTGCAAGAACTGAATTATCTATAGATAAATTAGATTCAAATGTCATAATGAAAGAAAATCTTGATATAGATTTAAATAGTATGTCTTTTACTAAGTCATCTACTGATATACAACTCTGGTTTTTAACATTTAATTATCTTATGGAGGATATAATAGGTTCTTACTTTTTACTTCCAAAGGGCTGGTTACCTGAATCTGAAAGTCAATTTCAGGCTTCAAAAGCCTCTGCAGCCATTAATTATAAATATAATCCTGATCCCTTTTGGAAAAATCGAATACAACTTTCATTTGATATTATTTCAACATGGACTATGAATCTCCAGAAATACACTGATACATCATTTACATTTGATCTTAATTTTTCTCTATATATTGCGGAATTCACAGAGTTAGTATTTAAATCAAAATCTGTTAATCGTGCAACTTATAGATATATTCCAGGAAATTCATCAGAAATAGGGCTGCCGGATCTAAATATTTTTTCAGATTTACTTAAATCATTTAATTTTTTTAGCAATGAAGACAGGGAGGCTTCAAATTTTAATTTAGAAAATATTGGAATCTCAGTTATTCATCATTTAAGTGATTGGGATCTAAGTTTTGAATATTCTGGAGAGCCTGTCCTGGTAACAGTTGATGATTTTCCAGAGTATCAGTGGAAATCAAATTTTAGTTTATTTGTGACATGGAAACCAGTACCAGAAATAAAAAAGAATATAAACTATTC
>JAQIBN010000188.1 GCA_027859095.1 Spirochaetia bacterium | reverse complement strand
ACCAATGCAGGGATCCTATCCTTACATTTATCCATTTTATTTGGGCAACGATCATAAAAGTAGCAATTATGCCTCTCTTTATCAGGTGAGGGAACATCTCCTGTAAGAATAATTCTCTTCCGTGTCCTTTCAATCTTTGGATCAGGGATAGGAACAGCAGAAAGGAGTGCTACAGTATAAGGATGAAGAGGATTTTTATAAAGATTTGCTGATTCAGAGACCTCCATAATCTTTCCCAGATACATAACTGCAATCCTGCTACTGATGTGCCTGATCACTGCCAGATCATGGGCAATGAATAAATACGAAAGATTCAGTTCTTCTCTAAGCTCAGTCAAAAGATTAAGAATCTGTGATTGAATTGATACATCCAGTGCACTTACAGGCTCATCTGCCAGAATAAGTTTAGGATTGAGGGCCAGTGCCCGTGCAACCCCGATTCTCTGTCGCTGACCACCGGAAAATTCATGGGGATATCTATTTTTGAAGAATCTGGAAAGACCTACTTTTTCCATAAGGATCTCTACTCTTTCAACGGTCTCTGCTTTTGTCATATTCAGAAGATTTCTTCTGGTATAAATTTGCATAGGCTCTGCAATAATTGAACCTACAGTCATCCTGGGGTTTAGTGAAGCATAAGGATCCTGAAAGATCATCTGCATATCCATTCTGGATTTCAGCAACTCTGTTTTATCGGCTTTTACCAGGTCACGACCTTCCAGCAGCACTTCTCCTGAAGTCGGTTTATGAAGCTGGGCAATAGCTCTGGCAGTGGTAGATTTACCACATCCCGACTCACCTACCAGACCAAGAGTTTCACCTTCTTTGATCTCAAAATCTATTCCATCAACAGCCCTGATAGAACCAACCTGTTTCTTTAATATCAGACCTTTCTCAATTGGGAAATGAAGTTTAAGGTTCTTAACTTCCAGTAATGTTTTTTGTTCAGCCACCATTACTCCTCCTCATCTTTATAGAGCCAGCAGCTAACACTTCGTGAACCTTCATCAAGAAGAATTTGCTTAGGGTATTTATTCTTACAGATTTCCATTACCCTGGAGCAACGGGGATGAAATGGACAGCAATCCGGAAGATCAATCACGTTAGGAGGTTGTCCTTCAATTGAGAAAAGTTTGCCGCCCTGCTCATCATCCATACGAGGCACAGATTTAATCAGACCCTGGGTATAAGGATGTTTTGGATCATCAAAAATATCATCATTACCTGCCCTTTCAACAATCTTTCCTGCATACATGACACAGACTTCATCACACATTCCTGCAACAACCCCCAGGTCATGGGTAATAAGAATAGTTGAAGTACCAAAGTCAGCTGCAAGTTTCAGCATCAATTCCAGTATCTGAGCCTGAATAGTAACATCAAGAGCAGTTGTAGGCTCATCTGCAATAAGTATTTGAGGATTACAGCTAAGAGCCATAGCTATCATAACTCTCTGTCTCATTCCACCGGAGAATTGGTGTGGATAATTATCCACTCTTCTTTCTGCAGCAGGTATCCCCACTCTTGAAAGCATTTCAACAGCTTTAGCTTTGGCATCTTTCTTACCAAGCCCCTGGTGAAGGCGGATAGTTTCCACCAACTGGGTTGAAACCTTAAGAAAAGGATTTAAGCATGTCATAGGATCCTGGAAAATCATCGAAATTTTGTTTCCACGAAGATCTCTAAGCTCTTCATTGTTCATTTTGAGAATATCTTTACCCTCAAAGTATATCTCTCCACCTACAATTCTCCCGGGAGGACTGGGGATAAGGCGCATTATGGAAAGATTAGTTACCGACTTACCACTTCCGGACTCTCCTACAATACCGAGAGTCTGCCCTTTTTTAAGATTAAAGGAAACATCATCTACAGCTTTGACCATTCCATCATCAGTCTTAAAATATGTCTGCAGGCCTTTGACCTGTAAAACAAGTTCATCTTTCATTCATGATCCCCTTATCTGTTCTTACTCTTCGGATCGAAGGCATCCCTGAGTCCATCTCCAAGAAAGTTCATTGCAAACAGGAATGTTGTCATTGCCAATGCTGGAAAAAACAATCTCCATGGATACAATGTCATAGCATCTACACCTTCTTTTACCAGAGATCCCCATGACGCATAGGGAGCCGAAACTCCAAGACCAAGATAGGACAAAAATGATTCCAGCATAATAAATGCAGGAACTCTAAGTGTTGCAAAAACAATTATTATACCGAGTGTATTTGGTACTAAATGCCTGAATACAATTCTCGGTGTACTGGCACCCATGGATCTGGCAGCTTCAACAAACTCGGAATTTTTTAAAGTAATAATCTGACCCCGAACAACACGGGCCACTGTCAGCCAGGACACAACAGCAAGAGCCAGGAAAAGATTCAATATATTTCGTCCTAATATTGCCATGAATATTATTACAAGGAGCATGTATGGAAGACCATACATAACATCAACTATTCTCATGATAATATAATCTGTCTTACCTCCGAGATAACCTGCAAGTGCTCCAAGAATGGTTCCGATTATAAAAGATACCAGGGTCCCAATCAGACCAATAGCCATAGAAACCTGGCCTCCGTAGATAATACGGGCAAGCATATCTCTGCCGAGATAATCTGTCCCAAGAAAATACCTTCTTTCGTGAACCTTAACTATCTTACCCCGATACTCCATAGTTTCTGTTTCTATTTTATGCCTGATATCTTCCAGTATAGCAGTTTCCTCTGCATTCAGAGAATCTCTTCCTTCTTTTTTTGCAACCAGACCAAAATAATTTTCAGTTTTTTCAAACCAGAGTTCACCTGCTGATGTTTTCAATGAAGGAGGGAGATCCTGATGGTCTGCAATTACATTTCGGAATGAATAGATAGGAAGAATTGGAGCAGATATTGCAAGAACAGCATAGACAATTACAAGAATAAGTCCGGCAATAGCCATTTTATTTTTCTTAAGGCGTTTCCATGCATCCTGGGTTAAACTATTACCCTTTACCGACTGATTAAACTCATTAACATGCTCTTTTTTTATTGTTGTATCTGACATCATCAGCTCCTTAAATGTTTAGAAATCATTTTTTATCATTCCCCCTATTTATACGAAATCCTGGGGTCAAGGAACGAATAAACGATATCAACAATAAAGTTCATAACAATAAGTATTATTGAAAAAACAATTACAGTCCCCATAATAAGAGTGTAATCACGGTTAAGGGCGGATTGCACAAAAAACTTGCCGAGCCCAGGAACCCTGAAGATGGATTCTACAACTATAGAACCGGTAATAATTCCAGCAAATGCAGGACCAAGATAACTTACTACAGGTAGAAGAGCACCCTTTAACACATGCTTAAACATAATAACAGTACCACTAAGTCCTTTAGCCCAGGCTGTTCTAATATAATCACTCCGCAACACTTCCAGTACACTTGCCCTTGTAAGGCGGGCAATATTTGCAGTATAAGGAAATGATAAGGTTAAAGCCGGCATAATAAGGGTTACAGCTCCATATCTCCCTGTAATCCAGCCTGAAGTAGGTAACAGTCCCCATTTCATTGCAAGGAAATACATCAATATGGGTCCAATTACAAAAAGTGGAACTGAAATGCCTATAACCGCTCCTGACATAGTCAGATAATCTACCCAGGAGTTTTGTTTTAATGCCGCCAACATCCCCAGGCCAATACCCATAATCAGGGATATACTCAAAGCCACAACACCAAGAAGT
>JAQIBN010000273.1 GCA_027859095.1 Spirochaetia bacterium | reverse complement strand
TTGGCTTGCTGATTCAGCTTATCGAAGAATTTGCGAGCACATTCAATCTTGGTTTTCTCAATTTCTCTAAGTTCCATTGTTGACATGGAACCCTTTGTTTCTGCAACAAAATAGATATGCTTAACGGCACCTTCCTTGAAGGTAATTGCCCAGTCTGGATTATAATTCCCAACCGGTGTCGGTATGAAAAACCCTTTTGGCAGTTTTGCATAGACCACAACTTCTGAGCTCGTATCGAGTTCGTTGACAAAGGTGCGTTCAATTTTGGAATCTGTTATTACATAGTCATATATATGCCTTTTTAAGGGTGCTCCGGCCTTGCTGAAATCCTGTTTGCTCTGTCCATCAGTAAAAATATTGAGTTCATGGGTTGAAGAAATAGTGTTATAGCTAAGATGCTCTATGATGACCGTCGCTTTCTGTTCATTGATGAGTCTTGCTGTTTCTGAAATGAAATTTTCCGGGTTGGTCTTGAATTGTTCAAAAACAGGTTTCTGGATCTTACCCAGGACTTCTGAAACTGTTCTCCGGGTTAACTGAACCGACTCGGCTACCTTGCCGATAAGATCATATTCTACTGAAGAATGGATAGATTTCCGATCATACTCAGTTGTAGTTTCAGCAACTACAAAACCGTCGCCAGACTTTATCTGATCGAAACTGATGTTGTCTTTCTGATCTCCACTCTGAATTGAATACTGTAATGGAGCCACCCGTAACTCCATATCCAAGGTCTTGATGCATTTGCCAACAAGCTCTGAGCTATCGAAATGGACACTATAGGCTGCCTTTTTATTGATCCGGTTCCAGAGCTCTTTAAATTCCTTTTTATCAAAATTAGCATTTAATGGATTGGTCTTACTGCTCCGGTCATTTTCTATATCCGGAAGCTGCGCAACACTATAAACACTGTTTATTAATTGAAAAACATGTTCTTTGAAGGGAATCAAGTCCTCCGGCAAGGGGGACAGTGTGCTATTCCTGACTGCATCATGATAGGTTTGAGCGATATTCTTTTTTCTGTCTACATATCCATTCTGGATAAGATAAAATTCAATACCTTCTGCCATATCGGATGTAACTGTAACATCACCGGAGGCGGTCTTTAAGATTTTACCGGTAAAGTATGCAGCATCTGCAATCCGTGGTCTCTCAGAAAGGGAATTACTTATATCTTTTTGAAGGCCAGCAACGAAGTCTTTATAGCTTTCACTGGCTACAACTGTCAGAACATTGGTATGATGTACTGTTGCTGGATTGTCCTGCCTGTCTCCAAGCTGGTTGACTGAAATACGAAGACCCCGGCCTACTTCCTGTCTGCGGGATATTGTGTTGTCACTGTGTTTGAGAGTACAGATAACGAAGACATTGGGATTGTCCCATCCTTCGCGAAGTGCGGAGTGGGAAAAAATAAACCGTACAGGTTCTTCAAAAGATAAAAGACGTTCCTTGTCTTTTAAAATAAGATCATAGGCATCCACATCATCAGTTTCGGTTGATCTTTTTCCAGTTGCAGGATCTACCATATGTTTTGATTTTTTATCGATGGAGAAGTATCCATTATGAGTTTTAGAGACACTAACTCCATTTAAATAAGTCTGATAGGCAGGGACAAACGGAAGATCCGGTTGACTCAAGTAATCTCTGTATTCCTCTTCAAACATTTGGGCGTATTCACCGCCTACTTCAATGCCATCCTCGTACACCCGGTATTTTGCCACATGATCGATGAAAAAGAGTGTGAGTACTTTGATTCCCTGATGAAATAGAATCTGCTCCTTTTCAAAATGTGCCCTGATAGCCTCCCGAATTTGTATCCGCCTGAGGGTACATTCATTGACATTACCGGTAGCTTCCCCGGCTGTAAGCTCTTTGCCGTTTGTAAAACTAACCGTATCTGTTATAGCGTTAATATCGGATATGACAAATCCTTTATATTGATCAAGCTCACCAGAGAGATCGAAGAGATTATCACCTTTTTTAAGTCTCCGCATGATACGCTTAATACCATTGTTTTGTTTTAGTTCCATTTCAATACGGGCAACAGGAGCCTGACTTGAAACTTCAATGGACTCCAAGTAAAGATAAGCGTTGGTACCGGAGAGTCCTTTAACCGATATTCCCCTAACTGCAATTTTTTTAACGAGTTTCTGGTTATAGGCATCCAGGGCGTCCAGGCGATGGATATTGTTGTGTGCTGTTTTATGAGTAGCTGAATAACGAAGAACCATTAAGGGGTTAAATTCCTTGAGAGAATCGAGGGTTTTTTCCCCTTCCATCTTCTGAGGTTCATCCAGGATAAGGATAGGATGGTTGGCTTTTATAACATCAATAGGCCGTCGGCTCTGGAAATCATCCAGTTCTTCGTAGATTCGCCTGTTGTCCTTTCCCCGGGCATTGAAGGCCTGTACGTTTATTACCATGACATTGATTCCGGCATCCGAGGAAAAGCTTTCCAGGTTATGGAGTTGTTTTGAATTATAGATAAAGAACTTAATCTTCTTCCCATAGGATTCAAGAAAATGCTCCGCAGTAATTTCCAGAGACTTATAAACACCTTCTCTAATAGCTATACTGGGCACAACTACAATAAACTTGCTCCAGCCATAGAGTTTATTCATCTCGAAAAAGCTTTTTATATAGACATAGGTTTTGCCAGTACCGGTTTCCATTTCAATATCAAGGTTTATAGGGGAAACTTTAGTTTTTACGAGTGAATTGCTTTGAGGCAGATTTTGAGACCTTTGAACAGCCTGTATATTTTCCAATATTTGAAGTTCATTTAGGTGTAAATCAGTATTTTTAAATCCGGAATCTTCAATTTCCTGTAAATTTATTTGTTTTGTATCGGTGACACCAGGATCAATACGATAATTGATCCCAGATGTATTGGGCTGTCCTTTGAAACAATCCACAACCGCTTCCACGGCAAGGCTCTGGTAGGCCTGTTTTTTAAACTTGAGCTTCAACTGAGGCCTCCTTAAATGGTTTTTACTTCGGTGTGCGGTGACATGAGTTTAAAGATCTGTTCCACATTTATTTTAACACTATCATCCTTAAACCCCGCATCCCGGAAGACAACACGAAGGGGCTCTCTCTTTGCCAGCTCTTTAACAAACTCTTCGGTAACCCCCCCATCCTTCACAAAACAGGCAGCAAGGGCATTTTTATCCACAAAGAAAACCTCTTTACCGGCAATAACCTCTTTACAAATAGGCAGAGACAAATCCACCCCCCAATCTAGAAGAACCTGGAAAAGCAGATCCTCTGATGTACGATCGGATTTAATATTCTCAGTAAGTAAATCAAGCTGCGACTGTTGAACAGAATCGGGAGCATAATAAACATCCGCCATATTGGAAGAATCTACCTTAAGAACACGAAAACCAATATCAAGATCAGGTGCATTTGTTGCGTTTTCTTCCTTAATCTTCTTCCCAGCCCGCCGGATACGCTCTTTACCTATTTCTGGAATTGTTTTAAAGCCTGCTTTATAGGCTTCTGAATTTACATCACACACTTCCGGAAGCTGAACCATGATAAATTTACGAGCCCCACCATCTTCAGCATTAAGCTGCATGACCGCATGAGCAGTGGTTGCAGAGCCTGAAAAAAAGTCAAGGATGATATTATTGCCATTACAACCCGTTCTAATTAATTTTTCAAGCAAGTAAGTAGATTTAGGAAAATCCATTACTGGGCTACCAAATAAGTCTTTTATAGTTTTGCGACCATAATCGTTGTTAAGCTCTTTATCGATCCAAAGAGATTTAGGCAATGTTCGAGCAGATTCACCATCGTCTGAGTGTAAATAATCTTTTCTATAAATTCTCCACTCAACATCAGATCTTTGAGCAGTTAACAAATTATTTTCCTTGACAACTTTCTCCTTGCCCCAAGTCCAGCAAGTTTTAATTCCATCTGGTGTATCAGGCCATACTATATCCGGAAATTCACTGGATTCATTAATACTAACTTTACCAGTTTTAGGATTAACAAATAGAGCATAATAAAGATTAGGTCTAGTAGTTGGATTAAATGATTGGTTTCGATTACGCAAACCTAAAATACGATAAGGTCCTCGCTTATCTTTCTTATTGTATTCTTCCACCATTTTCCCCTCTTTTTCTATACCAATCATAGTCGAAGGGTAATGAAGATCTTTTCCAAATATTAATACCGATTCGTGAGTCTTAGCAATAAATTTATCCAAATGCCGTCCTCTTGGATTCAGTTGTACGGCCAATTGTGCAATAAAGTTGTCCACACCAAAAACTTCATCACATATTCTTTTTAAATTATGTGCTTCATTATCATCAATACTTATAAAAATAACCCCATCATCTTTCATTATATTTCGTGCTAATCTCAACCGCGAATACATCATAGAGAGCCAGTCTGAATGGAAACGACCATTGGAATCAAGATTAGCAACAAGCCTCCCCCCATCTTCATCCTTCTGATTGGACTTTTTAAGATATTCTTCTGTACTCTCCGCAAAATCATCTTCATATATAAAATCATTACCTGTATTATAGGGTGGATCAATATAAATCATCTTAACCTTCCCCAGATAATTCTCCTGCAGCAGCTTCAAAGCATCCAGATTATCCCCATCAATAAAGAGATTCCCCGTAGTATCAAAATCAACACTCTCTTCCCTACATGGCCGCAAAGTCTTAGCAATAGGAGCATTAGCTGTAAGCAGCGCCTCACGTTTCCCCGGCCAATCAAGACGATAACGCTCCTGAGGTCCTTCTACTATAGTGTCTGACAGCTCCTGCCGGAGCAGATCAAAATCTATCATTTTACTATCACCATTCTGGCCTTCTGTAACACAATTAGGGAAAAGCCCTGCTATCTTTTCGATATTACTCTCAGTTAGGTTAGGACTGTGCATTTTTAATTTATCCATGATCTGGCTCCTATAGATTCCACAGGCAATTGCTTACCCTTTTATTTTTTTAATATCTTTTTTTAGCTTTCTAAGCTCAGCATTAATTTCCACCTTACGGTTAAACTGCTTTTCACTTTCAAGACGGGCTTCTACCTTGGCTGCTTCCCGTTCCAAAATGCCCAAATTCTCCGCTCTGGAAACAAGTTCACTAATCGTTTCGTTCTGTCTTGAAGAAAGGGGAATAATACCCTTCAAAAGAGAATAATAGAGGGTCTTAAGATCTAATACAACAGGAATAGACACACTTTTAATACTGGCAGACATCCAGTCAGTCTCAAAATAGCTGCTAACCACCCATTTACTCTTATCTGCTTCACTCTGACGTTTATAAGCTGCAACATAGCGGACTTGATTATCATATTTCAGAATATAGAGAATTGGCGATGGGATAGACCTATCAATAGCCTGAAGCACCTCATATTTCAATGAACCGGTTTTTAGTTCTATTGTAAACACCTGAATTTCCTGTACATCATCTTTTGCAGGCAGGTTTATAGTTTCAGGTGACAGCTTATAAGACCAGGTAATCTTTTCAACATCCCTGATAAACAACTTTTTAAGCGCTGATGATGTGGATGAATGTTCATAAATCTTATTTTTGGACACAAGTTTCCCAAAATATGCATTGTCTGGAAACTTATAAGGAAAATTCAAAGTACCATTTCCTGTATTACAAGGAAGGTTATGAGCTCAAAATCATCAAGGCCTACAATTTTATCCACTAATGCCGTAGTTTTACTCCCGGTAAACAGACTATCAATATCTTTATCTTCTTTGACCTCAATCATAGAACGGATAGCCTGGCCCAAGAGATCGGAATAAGGTATCATTTTACGACCATCATCTGTTTCTGTATTGAATTTTTGACAAACATCTAGGACAGGTTTGTCCAATCCCTTACAACTGCTTCTAACAAGATCCAGTAAACGTTTTACTTCGGTATGATTAGTAATAACTTCACCATGAGTATCTATATAAACAAGATAGAATGGATGAAGGCGGTTATGTTGATTAACATTAATTCCTGTATTTCGATTACGAAGAGTAAAGATAACACCAGGAGTGAGTCCCAATTCAGAATTTGCAGGTACTACCGCATGCATACCACTGGGCACTCCTGATAAATCATTATTCTCTTTTACATAACCAAGAAGGTCCATCCGAAAGTCATTAAGACCCATGTCAGTAATATTGACACCTGTTTTTAAGTCTTCCAGTTCTATTACTTCTTCCTGCAGGCGACGAAGTTGTTCTTTACGGTATGAGATATCATTGGATTGTGCTGAGAGAACATTATCATCACCAGTGGCTGATACATCTACAATCATCATACGGTTTTCAACCCGTTCTTTGAGGTTGATGTATTCATCCAATGAGATATCCGGCCAGTAGTTAACCAGTTGTATAGAGTCATTTTTAGAGCCTATACGGTCGATACGCCCAAAGCGCTGAATGATTCGCACAGGATTCCAATGGATATCGTAGTTAATAACATAATCGCAATCCTGGAGGTTCTGACCTTCGGATATACAATCGGTTCCAATTAGTATATCAATCTCACCTTTTTCCTCCGGCAGTATCAAAGATTTTTCTTTAGACATGGGAGAAAACATTGTAAGGAGAGTTTGAAAGTCATAGCCTTTACCCAAGGTTGTTTTTGGAGAGTCAGAGCCAGTTACTTTGCCTGAATGAATATTGAGTTTTCGTAACAGATCGTTTGCAATATTTGCATAGAGATAATTGGCAGTATCTGCAAAAGCAGTAAAGATAAGAACCTTCTTATTCCCAGGGTTAATAGGTTTAGAGACTTTTTTTTCAATATGATTTATTAGGTGCTGAAGTTTGGAGTCATCCACTGGAGTTACCTTGATCATCTCATTTAGAAGGCTAGTGAGTATTTCCAAATCTGTTTTTAAATCATACTCCCATGAAGGAAGATCCATATCTGCAAGACTGACCTGAATCTTGCCCCCAATCATGAACTCTCCCAAACCTGAAAGATCATCATCCTCATATTCCAAATTTTCCATTGAATCAGAAGTATCTCGAACAAAAAGATCTGTTCCAGACTGTTTAAACTGATCAATTTTTACAAGCATATTTTTGATATTTTTTGAAAGCGTTCCAAGAGTAAGTCTGAATGATTCAACAGAACTCTCCAGGCGTTTGAGAAGATTGGTTGTCATGAGTGATTGCAGACTTCTTTCCCTATCAACCTGCCTGAGCTTGCCTTTACCACCCTCAACACTTGTGTCGTAAAGATCTTCGTATTTCCTCAATCTGCTTGGCAGGATATAGCTTATTGGAGCATAGACAGATAATTTCAAGAGTGACAATTGTATATATATATCGTTGAAACCAATTACATCATCCCTCATAGTCAAAGGGCATCGGTATGAAAGAGGTTTACGGCGACGGGGGAATTTACCAATATCAGTGGTATCGTAAAAAGTTTCAATATGCTTTCTGGAACGTGCGATTGTTACACTGTCTAATAGTTCGAAAAAGTCAAAATCAAGGGAATTAAGAATAGCCTGAGCTGTTCTTTGCGCCAGTGGTAATTTTGACCAGGCATTAAAAACACCTTGCGCTTTCTTAAAGATATCTTCTACACTTTTTCCTGTACGAAGCTTTTTATTTAAGTTATCTGAATCACCCTCATAGGCTAAGGCTAGCTGGTTTCTAAGATCATTGAAGCGGTTGTTTACAGGTGTGGCCGAAAGCATTAGGACTTTTGTTTTGACACCTTCCCGGATAACTGAGTTCATCAATTTCTGGTAACGTGTTTCCTTCTCTTTAAAGGCATCATTATTTCTGAAGTTATGAGATTCATCTATGACAATAAGGTCATAGTTGCCCCAATTAACCCTGTTTAGGGGAGTCCCAAATGATTCACCAGTAGTCCTCTGCAGATCAGTATGACATAGAACATCATAGTTTAATCTGTCCTCTGATAAAATATTTGTCTTCAAGTTCCTGTTAAAGTTAAGCCAGTTGTCTGCAATCTTTTTAGGGCAAAGAACTAATACAGAGCGGTTTCGTAGTTCATAGTACTTGATAACAGCAAGGGCAGTGAAAGTTTTTCCAAGACCGACACTATCCGCCAGGATACAACCGTTGTAACTCTCAAGCTTATTGATAATGCCTATTGCAGCATCACGTTGAAAATTAAATAATTTATTCCATATAACACTGTCTTGATAACCCGTTAGATCATTCGGAAGTACATCCTCATTTAGATCTTCCAGGAATTCATTGAAGATATTATAAAGCATCAGGAAATATACTCTTTCCGGAGAATTTTCCTGATAGACTGATTCTATGTGTTCACATATATTATCTGTGACATCTTCAAGTTTAGAATTATCATTCCAGATCTGATCAAATAACTGGAGATATGTATTTGTAAGAGGAGCTTCATCTAACTTATTTATGAAATTTGATACCGCATCTCCTTGCTGGTAACCCAGGTCAACGGCTGTAAAGCCATGGAGAGGCATGTATGCAACCTCTTTGTTATTTATTGAGGAGCATGCAAACTGCTGCATAGGCGCTTTTGTAGAATTGGAACGGAATTTAGTCTTGCGCCTCATCCAGGCAGCACATTCTTTTGCTATGGCTTTCTGGGTTAGCTTGTTCTTGAGCCTTATTTCAAACTCAGTTCCATAGAGACTTTTCTCACGTTCTAGTTTTGGAATATGAAACTCTCTTCGTTCCTTGGTAATTTTGTCAGTAACTTTATTGGGAACAAAAGCCGGAGCAGTAAAGATGAACTCCAGGGAATCAATCTTTTCCAGTTCCTTTTTAAGAGCTTCATATGCATAGATGGAAAAACAGGATGCAGCAATTTGCAGCTTTGCACCGGGTTTGAGAGTTTGCTTTAAATCGTCGCCCCAGAGGGTGTTAATGTTGTCTAGTATTTTCATTTTTCCTTTCTAGTAAATAGTTATTTAAAACTTGATATCTTTATGATTATATTTAGAATATCAATGATTAACATCTTAAGTGGGTTTTTTATTATTTTCTTTCATATAGGTTTGATATAAGTTATTTAAAATTTTATCTGCACCCCAGCAGCTTGCTGCTATCCATGCAAAGGATTTTTCATATTCAAACTCTGCTACATCAGTAAATTTTTTTTCTCTCTTATAATTGATTTCATGTTCTGGTTCTTCCCATGCATGCTGTAATAATGTTCTTATTTGTAATTCAAATACATGTGGTAAATCGTTCATTTGATGAATATTGGTATAAGATTCTGGTATTAGATGAATAGACTGATAACCTTCATAACCGAACTGATTTGCTTTTTTTTCTTTACGATATTCATTCTCAATTGATGGGAAAACACTTTTGCTTACTTTTTCCGATACTTCTGAACTAATATCAGGAAATAGTACCAATATACGTATTCCAATAATATCTTCAATATCCCTAAATGGGTGAGTATATTTTTGCTCAGCACTCAAAGCTTTTTTAATAAAGCTTTTTTTGCTTTTAACCCTTCCATGAATTTCACTCACAAATTTTATAGTTTCGAGGTTTTCTTCTAATTCACTTACTAATTTATTTTTTAATTCTAAAAGTAGATCTTTTCGTTGATTATATCCTTCTATTAATTTTTGTTTTTTCATCTTTTACTTACTTATATATTTCTTCATCAATAATTTCTTTAATTGTCATAATTCGGTTTAATTCATTTTCTTCAATATAATCATCAGCATCAATACTTAAGTTATTGGGGAAATGTACTTCAATTCCATTTTTTAATATAAATATTGTACTTTTAATTTTTTTCTTTGCTTCTTCAATATCTATTGTAAACCGAGCATCATTCTCTATTGACTTTGGCATTTGATTTAAATATTCTTTTTTAGCATCGCCAACAAGTAAGTAAGATATTTCATTTAGTGTAGTATTTTTTTTACTCCCGGATAATATACTATAAAAAGCTGCTTTTACACTGCTCTTTTCTTCTGAGGTCTTGGCTTTAATTTGCGCTGCTTTTATTCCTTTTATTATTTGGTTAGTTCCACGGGTAGGTAACATATCAATTTTACCATTAAGAAAACCTTCCAACCAATAATTTGAAGCTGTCATAGATTTACCAGCAGAAGTATCAACAAGAATTCCTTTTATTAAATCATTTCTACCTATCTGATCCGTTATTACTTCAAAGAAAGCCCCTTTCCTTAAATGTGAATTCTTACTAAAAGCATTTTTTATTTCTGCAATTCTAGGAATATCTCTATCTGTTTGTAATTGAATAGGTTCATCATGTGGGAATGCCCAAAAAACAATACGCTTCAGTGATTTTTCCTCACCGAAAGCGAAGATTAGCATTAATTCTCCTGTTCTATTATCAATTAACTTTGAAAGTTTTTCAGCATATTTTAAAGATATTTCATCTTTTATTTTTTTATTATTTTGCTCAAATACTTTTTTAAGATCTTCTCTTAATTCATTGTGGCGATTATTACCAGGCATATTAAAATGGAATGGTTGTAACTTAATACCTTTACTTAATTTTCCATTAAAACTTGTCAGAATAATGCTATTTACCTCGTTGTCAATTTTCAGAGATCCACCTTTAATGACAACTTTTTGCTTATCTTGATTCTTCAAAGGTAATACTACAAACACAGAAATATATTTTATATTAATTTCTTTCATTGTACCCTCCAATTATTCAAACTATAAAATATTACATATAAAAAATTCTGGATCTTTTGATATTCAAATATTTTTTACTTTTTCCTTCAGATCATTCACGTAACTCTTCAATTCTTTAATAATAAAATAATTAAACAACCATATGAAAATTATACTTCAATAGATGATACTTACTTTTAAGCATTGTAACTGATATTATCCTGACAGGATATAAATTACTTACAGTAATAACGCAAACAAATATAAAAATTTCAACTTTTCTCCTTTCCCATATATTACTCTAATTTACCCCGTTTTAAAAGTCAAAAATAAGATTTCTATAATTAAAACCTAAAATCTACCACTCCTACCTAGTAGGGTAATCTCCACCTTAGCACGCTCTCAAACTAACCAGTAAAGAATACCTCCGCAGATACGCCGGAAACATACAGAAAAACCCCTACAACGATAAAATGTACCGCAGCCACCACTACACTGATAGTGACAACAACCCCAGGAACCACACTAAATGACCACCTTCGGCCTTAAAACCTGTGATTACTGTAAAAGCCACTTTGAAATGGACGAACGGGACAAAGAAATTATGGAGCATCATTTAACCGGTTGTTAGACGAAGTTGCTATGGATGAAAAGAGGGATTTTCAAAAAATAATGAATAAATTAATAATTGTAGATATTGTCACTATTGCTGTCATAATAGTAATCCAAATAGTCATATTTTTTATAGATTTTGAATAATCGTTTTGTTCTCTTCTTGCAATTTCATCTCGATAATGCTTTGTTGAAATCTGCGTTGATGTTGCAATTTTATCATGTTTTTCTATTAGTTCTTTCACAGATAAATTTCTAAGATTTTTTAATGATTCTGACATAAAATCTCCTTATAAATTTTAAAACCAATTATGTCAATTTCCTTTAACGTTTTAGAAATATGAGAAGTTGCCGTCGGGAGCTTGCGACCAAAGGCAATTTGGGTGAAGCCGAAGGCGCAACCTCATATTTCTTGTTATGTGCCGTTTCTGTCTTGGTTGCGTAATAATATATTTCTCAAATACATGGATGTATTTGAGAATGAAACCAGTATCTTTATATTTCGCATCTCTTTTGTTATCCTTTTATTCTTTTAATATCAAAAACAAGAAAAATGCAGGTTATTATCCAAGGAATTAAAGATAATATTGAAAGTATCATTCCAATAATACCCAATGTCGCAGGTATAAGCATCAAAAATCCCGATATGATACCAGCTATTACAGTTCGTCTTGAAAAATATTCAATTTTGCTAAAAGATTTAAATAGAAGAATAAGTGATAATCCACTTAGAGTATAATAAATAAAGTATGAAGATCCCTTATAAACACTTAATAATAACTCACCAGCAGCAATCATAGAATATTTCTGAATTTCATTTGTTGCCTCAAAGTATTTGGTAGAAATAGTATACATTTCAATACATCTATTTGATGAAAAATATATAGTAATACTTACAAATGATAAAATAAATGCAAATATGGTAAGATTATTCATTCTCTTCCTGATTATAATAAAT
>JAQIBN010000137.1 GCA_027859095.1 Spirochaetia bacterium | reverse complement strand
GTGTATTATTTAAAATTTTATATGCCCTTTCCGGTTGAAGACTGGCAAGGTTGCTAATTTCACTATTTGATTTTCGTACAGCCAGATCTTCAAAGGCTTCTCCCAGACTGTAAAACAACATAACCCCTGCTGCTTCCTCATAGGCTCCAATAGCAATTGCTCCGGCAGTTGCTATGAACATTAAAAAATTTTCATCAAATAAATCTCTTTTTTTAAAATTTTGAAAAAAAGCACGGATTACATTTTTACCGGTAAAAAGATATACAGCAAGATAAAAAACTATATACACCAGAGCTAAGCTTTCATTTATATAAGTTCTGCTAATGACCATAGATGAGATAAAGAGTGCAGAAACCCAGATGAGATATTTTGGGAATTTTATGCTTTGATTTTGCTTTGATTCTGTAAAAGTAACATCAGGTTCATGCTTTTTAACAACCTCATTAACCTGCTGTGTCATATTACAATCTGCAATTATTGTTGCAGTTCCATTAATTACATTTACGCTGGCATCCATTACCAGATCCAGTGATTTCAAGTCATCTTCAATTTTTGCTGCACAGGATGCGCAGCTTAAATTATTTGTATGTAATGTATATGTATTTGCCATAATAATTCCTTCAAGGCTCCATTCGATGTTCGAGAGCGTAGTTGATTATAGTTTCTATGTGTTGATCATCCAGTGTGTAATGAGTGTATTTACCGGATTTTGTTCCTTTTACCAGTTTCATAATTCTAAGTTTAGTAAGCTGGTGACTTATAGCACTTTGGGAGATTCCTGTTAGATTACATATTTCTGTAACAGTTTTTTCCCCTTCCAGAAGGTTTATCAGTATTTTTAATCTGGTTGAGTCAGAAAAAGCAGAGAAAAAATCTGCCAGTTCAAAATAATCTTCATCTTTAATCTCATTTTTATTCATTTTTTACTCTCTTGTATATATGAATATATGCTCATGCGTGCATTTTATCAATAGACTAATATAAAATTATTTATCTTGAAAAATAGAAATACTACATTTTTAATTTTCTCTCTATATTTGTAAGAGTTTGTTTATCCTATAAAAAAAGGGAGATGCCAATATAGACATCTCCCATTAGTAATCTAACAAAAATGCTTTATTTACTTAAAGGAAAAACTCCTCCATCTGTAAAAACAGCTTTATCCAATGCCCTGATTACAATTTCATTTCCACTTTGGATAAGGTTTTTATCTGTAAATCTTATTACAGGTTTTCCATTTGCAATTACTACTATGGTATTGAGATCATGATTAACAAGCACCTGCACATTTACTGTTTCACTAATATCTCTGTCAATTGCCTTGCTCACTAACTGTTCCATTCTGGAATCACTAAAAGATTTATAAAGTTGAACAAATGTACTGTTACTATTTGTATTTTCAGGATCTTTTGTAACCCAGATAAGATAAGATTGGCCATAGCCATAACCCTGAGCAGTTTTTGAACCTGATGCAAGAATATGAACTCCAAAGCCCTTCCAGCCTTCTGTTGAAGCCTTCCCGGAGAATGTATAAACGAGATTTGTTTCATTCTGGGGAGCATCAATTACATACTTGGCAAAGTATTGAGATGCATCATCCTGGATTAAACCATTAGCAGTTACTTCCCAATCACCTGTTTTTTTGATGCTATCCGGTAATACTGCTGCCCCATTTTGTACAGTCTGATCACCAACAGATTCAGGCGCTTCTATTCGAATTGTAAGATCAGCATCAATTACTCCAGCATCAGCACTACGAATAACAGCAACATTATCAAGTCCAAGTCTACCACCGTCTCCAGGGGCAACTCCTGCTGAAGTGTATCTAAAAGCCGCATATCCTGTCCCGCTGTAGGCAGATAAATCGAAAGCTACAGTTTTCCATGAATCGTCTAAATCACTATGATCAACAGGATATGATACCCAATCTGCTTTATTTGGATCACCCTTTCCACTGTAATTATTAGAAAACATAACTTCCAGTGCTGGACCATCGTATTTTCGATAAAGATCAAATACAAGAGCAGCATTGTCCTGTTCTGTTATAGTTAATTCAGGAGAAATCAACCAGTCTTCACTAGCCTTGTCAGCACCGTAACCGTTCATAAAAACACCTTTCTGATCAGCTCGTTCCTCAACAGTCCAGTCTTTGTTACTTGCGGCACTGTACACAAGGAAACCGGATTCGTCAGCTATATCAGCTTCAAATTCTTCAGAGAAGAATGCATATGGATAGGCTCGGAACTCAAAATTATCAACTATCCATTTTCCAGCCTCACCAGACTCAGTTCCAGATATATAATGAAAGGCAACATACACTTCTTTTGAATTAGGATAAACAGATATATTATCCACACCAAGACGTGCACCATCACCTCCACCTGTTCCGGTTGTAGTATATCTGAAAGCGATATATGTATTGCCGGAATATTTTGACAGATCAATATTAATAGTTTTCCATGAATCATCTATATCACTGTGATCTATGGAGTAAGAATCCCAACTTGCTTCTATTGGATCACCGCTGCCTGAGTAATTAGTAGATACCATTACTTCCAGCTGTGGTCCATCGTATTTTCTATAAAGATCAAATGCAAGTTCAGCATCCATACCCTTATCCAGCTGAATTACAGGAGAGATAAGCCAGTCATCACTAGCTTCATCTGCACCGTAACCATTGCTTACAGCTCCGAGATAATCTGCTCTTTTTTCTATTGTCCAGTCTTTATCACTGGCTTTGCTGAATGCTGTAAAACTTCCAGTTGTATTACTCTCAAAATCCTCTGAAACAAGGTTAAATTCCAGGTTCCCTGTATTCTCAAAGGTATAACTTCCTATAGATGGAAGATCTGCATTCATATTAAACCAGTTTGCAGAAGCAGGATCTGCATGTTTGTCAGGATTATAATTGGTAGAAAATAATACTTCCAAATCAGGGCCATCATAATTGTAGGCCAGATCTGCATTTATATATTCTCTTTCATGGGCAAACAGATTTATAGCTGGCGCGATTAACCAGTCGTCACTGGCTTCATCTGCATGGTATCCATTCATCATGGCATATGTTTTAGCACCATTTTTTTCAATACCCCAATCAACATTACTTGCTACACTAACCTGATTCATTATTCCAAGTGTTTCCGAACTAAAGTCTTCACCCATAACCAGAGGTACATCTATAGATTGGGTTGTGATTGTTACAGTTTCGGAAAAATCAGACAAACCATACTGGTTATATGCTCTTACCATATAAGTATATTCCTGATTAACGGCTAACAAAATATCTGCAAGAGTTTCTGTATCAGGATCAATCTGAGTATTAAAAATTGAGAATTCACCATCCCCAACCTTTCTCCAAAGCTCGTATCCAACCTCATTTGTACCATTATCTGTCCAGCTTAATTCAATATCATAGGGAGATAATGCGCTACCTGCAAGATTTGAAGGGACTGCAGGAATATCTCCGGTTTCATTACTTACTATTCCATATAGAACCATATCAAAACTAACATCAGAACTTGTTAAATCGGACTGATGTACTTCTACAGCAACAATATTTTCACCATTTTTAAGTAATGAAGGATCAAGCTGATATTCGTAGAAAGTTGTTTCTGCAGCTCCTCCTATACCAGAGGTTGCCATTGTGGAATCCCCTATTACACCTTCGGGCATATTAGATCGTGCTGCTTCTTTTCCATTTATATATACAACACCACCATCATCTCGCAAGAACAACAGTTTTAGTTTTATTAAAGAAGAGGCATCAGTAACATCAAATGTTTTACGAAAGTAATAACTGATATCTTTATTTGCAGAGTCATCTCCAAAAGATAATTCTACTACTTCATCTCCATCACCGTACCCCAGTTGTGCAGCACCTGTTGCCCATGAACTATCATTAAAAGAGGAAATTGCCCATTCTTCTTCAGGATCAACTCCACCATCCAGATATTTCCAGTCAGATCTGGAACCGACATACTGAATGTTATCTGTAGCTGCTTTAAACGGAAGTGAGAAAACTTCCCCTGCAATTGACTGCCAGTATACTAACCCTTCCGGTAATGCAAGAGGAGCAGCATCTTTCTCAGCCTGGGTTAATTCGGTTACTGTAGAAGGATCATAACTATTTCCGCTTGCCTGAGCTTTTATGGATCCAAATTTTACAGTACGTATATCAAGTTTTTCTTCTGTAGCCTGAATAACTTTAAACTGCCAAAAAGAATTACTGGCAGCTGTCCAGGGTTTATTATCATTATTGGCTCTATGGGGTGCACCCCAGCTACCTTCTCCTATAAAAACCGTACCATTTCCATCATCACGGATAAAACTCTCAAAACTATCCGGATTAAAACTTGGTTTTAGAGGATATGTATATTTAACTAAATGGGTATCACTTTCAGAAACAAGATCCATCCCATTTTCATAAAAAAGATCTGCCCATGCATCTATTCTTCCAGGACCTTCGGATTTATCACGAATATGTGGTCTGAATGGCCGGTGATAACTTGCAAGTAACCAGTTTACAGAATCCTTATTTTTAACCAAATCTGAAGCCAGCCAGGCTGTCTGCATATTCCAGGCTGTATCATCCTGATCTGTAAATACACCATAACCAACTCCAGGTTCCAGTTCAGTATTCAGTGTATATAAACGCATCATGTCGCCACCGATATTTAAGGCATAATATGCATTTTTATTACCATCTGCATCTTTTAAACCAAATATTTGATACATCATCTCTATAACATCATCCTCATGATTACCATGAGTCGGAATAATTGGATACATTCTTCCGTCACTGCTTTTTGTCAGTTGCCAGTCATCAAGCCACATACGCCACTGATCGTTGCTGCAGTCAGCTATGTAATCTCCGCCAAAGTAAACAAAGAGCGGTCGAATTTTACTAACCAGTGTATTCCCATGACGACGGGGTTCCTGGTTTGTTCGACTGTCACCTCCTGCAATAAAAACAAAGGGCTGAGGACTATCAGGTGCCGTTTTAAACCACATGGTTTCACTGCTTCCATCAGAATCCTTTACTGCAAAATAATAAGCTGTATCAGGTTCAAGTCCTTTTGCTTTAACAAAATTGTTTGTAAGTAATGAACCCTCTGCATGCAGAGTATTGTCAAAAGTAGTTTTGAAATCAACTTCAATTCTTTGCCAGTCAGAACCATCAGCTTTCAGCCCACCTTCCACATGAGAATCGCTTCCACCTGACTGGGTCCAGCCTATAGTCATTGTGGTAGCCGGATCGTCTGTCCAAACCAGGCGATACTGGTCTGTTTCACCAAAAATATGCATTGTAGTCAAAGTAAATAATGTAAGTAATAAAATACTAATACGTTTCCTAAAAATACTCATTCAGAAATCTCCTTAAAATTATTATCAATAATTAAGTATAAATCCTAATTTTTATTACGTCAAATTTTAAAATAATTAAAATAATGATAAATTCAAATCTTTGATTGTGAAACAGTCATTCCAATGTTATAGTCCTTTAAGAAACTTTAATTGTCAGGAGATTTACTCAATGTTTTCAAACAGAATATCCGATGTTCCAAAATCATTTATAAGAGAAATTTTAAAAGTCTCTGCAGATCCATCGATCATCTCCTTTGCAGGAGGACTTCCTAACAGAGATCTGTTTCCTGTAGAAAATATTCAGACAGCAACTAACAATGTATTCAGGATAGCCGGACCGGATGTCCTCCAGTACAGTAATTCTGAAGGGTATAAAGGATTGCGGGAAAATATTGCAAAACGATACAAAAGTTTTTATGGAATTGATATTCCTTCTAGTAATATTCTTATTACAAATGGCTCTCAGCAGGGCCTGGATCTTCTGGGAAAGATTTTTCTAAATGAAGGCGATAGTGTTGCAATAGAGGAGCCTGGATATCTGGGTGCAATACAGGCTTTTGGTGTGTACAAAGCGAATTTCCTGCCTGTTCCGGTTTCTGAAGGTGGTATGGATGTTTGCACTCTTGAAGCAGTTCTTGCAGATAATAATCCTAAATTAATCTATACTGTACCCAACTTTCAAAATCCTTCAGGTATTACTTATACAAATGAAAACAGGGAAAAAGTTGCAAAGACTCTTAAAGGGACAGGAATTTATCTGGTTGAGGATAATCCATATGCTGAACTAAGATTTACAGGAAGTAATAAAAAATCCTTTATGGAGTTCCTTCCGGAACAAACTATACTTCTTGGAACAGTATCAAAAACTATTGTTCCATCCTTTAGACTCGGATGGATAGTTGCACCGGATAATGTAATGGAGAAACTTCTGATCGCCAAGCAGGCAGCTGATCTGCACACTAATTATTTTTGCCAGAGGATTGTAGATCAGTTCCTTAATGATTACAGTCTTGATGATCATATAGAAACAATCAAAGCTCTCTATATGTCAAAAAAAGAAACTATGATAGATGCCATAAAACAGCATTTTCCGAAAGAAATAACCTTTACTGATCCTGAAGGAGGTATGTTCCTCTGGGTAACATTACCTGTGGGAGTAAGTTCTTTGGATCTTTTTGATCTTGCAATTAAGCAAAATGTTGCTTTTGTACCAGGTGATCCCTTCTATACAAACAGGACAGACGTAAACACTTTCCGTCTCAATTATACTAATACTGATGAGCAGAGAATCAGGAAGGGAATTAAGCTGCTGGCAGAGTGTATTAGAGAAATAATTTAATGAAAGAAATAAATAGTCTTGATGAGCTTGTGGATAGAGTTAAATCTTTACCTAAAAAAAAGATTGCTGTAGCCTTTGGACAGGATCCTTATACAATAGAGTCTTTAGCTAAGGCTGTAAAAGAAGGTCTTGCAGATGCAGTTCTAATTGGAGAACAAGCTATAATAGAATCAGTTTGTTCTGAAAAGGGTATAGATTCGGATTTATTTGAGATTCGTAATAATGCAGATGCAGTTTCTTCATGCAAAGAAGCTGTAGCAATGATCCATAATGGTAAAGCTAATGTTATTATGAAGGGGCTTGTGGGAACAGATAAGTTTTTAAAAGCTGTTATGGATAAAGAAAAGGGTTTATTACCTCCTGGAGCTATAATGAGCTATGTTGGTGCTCTGGATATTCCTAAATATGATAAACTTTTGTTTATATCCGATCCTGCAGTTATTCCATTTCCCGATTTGAAACAAAAAGCTGCTATGGTAAACTATTCCGTTGCTATGGCTCACAAACTGGGTATAGAAAAGCCTAAGGTATCTCTTGTAAGCTGTACTGAAAAAGTAAACCCTGGAATACCCAATACGTTAACTGATTCCATGCTCTGTAAAATGAATGATCGGGGTCAATTCCTTAATTGTACTATAGATGGTCCTTTGGATATTTTTCTTTCCTGTGATACAGAAGCTGTAACGGTAAAGGGAATACCTACTCCCATAAATGGAGAGGCTGATATTCTAATTTTTCCCACACTGGAAGCGAGTAATGTTTTTTATAAGGGGTTAATGCTTTTTGCAGATGCAGAACTTGCAGGTCTTATACAGGGAACAACGCATCCGGTTATTGTCATGTCACGAAGTGAAAGTGCAAAGTCTAAGTTTTATTGTATTGCATTGTCATGTCTGATGGCTGACCTTCCCTGATTACAATGATTGCTGGATGTATTTTTCGTTATCTGTATCATAAAAAGTGATCCCTGGTGTAGGTAATTGTTTTGAGATTGTATTTTCCAAAATAGATAAAATTTCATTTTCATCCATCCCTTCTTTATAGGTCGTTATTCCAATAAAAAATCTATTTTTAATGTGTTTGTGTAGAAATATCTGTTTAGCAATTTTTATAGCAGATGTGGAATTGGTTTCAGGAAGTATTATATAAATATTATCCTGATCTGTTCTAAATGGAATATCTCTAAGAAGTCGTATTGAACTGGATATACTTTGTACTGCCTCTATTAGCAGGGATGTTAATTCTATAGAACTGTTTGCAGGTAAAATTGTTTTAAATCCATGAATATTTATGTAAATAATACTGAATACATTCTTTGAGCTAAGGTATTTCGATATATAAAATTGAAGATGTGGAGACAGTTGATTTTTCCCAAAAAATCCAGTAATTAAATCTATATGGCCTGTATCATCTGCCGGATTGAAATTAATTTTTAATTTTTTATCTTTTACTTTAAAAAATATATTGTTAGAACTAACAGAATAGATTGGTTTGATTCCTCTGGATTCTTCACTTCTGAAGAATTCTGATATACTCTTAGCATCAATTTGCTGTCCTGGAGATTGTATTGTTTCGTTTAGAACTTCAACAATTTCATAAGTATAAAGAATAAGAATTCTGTTTGTAAGTTTTTTATCTTCAGCTTTTAAAAGAGATTTTATCCTTTTTGAGACATTATTATCAATTTCGAACCATGACTCATCTTCCTGGTTTCTTATGGTATCAATTGTTATCTCACCATGACAAAATCTTTCCTCTACCATTCTTCCTAAAATATCTTTCAGTTCTAATACAGATTCAAATAGTTTTGGGATTGAAGAATTTGTTCTTGGTTGCATGATTTTGGGTAAGGACAACGTCATATTCGGATTTATATATTTTGTTTTCAACCATAGAATGTCAGAAGTAATTCTTTTAGCATAATCTGTACCCGGAAAGTCCGGACTGCTTTCCATTTGTCTGCAGTATTCCTGTAATGGGCCAATATAGTTTTTAATAATTAGCTCATCTATAAAAAGATACCAGTCTTTTATTATTGACTCAATTTTTTCCTGGAGAATGATTTCATCATTTGGGAGATCATCTTTCAGGGTTGTTATAATATCAGGATCTGAAGGTTTCCCCTCAAAATATGTAATTAAATCTTCTTTGTTAAGATCAAGGAAATTTAGTATGTTTATTCCTTTAATTCTGAACATGGTGTTGTAGTCATAAACTTTTGAAGACACAAACATTAAAAGTAGTGGATATAATCTATATTTTATTGCAACCTCAATATCATTTTTTCTGTTTACTTTTGAAAGTTTAAGAAGAGGATAATAAATAAGTTTTATTAGGGGAGCACATGATTCAAGAGTAATTTGAGGAGATTCTTTTTTAAGTTCAAAAATCTCTTCCTGAATACTTTCAATATCCCATGAACAGATTGTATCTGTAATTAACCAAAAAAATGGATTCTCCTCTCTTCTAATATATTTTCTTTGAATACTTTTAGACAGTAATCTGGTGGACTTCACCAAAGTTTGTATAGATTTATTAAAAAAGTAGTTGCTGCTATTAATTAAGTCAGGATTAATATAGTTTTTTTGTGTTGATGAAAAGTCAAATATTGCTTTTACTATTGCTTTAGTTGTTTTTATTCCATGATCAGGGTGTGTTGCCAGATAGTATAGTTTAATTCTATCAAAATAGCTGAGTTTAACTATTCTATTTGATTCTTGTTCCAAGGGGGGCTTACTTGAGTAGGTTGATTGATCTATCCATTTATCCTTACTCTTTTTTATATTTTTCTTCTGGTCTTCGAGCCATTTAATCTTCCCCATATAATGAGCATTCATATCTGATTCAAACTCTTCATTTGTTTTATATTCTTTACCAAAGATATCCTTCCAAAGGGACTTATCTTCCATACACATATAAAAGTATACCTCTTTCTTCCATTTTTCAGAAAATCTATTATAAACTGAGCTGAATATTTCTCTCTTTACATTAAGAGGGTAGGAGAATTTACCTTCTGCATCGGTAAGTGGCATTTGAAGAATTTTACTTTCCAGTTTTCTTTTACGTAATTGTTTAATCACCGGTTTTATAAAAGTCAGGGTACCAAGTGAAATAAGTGCTACTTCTTCATGTCTAAAATTTTTCTGAATATAATCTATAATACCATGATACTCATTTTCCCAACCCTTATATTCCACAATGGGATGAAAATGGAAGCCTACTAATATCCCCATATCTGCTATGTCTTTAGCTGCCTTTAGACGTTCCCTGAGAGTTGCTGTATGATGTTCTTCTGCCCCAATAATAACATCAGTATTAAGAGACCATGTCACTATAACATTTGAAGGTATCTTTTTTCTTCGAAAATATCCTATGGCATTGGATTTTGTTTTAAGTTCAAGAACTACATTTTTATTTTTATTAGCAAACTCAAAAATATCATCTAGTATACCATCTTTGTTCCCCCACATAAGTGAATCAGACGACTGGCCTGTTCCTATATGATATATTTTCTTTGGATCAAGTTCTAATTTATTCAGTTTTGATCTTAGATCTTCATGAAGATATATTTTCCCATCTGTATAAAATGATTGAATAGAGCAATAGCTGCAATCAAAACCACAATTTTTCACAGTATCGAGGGTAAGTAAGTTACAACATCTTGTTTTTTCACTTGCTACCGGACAGTTCCCAAGAATTATACTTTCATCTGTTTTGCTGACAAAATCCAGTTTAGGAGCAGGAACATTCTGGGGGATGAATCCGGTGTAGTCTTTACTTTTTTGTTTTAGAGAATCCCATTTATCTAATACTTTTCTAATCAGTTTTTGTCTGAGATCTTTTCCATTTAATGTACCTATTTCGTCTTCATTCCAAATTTCAGACAGATCACCTTCCTGCCACATTTCCAGATCAGTTGCAATATCAATTAATTGTTTGATCTCCTGGAAAGAAAAACCAAATTTGACTGACTTCTCTTCTATGAAATATCTGTGTTTTTCAGATAATGTAGTAAAAACAGTATCATTTTTAAACTGAATTATTTTGCTTTTCTGAGGTTCATTCAAAATTATCAACTCATATTTCTATCTCAAGGCCTTCCTGGGCAAGATCGAGTTTCATACTGCTTTTACCCTCAATTTTCCCCCTGTAGACATCAAGAAGATCTTTTAATTGGACATCAGTTCTTAAAGGATCATGATGAAACAGAAATAGATTTTTTACACCAGCTTTATGAGCTGAATTTATTGCTGATTCAAATGGAGTATGACCCCATCCCATTTTCCCATTTAAATATTCTTTATTGGTATACTGACTGTCATGCACAAGAATATCTGAACCTTTATAGAATTGTAGTATTTTTTCATTTTCTTCTTTTGCAACAATATCACCTTCTCCTGCTGCATCTTCATCATATCCCGGGTCATTTGGATCTGTAGGAAAAAGATTTAAAAAGGGTTCATTATCGTATGCAGTGCATATTGTTTTTGCTTTATACTCAAAACGGTATCCAAGGCAAAGAATAGGGTGGTTTAAATATTTAGTAGTAACAAATAAACCATCTCCCAGATCCATGGTAAGTTCTTTCAACGGATAGTAATTTATACTTGCTGAAAGTTCACTTTGTTTTATTGGAAAATATCGATATCTAAGCTGGCTGCCAATAATTTCATCAAGGCCTTCATCTTCATATGTAACAGGACCATAAATATTTATCTCTGTTCCAGGAATGTAAATTGGTGTAAAAAATGGGAAACCCATAATATGATCCCAGTGGGTATGGGTTATAAATATATCAATCTTTAAAGGACCTTTTGGGAGATCATTTTTCATAATATAGTCACCCAGAGCACGTATTCCTGATCCTGCATCTATAATAACAAGTCTATTTTCTTCTCCAAATCGAAGTTCAATACAGGCAGTATTCCCTCCATATTTAACAGTGTCCGGCCCAGGGCAGGGAGTTGAGCCTCTGACTCCCCAGAATTTTATCTTTGTCATAATAGAATCCTATTTTTTAAGATTAAGGAAAATTTTTGCTTTATTAATTTCCTCATTGACAGTATCTTCAATATTTTCAAACCAGTCTATTGTTACATTTAATGTTTCAAAAACAAATTCAGGTGGTTTCTCCGGATATCTGTCACCTGAGAAACCAATTTCGAAGTAATTTGAAAAATAATTTGCAGCAGCAATGGCATAAACTATTTCTTTATATTTCCCTTCATAGCTTTCAGGTGAATGATGATAAACTACAGCATCTTTTATTTCTTCTCCAAGCTTCCAGGAGGAAACTATTAAATGTCCGGATTCATTATGGTTAATTTCCATTGCTTTACTTTCACTTTTTACAAGAGATTGATGAGTAGAATCAGATATGCTCATTGCCTGAATGTATTCATTTGGCAGCATGTTGTTTAGGGGGATTTTCCCGATATCATGTAAAAGTCCGGCAATAAAGAAGCTTTCAAGATTTTTTTGATCTACTTTTATATGCTTTGCAATTAATTTTGCAGCAGCTCCCACACATAGAGAATGTCTCCAGAATCCATCCATATTAAGAGCCTGGAACTGATCTTTTGAGCCCATGGTACCCAGAATTGCTGTGGATAAAGACAGGTTTTTTACTGTATTAATTCCAAGCATTATAATGGCACGAACAAGGGATGTTACCTGATCTGTTAATCCATAATAAGCTGAGTTTATAAGTTTCATAACATTACCCATAAGGACAGGATCAATGCGTATAACACTATTAAGATCTGCTGGAGAGGTATTGGGATCATTACATATTTCTATAACTTTAGTTACAGAGATTGGCAGGCTTGGCATTTTGTTTATATAACCTGCAATTTGTTTTAATCTTGTTTCATTATCCATTTTTTTTTCTCATATTTTCAAGTATATACTGGATTCTGCCTTTCATGGCAGAGCTAATTGATTTATCCGGAAGAAAATTTGACAGTTTATCAATATAATTAAATGTATTTTCAACTTTGCTTGTGGTCATTGTTGTTTCTCTCTTTTCGGGTACAGGGATGTGCTTTTTTTCTATAATGGTGGTAATGCTGTCTTTTCCACTCATTTTTGCTCTAAGTGTCTCAAGTTTAAGGTGCATGTCACTTGCTTCAAAACCAATCCTTTTTTCTTCCGGCAGGAACTGAGTCAGGTTTTCAAGATACCCAAGTAGATTTGAAGGGTTCGATTCTTTTTCTTCCGGATGTTCCTCTATCTCATTATTTTGTTCTTCAATTGGCTCTTTCTCGACTTCTTTTACAGGTTCCTGAATAATAGGATCCGGTGGTAAAGGAGGTGATGGTGGAGATTCTACATAGACTGGTTGTTGTATTGGTGGTGGTTGCATTGGAGGAGGCTGTTGTCCTGGATAAAATTGTATTTGCGGAACAGGTACAGGGACATATTGTATACCATGCTGCCCCTGGTTATTCCCATTAGCAGCCTCTCTTTCTTTTTGTGCTGTTTCTTTAATTTGCTTAATTTCGCGTTCCATTTCCATTTCAAGTTCATCCGGAAGATTCAGATCCTCTTCCATTTCAGTAAGGTTTAGAATCTCTTCCTCTTCATTAACTTCTATAATAGGCTCTATTCCACCAATATCCAAAATTGGTACAATTTCATTGTCAAAATCAGGAATTGTATCTACAATAATACTATCTTCTTCTATCCCACCTTCTTCTTCCATAGTTTCTGAGTCTATTGCAATAAATGCTTCTAAATTCCTATTCCAGAGTTTTTCATATTCCTTAGTATATTCAATCATTAACTCATCATAAACTTTTAAAGTAGAGCCCAATTGGTCAATAGTATTGGATTTATCTTCATTCCCTTGTAAAGAAATAAGGCTTTCAATAGTTTTAATTGCAGAATCTTTGTCATCAATTTGTTTATAGGTTTCAATAAGTGCAGTTAGTATTTCTACGGTTTCTCCTGTTTCTTCAAGAAGTTCAAGAAATAAAACCAAAGCTTGTTCAAATAAATTCTGTTTAAGATATAGTTCTGCTAATAGAAATTTCCCTTCAATAGAATTTGGTTTATCTTCTAATATTTTACTAACATCAGATATACTTTTGTCAAATTCTCCCATATCTCTTAAAAGTAAAGCTCTTTGGTAAAGAGATTCATAATTATTAGGATCAAGGTCAATTGAACGGTTATAACAAGTGTGAGCTCTTTTCTTTTTACCAGATCTACTATTAAGTAAACCAAGTATTAAATAGCCGCAGGAACTATCAGGTTTTACTTTGAGGAGGCTTCTAATATGTTTTGAGGCCTCTGCAAATGCACCTTTATCCATTAGTAATTTACTAAGTCTTAAAAGTACATCCGGATTATTATCATCTCTTTTAAGAAGTTTTCGAAGTAATTCCAGTGCTGATTCTTTTTCTCCCAATTCTTCTTTGACTCTTGTCAGGTTTAAGGATGCAGAGTAATAACCAGGATCAATTTCCAGTGCTTTGTTTAAATGCTTTTCTGCCTGATTGAAATTATCTAAATCAGTTAAAACAACACTTATATTATTATGTCCCTGAACATTATTTGGTTCCACTTTCAGCATATTGGTAAATGCATTTACAGCTTCTTCATGGAGACCAAGTTTATGGAGTGTCATTCCCATATTATTTAGTCCCTCAACCCATCCTGGTCTGCTTTTTAATGCTCTTTTGTATTCGGTTAGAGCTTCCTCCAGCTTATCTTGGGTTTCATAGATAACACCAATATTGTAATGGAGTGTGGGATGATTGGGATCTACTTCGAGACCTTTCTTATACCATTCTAAAGCGGTGTCAGGATCATTCTTTTCATCATAAAGAGTTCCAATATTATTATAGACAAGTGAAAAATCAGGATTAATCTCCAAAGCTTTTCTATAAAAAAGAACCGCATTGTCAAAGTCTCCTGACTGTTTGTATAAATTGGCTATGTTATAGCATATATCAGAGCGTTCCGGTGTAAGAACATATGCCTTTTTGATTGTATTGAGTGATGCAGATAAATTCCCGGATTTTCTATAGTTAATTGCAAGATTGTTAAAGGCTTCCGGATTATTATTATTCAGTTCTATTGATTTTTCAAAATACTCTATGGCCTTTTTATTTTCTCCTGCCTTTGTAGATATATTTCCCAGAAGCAGGTATGTTCCTGATTTTTTATTATCAAAATTTAGTAACTCCAGGGCAAATTTTTCAGCAGTATTATAATCTCTAATTGCTATAGCCTTGTAGGACTCATTCAGAATATCCTTAAAAGACATTAATTATCCCCTGAGGGAATAGGCCTGCAAGTTATTTCTGTTGATAATTTTCCTGGATAGTTAAATCCGGCATCGTCATAAGCTGCAATAGCAAAATAATAGAGTTTTCCATTTTCAAGACCAGTAATATCCAATGCGTTTATCTCATGTCCTTTTACAATGAGAGGGGATGCACCTTCAACAGCTTCAGAACCATAATAATTGCCCTTTTTTGTTCCATAATAGATAAGATAGCCTTCAATATCAGGTTCACTCAATTTAGGCCAGGAAAGAGAAATACTATGGTTTTTACCTGTCACATTCAGGTAAGAAGGTGCAAGGGGCTGCAGATTTTTTTTATATGTAATATTTAGATGAGCAATTGATGGTGTCAATATTTCTTCCCCATCTGTTCTAATATCTATTTTAATTTTTAGATACCTTCCTTTATTATGTGAAATAAACATCTCTCCGGGGTAGAATTCTCTCCAGTTTGTCTCATCAAACATAGTTCCCAGATTATTAGAGATATTGTAATAGAAGAATATAGCACTGTCTCCTGGAATCTCATGTTCTATGGAAATATTTCTCAGTTTTGAACCTAATCTACCCAGATCAATAATTTCTGATACTGCATTTCCTTTAGTTTCCTGATATCTTGTTAAAACAGGATTTTGAATAAAGGCTTTTGATATACGCAGCTCATCCATATAGCCAATGAAATTATTTCCTAAAGTAAGATGAGGGATTCCTGTTGATGAAATAAGAGGAGAAAAAATAGTACCATCCTCTGTTCCTGTTTTGCTGGCATATTGTATTGCTTCCAGTTGTCCATCCAAGAGATATTCTATTAAACCCGATGAGCTGTCAAATCTTAATAGATGATGATGCCAGGTATTTGGAATAATTGAGGTTATTCCGGCTAATTCTATGTAAGAATTGCTTTCTTCAGTGTAGAAAAAATTATTTAGATTCCAGTTTAATTTTCTATCTTTTAAGGAACAAATCAATTCCTGAGGAATAAGATTTGAATTTTTATCTCTTATGGTTCCACGATATGACAATAAAATAGGATTTTCACCAAATCTTGAAGGATTCAACCAGAATTCAATAGAAAAACTATCCGGGTAACTATTCCCTGAAAATAGAGCTTCAGGCCCGGGATAAAGAGTTAAAGGTTCTTTTAATCCTCTGAAAACTCCAGAAGCATTTCCTATCAATTTTTCATTTTGAGTATTTTCAATTTGTGATTCAATAGTGTAATTCCCTGTCTCATCACTGACTGAGGTATTATCAAAATGTATTAAAAGATCTGTAAATTCATCTGTCTTATATTCTGCAGATTTTAAACCAAGGTTTTTATGGTCACCTTTTCCATCAAATAGTTCAGTATTATTCCAGGTTTCAATCCAGTCCCATCCCTCGGAATCACCAATAGATAAGTTTGAGTTAAGTGCATATAGTGAGCTTGTTAAAAATAAAAATAATATTAATAAATTTTTCATAGTTTTATACTTCACTATCGGCAATTTGCTTGTAACATTGACGTTCTACAGGGATTTTATTTTTTGTCCTTAGTTAAATAAATCTTCTCCTGAAACGAAAC
>JAQIBN010000041.1 GCA_027859095.1 Spirochaetia bacterium | reverse complement strand
TTATAATTATATATTTAATTCTTTTTGGGATTCCAATAATTTTGGTCTTTATGCCTTAAATAAAGGTTTTTTAAGGGAGCTATTTTTATTCATACCGAACCTCTTCCCAATAATCACTGGCTAACTGAATTTGTTCCTCAATCTCAAAATCCCAGCTGTTTCTTCCCCCTTTTGCATAAAACAGAAACAGTTTGCCATCGTAAATTCGCCAATTATTCCGTTTTCCACGTATCTTATGGCCGTCAGACAAGCCATTGGCACAAAATCCCCCATATTGTGGAGCATTTGCCAATAGCCAAAGCTGCATTTCTCCAAATGAACATGTGTACAACTATGGAGATTAATTGTTTTAGTTTAAAAAATAAAAATGGAAATTAAAAAAATCTCCTTCCGGAGCCTATAATCTGTTGTTTTGTCATTTGAACATGACTAATACTGGATAATGGGTAATTCTAATTGTCATCATCTGTGCTGATTGTGTTATATATTGGCAAATATATTATTATTGAATATTCACACGGGGATCAAAAGGAAAAATGTAAAAAGCTGCGGGAATTCAAAATACCTGGATTTTGCGAGGTATTTTGTTTTGCATAAGGATTATGAAATTACTCCTCCCTGATTAATTAAATACAGAATTTATCAGACAAGATCGGGAATTCCTGTTAAGGAAGCTTTAAAAATTCTTTCTAAAAATAAAGATTCTCCGCTGGCAGATTCTGCAGTTTTATCTTCAATTAGGATAGTTACTCTTTTATTGGAAGTACCGGATTTCTCGCCCAATCCCCTGGTTTTGTCAGCCAATGCCTGAATACAACAATTTTCTGCATCCTCAAGATTCTGAAAATCATCGTGTCCTTCCATTCTGGTAATCCTGAAATGACCTGAGCTTGTGAGGACTATTGATGCTGATGTTTTAACTGAAACCTTGCTCGTTATTGCTCCAAGTGCATTTGCAACATCACCATTCAGAGGAATTATGAGGTCTCCTCCAAGCGTATGAATCACATCTTTTAAAACAAAAGGGGCAGGTGCTCCCAGACCAACTACTGGTATATTTAGCCTGGGGGTCAGAGTCATTAGGGTATTCCCATGATCCAGGACAGGTTTGTATATGTTGGCTAGTTTAGTGGAACCGGGGAATATCCGTTGTAATACAGAATGGCCTATTATCCGGCTTATTTTCTGATTCAGATACTCCAGAACCTCCTCTTCGCTTTTCTTCTGAAAGCTTAAAATTAATTTGAAATAGGAGGGAAGGAGTTTTGACTCCCATAATAATAATTTCTTCTGAAAGTGGTATATGTCTGTTGGTGTTAGTCCTGCCCTTTGAATACAATAGGCCTTCTCCAGCCGATTAGTCCCCAGAAGCTGCCATGCTCCGTTTGTCAATTTCATACTTAACTCGGAAATCGTAAGGGGTCCGTTTTTAAGTTCTTCCAGTATCTCTTTTTCCTGCTTGTTCAATACAAAATCTTCAGTTTTACCTGTAATATACAGCCATTGAAGCGGGTTAGTGGAACTCTCAAAAACAGATCTTTCTATCGCCGTTCCAAGTTTCTCTTCCAAATCAAATTGTGAATCCAGCCAACAGAATGGCGTTATCCTTTCTGGGCCAACCGACCAGGTTTGACTGTCAAATACGATTGAGCTGTCACCTCCCAATCCTGTTGTCAGCATATCCACAGACTTTAGGTGGGTTTTCCAGGAACCAATGGTTGCTCCATCCTCACATATGGAAACACTCCCGTTTTCCAGAAATCCTATATCACTGGTGGTTCCCCCCACATCAATTACAAGAGCGTTATCAAGGCGGGTGAGCTGTCTTGCTCCAGCCATACTGGCAGCGGGTCCGGATAAGGCAGTTTGGACAGGGAATTCACTGGCATATGTACTTGTAATAACAGAACCGTCACCCTTGACAACGAGATGCGGGGCATTGAGTCCCAAATCCCTGAGAGCTGTCTTCATTTCCTTTAAAAATTCTTCCATGATTGGGATAACGCCGGCGTTTAGAACTGCAGTATGAGCTCTTACATACAGATTTAAGGTACCAGAGAGCTCGTGACCGCAACACACATCCAGACCAGTACTCTCTCTTAATATTGTCTTTACTTTTAATTCCAGTGCAGGATTGATAGAGCCTCCATATCCGGATACAGCGAAAGCGCGTACACCGTTTTTCTCTATCATGATACGGGCCTTTTCTTTAATCTCTTCAGGATTGATATCCTGTGTAACTTTGCCGTCAATTGTTACATTACCCTGAATAATTGCATGGGGTTCATGATTCAGGTGCTTTGTGACCGGATCTGCCAGAGGCATTATAAGCAGCCCCACAGGATGAATATTTGATTCTACAATGGCATTTGTCACTAATGTTGTAGATAATGATATTAAATCAACTTTTACAAGTAAATGAGAAGGAAGCTGGCGAACAGCATTCATAATTCCTTCAGAATATTTCCATTTGCTTGTCAATGCTTTTGAACGGCCTATTATTTGACTGGTATTAAAGTCATAAAGTACTGCATCCGTATAGGTACCACCAGCATCAATTCCAAGACCGAGAGAGGACTTGTGAATTTTTTCAGGGTTTATTGGTTTCTGATTATCCTGATCCAGTATTATGGTACGAATACCCAGTTCTAATAAGTACTGAGTAGAAGAAGCAAAACTAATCAAGCCGGAAGCTGAATCGAATATTATCTCCTTACCCGGGGGTACTACAAGGATATCATCATCAGTATCTATAGAATCTGTTTCAAAACACTGTAGAATTAGTTTATGAGTTCCATTTAATTTTTTAAACTCCCAATTATTTTCAATAGCCATATTCCTGGCATAATCAGAGTAAACTTCCTTTCTGCCACTACCAGTGTCAATAAACACTGCTCTGGAATAATTTTTTTTCCACTGATTAAAAAAGTCTGTAACGTATTCTGAATTTTCAATCCCGTATCGATCATTCAGTATCTTATTGTCCATTGTGTCCAGATATTTTTTAGGAAGTTCGATACTTTGTTCTTTCGTTTTTCTCCCGCCCCTGGGTTGCACCTGCTCTTCATACCATCCGGCTGATATATAATATGTACCCGGTTTATGTTCAAACTGTTTTTTATATTTTCTGGTTCCACCGAGAAATAAGCTGATACAGTCATGAGCCCTGGGGATTACCAATGGATAATATTTGGAATGAAGGCCAACTATACCTCTGCCGCAGACACCATAGAGAAGAACAATTCTGTCAATCGATCCGCTAACACTGTCTATTGACTTTTGGAGTTCTTTCCTGAGTACATCCGGATCGCTATGCAGGCCTCCTTCCAGATATTCAATCTGAATATCCTGTTTGAGAGATGGTAGCAATTCCTCTAAATCTGTTCTGAATACACCACATGCAATACAGTAAATTTGCATTTTATTCCTTTATTATTAGGATATTATTTGTTTCCCTATTACCACTTTCCTGATTTCCTAACATAATTAATTTGTATGATAGTGTAACAGAATAACAAGCTTTGGAATAGAACGATATTATAATTAGTGAACTTATGATAAGAAAATTCAGATCGATTTTTAATTCCTTAAAATCATTGTTACACTCTTTTTCGGATGCATTGCACTGCATACAACTTTTATATAAACTCATGAAGAAATAGAATTATTGAAATTCAGAAAGGCCTAAAATATTATGGTTACAATTTTTGCTTCTCTCACTGCTTTAACATATGGGGCAGCTGATTTTTATGGTGGTATGGCTGCCAGAAAAAGTCAGGCGGTTACAGTAGTTATCTGGTCCCAGGGAGTTGGCTTACTGGTTGCTATATTTGCTGCACCTTTAATGGGTTCGGTCTCGGTAACTATTGGTGATATCTTATGGGGAATATGTGCAGGACTGGCAGGAGCAGCAGGAGTTGGAATACTGTACAGAGGGCTGGCTTCCGGTCTAGCAGCCGTTGTCTCTCCAGTTGCAGCTCTGACAGGGGCAACCATACCTGTTATTTTTGCTGTTCTGGCAGGTGAACGACCTGAGATAATGACTTGGGTAGGAGTATCCTTGGTACTGCCTGCCATTCTTCTTCTTTCTTCAGAACAAGGGGAAAGGAAAGCTCATGTTTTAAAATCTCTTCAACTGGGATTTCTTGCCGGATGTGGGTTTGGTGGATTCTTCATTTTAATTGCCCAAACCGGGGAAAACTCCGGTATGTGGCCTCTTGTGGCAGCCCGGGCTGCCTCTGTCCCTGTATTTTTCCTAATCACTGTCTTAAGAAAACTCCCTGTCAGCCTGGGAAAAGAGAGTATAGGTTATGCTGTTTTGGCAGGGGCACTGGATATGGGAGCCAATGTTTTTTATCTTCTTGCTGCCCGAACTGGATTTATGGTAACAGCTGTAATAATATCTTCTCTCTATCCAGCGCCAACAGTTTTACTTCAGCGTATAGTCCGGGGAGAAAAACTGAGCTTTCTTCGTGTTTGTGGTATTGTTCTGGCTATTACTGGAGCTGCACTGATAGGGGTAGGATCGTAAAAGAATAGGAAAACAGGGAGAAGGAGTTTATTGGATAACTTACTTCTTCTGAATACTATGATAGGCCTTTATACTGTTAACCAGCTGCATTCTGTTATGAACATTTGTTTTTTGGTAGATACTGTAGATATGATTCTTTACAGTTAGGTTCGAAATAAAAAGTTTTGAAGCAATCTGCTTATTATTGTAACCTGAGAGTAATAGGTCAATTATTTCCTCTTCTCTTTTTGTAATATTGTAATCCGATAAAAATCCTTCCGGTATTTTTTGAACGTTACCGGCAGCAGGAATAAATAAATACCTAAAAGTATTAACAATGCAAAGAATATTAAACAGAAGACAATAGAAGATGTAGGGGAAAGGTATATCAAGGTATTGTTGCGTGATAAATCTGGCCAAAATTCCTGATTGAAAGATTATTGCAGGCGGGACAACTACTAAAGCGAGTATTAGATAGCTTTTAAGAGCCTTCCTCAATACAGGATTTAATATATTGGAATAATATCTTAAGATCACCACATATGCGTAAATATGGAAAACTGTCTGACCAAGGAACTCTCTTGCCAGATTTATTGAAGAACTTCCGGTGATTGCTTCTATGGGAAATGTTGCCACCATCAACAGGGCATAGAGTTTGCTAATAATATTCAATTTAAAGGGAACCTTTTTTCCCGTTGCTGCGAATGCAACTGCAGGAAACATAAGAAATTGAATAATTTCTCCTATTGGATTGAATACCAAATAAATTATGCGGCTAAAAGTTTGAATATCTGTCGTAGTAAGATTACTGTAAGTTTTTACAGCTTCTACCAACATTAAAAAAATAGCTCCCAGTATCAGTAAGGATAGGTACTTAAAAGCCTTGTGCCCGAATTTCTTATACAGAAGCCAGGATATTAAAATAGTCGCTGTGCATGCGACACAGCAGAGGACATAGAGAATCATAGCGAAATGGTTCATACGAATACCAGCTTTTTAAACATGAATAAATTATATTTCACTTTACTGGTGTCTACAAGAAAAGGAAAAAGTAAAATGGGAATTTCGGCCTATATACAGAGTTTGGTATCAGGACCTAAAATATATATAGTTATTTTTCTCTTTCACACAGATAGTGTCTGGCAAGGGAGGTTTGTGTATGTGTAAAATGTACCTGTTTTTCCTGTTTTCTATTCCTACTACGATGAAAATCCCCTGGGTATAGCAGTGGTTCAGAATCTTGAGAATGGTTCCATCAAGAATGTCAGGATCAGCCTGCTGGTAAAACAGTTTATGGACAGTCCAAAGCTCTGTGCTTCCATACCGGTAATGGCGAAAAATGAAGAGATTCGTGTGCCCCTTATTGCAATGACCTGGGATGATGACCGTAAAGCAGCATCCTTTGTTACGGCTAAGGATCCTGTCGTTCTAAGATTTGCTAAGAGTATAGCAGGAGAGACCAGAAATTCAGGCTCCAATGCTATAAATACCAATTTTCAGATTGGAATGGGGCTTTTTCAGGCACTGTCTTTGTATGGCATAAATTACGTTGTTGACCCAAAGTCTCCCTATGAAGATTTTTCAAAGAACAAGTTCTCTCTGGATTATCTTCAGTTTCCCAGCCAGACCCTAACCTATAAAGCTGGGGATTGTGATGATCTTTCCATTCTGTATTCTGCATTATTAAAATCTGTTGGTATTGAGGCAGCCTTTGTTACTATTCCAGGGCACATATTTACTGCCCTATCTCTGGACATGGATCCTGAAGAAGCTAAGCGAACCTTTCTTAATCCTGGTAATCTCATATTTACAGATAATAATACCTGGATTCCTGTAGAGATTACCATGATAGTCGATGGTTTCCTAAAGGCATGGGAGAAGGGAGCTGCAGAATGGCGTTCAGCTGAAGGGCAACGGGGATTTTTTCCAATAGATGATGCCTGGAAGGTTTATAAGCCTGTCGGAAGCCCGGTCGGTGATGTTGTGGATGCTGTTCCACCGGATTCAGCACGCTTGTCAGCTTCCTATAACAGGGAGCTTGAAGCTTTTATTAAGAGAGAGATAGATGAGCAAGTAACTTCTATAAAAAGTGAAATATCCAGGTCAAATAACAATCAAAGATTGGTGAACAGGCTTGGTGTACTGTATGCTCGTTTCGGCCTCTATGAAGAAGCCACAGTCGAGTTCAAGAAAATCTCTGGTTCCTATGTACCGGGTATGAAAAGTTGGAACAATTAGACTCCAGGATGGCAGATAGATATGCATATCTGGTTTCCGGTTCGGAGGATTCTGGAAGAGCTTCTTCGGCTGTATTCAGGGAAAGTGCGGTGTGGGAGGAGGACTGGAATGAATAGGATTATAAGTTATATTTTAAGTTTAATTGTGGTTGTATTCATTGCTTTTGGAGCATTGGGCTGTGACAATATCTTAAGCAAGATTGATGAAGATACTTCTACAGATGTTCCATCATATCCAGCAGAAGGTATTTCTTTTACCGATGTAGACCCGGATGCTGATGAAATTGGTGGTACATTAACTATAATAAAAGCTGTAAATGAAGAACGAATTAGTCATTATGCTTTGTACTGGGGTTCCGATTCTACAACAAAATCAGGTTCGGCAATTGCTGAACTGACACAAACTGGTGGGGATGTATCGCATTCAATAGATGAAAATACATCAATACCAGGTGGAGCGACACATTTTCTTGTTTTTACAAAGAATCAATATGGAGAAATGGCAACCTGTATCAGTCTATCGTTTATTGATAGATACAATCCTGCAGTAACAGCTGGTGGTATTTCTTTTACAGATACAGATGGTGATTTTGAAGAAATAGGTGGTGATGTAGTTATTACAAAAGCAGAAGATGAGTTTACTGTTACCCATTATGTTTTATACTGGGGGTCTGATTCTACCACAAAATTAGGTTCTGTTATTTCGGAAATTGCTAAAACCGGTTCTGATGTTACATATGAATTTAGCGATAATACCGCAATACCCTACAGTGCAACGCATTTACTTGTCTATACAAAAAACCAGTTCTCGGAGATGACTACAGGAATAAGTGTAATAATTGTAGATACACAACCAGGCCTTAGGGATACCGGTCCTGCGGGAGGTTTGATTTTTTATATCAATCCCGATTACGAAACAGACGGATGGCGGTATTTAGAAGCAGCACCCTATGGTTGGGATAGTGGAGGAACTGATCCGGAACTTAGGTGGGGAACCTGGGGGAATACGGTTGGAACAACAGGAACATTAATTGGAGACGGGCTGGCTAATACGATGGATCTATACAATAATTATGAAGATACTACAGCAGCACAGCGTTGTGTCAATTCAAATTACGGGGACTATTCTGACCGGTTTCTACCATCTATCGGGGAGATGTATGAAATGTACGCAAACCTGAGACAATACGGTGTTGGAGGTTTTTCCATTGGTGACTATTGGAGTTCGTCTGAGTCAAGTGCGTACCAGGCATACAGAAGGGTCTTTTCCGATATTGGCGGTCTTGGAACCCTCGATAAGAACACCACAGCAAGAGTGCGTGCAGCTCGTCGTTTTTAACAATTTATTTTTTTATGCTTTAATGCTAATCCTATATTCTTTCTTTAGGATTTGTAATGCCCGTATATTAGGCCAATTGGGGGATAATACTACCACTGATAGTAGTATTCCTGTACAGGTTATAGGTTTTTCAGTGCTTGCTTGAATTGTTGTGGATAGTTTTTATATAGCGGTATAAATTATCTTTATGAACTTGCTGATATAAGGTTGGTGCAGAGCAGCATCAGAATAACAACTCTGGATGCCCCCACTAAGATACTTCAATTGATTCTTTAACTGGAAAATAAAATATCTGTTTGACTCAGAAAAAATTTCCTTCTATTATCCTAATATGTTAATTCCTGAATATGATCCAATAGGTCAGGCAATTACAGATTTTTATTATTTATCTTCAACCCTGAAGTATGACACCCTCCTGTTTTTAATGAATGGTACGGGTATGGCTGGAACCATGGACATGTTAGCTGGTTTTTTACGAAAAAGTAAAGAGCTCCTAAATCCAAATGGACAGGTGTTACTGGATTCTTCTAATATTCAATATATATTTGAGTCAATGGGGGACGGAGGTTCTTCTTACGTACTTCTTAATCAGCAAAACCTCTGTTTTATAAATGGAAATCTACGCATTATCGTTTTAGGTGCAGGTCTACTCTTTCTAATCCCGGTATTCCTTATTTTCCTTCAGTCCTATGCCTGGTATACAGGATACTATGTACTGGAAAATGGGCTTGTCCTCCGGGGAGTGTATAAAAAAGAAACTATTCTGTATAAAAATATCAGTGGAATTAAGATCTTAAGCGAAAATGAAACCCGAACCCTTTTGGAAGAACCCATGGAAAAGGCTGCGAACAGAGGTAGAGAAGGAGATTTGAAGGGTTGGTATAAGGAAAACAAACGTTACAGTGAATTACTTAAATATTGTACTGTTCAGTTTTCCCACAGCGCTGCGGGTTCATATTCATATAAATCTGAGCAGTATACAGGGGTAAAACTGCAGGATGATCTTGGTCTTGTTTTGCTCGAACATAAAGATGGTAGAAAATATGTTCTCAGTCCCAAAAGACCTGAAGAATTTATTTCTCTGATAATCAGTAAAAGAGAATTAGGGGAATAGGGGGACGCAGTTAAACCTGCTCACCCAGAATATCTTTAATGCCCTTTACTAATCTTCCTATGCCCAGAGCAACTGTTTCTTTCTCCAGGGTTCCATAGGAGATTCTCAGGTAACATCCCTTATCCATACCGAAAGCATTGCCGGGTATGGCAGCTACTCCGTAGTCCTTAATGAGTTTTGTAACAAGATCCATTGCATCCATGGATGTATCAAGATGCAGAAAGAAATAGAATGCGCCCTTTGAAGCTGGCACAGTACAGAGATTGCTGATTTTGTCGAGTTCATTAAGCATCAGCTGACGGACTTCTGCCATTTCTTTGATAAATGGACTGCAGTAAGAAGCCCCTACTTTTAGTGCTCCTAGGGCTGCCTCCTGTGTAACAAGTGGAGGACATATAAGTATTGTGTCCTGGGCTTTCTGAACTGCAGATAACAATCGTTCAGGAATAATCATGTAGCCTATCCGCCAGCTTGCAAAGCCGTATGCTTTTGAAAGGGAGAACAGGGATATGGTGTGATCAGAGCTCCCCTCTATGGAACCGGGAGAGAAGTGCTTTGTATCTGCATATGTAAAGTATTCATAGGCTTCATCACTTATATGATATATTCCCCGATCAAGGCATAGTCTGTTCACTTTTCGAAGTGTTGATTCATCGTATACGGCTCCGGTAGGATTATTGGGAGATATTGTTACTATGGCTCTGGTTCGGGGGGTAATTGCCTGTTTGATAGCCTTGATGTCTGGCTGATATTTATCATCGGTTTCAACTGCCACCGGCTTTACGTTTGCCATTCGGATGGCCATTTCGTGGTTGAAGTAGTAGGGTTTGAGAATGATAATCTCATCTCCAGGATCTGTAATGGCATAGACGGTGTTCATGAATCCCATATTGCTTCCGGCGGTAATAAAAACACTGCTTCCATTTTCTGTTCTTATTCCGTTTTCAAGAACTGCCTTTTTCCCGATGGCCTGCCGGAGTTCTGTTGTACCCTCTACAGACTCGTACTTGTTACGGGGACTGTTTAAAAATTGTGAGACACGGTTTAATGCCTGCTGGGGTGGACCGTAATACACGACTCCCTGACCCAGGGAAATAGTACCCGGGTTGTCACTAATAAGCTTACCGACTACTGGAATGACCGGAAACTGAACAGCCTCCATTCGCTGGGATAAAATCATTTTCGGACTCCTCTTGTACTATCTATTTATCAGGCATCGACAGAACCCATAGGGGGAACTGTTTCTCTCTGAATGATAGAAAAAGTTATGGGCACTGTCAATCAAAGAAGATTAAACTTACTTTATACCCACATTCTACGTTAACATCTCAAATTTGGCTTCTTATAAAAACAGGGACGGAGGTTCTTCTTTCTCAAACCGGCATTTACCCTGTATATAATATTAGGGAGGAAAGATTTTGCACGTATTCTGGAAGAAGAGCTTGAAGAGGCTGTTGAGGTCAAAAACAGGAAGTCTTTGCATAGATACATTACACTTTTGACCGAAAACATAGCAGAGAAAGAGGGCAACCGTATGGAGCACACTGAGTTCCAACAGGAATTAATAAAAATAGACGGCAGATTTAACCGGATGATTACTGAAGTCAGAGAAGGTTTTAATCGGATTGATCAAAGATTTGAAGCTATGCAGCATAAACTGGATCAGAGGTTTGAATCAATGCAGTTGCAAATGGATCGTCGTTTTACAGCAGTTGACCAGAAGTTTGAAGCTGTGCAGCTGCAGATGGATCGACGCTTCGATATTGTAGATAAAAGGTTCAACAGGCAGACTGCCATGATGTCCATAGGCTTTTTGGTTATTACTACCTTGATTACGATATATCAATTTCTGGGTTAGAGAGTCGTCCCTAAGGGACTGAATTTGATTATCTTTTTTCCGGCAATAAATTACCAGTCTTGTTTTGTAAATTATCAAACATCTGTCAGGGCTTATAATGATCCTTCGAAGATTAGTAAAGGAGTGATACAGACCCTGTCAAGAAATAGGATCTTCTCCCGGAAGGTTATGAACGCAGGGCTGCACCCTGCGTTCGGAGATGACACCCTGGGTTGCATGGGCGAGCAGGAAGCTTGCTTCCGACCAGCTCCTTCGGGGCTGAAGAGAGGCTCTTGAGCTTTAAGTTTTCTTTGTTTGGTATATGAGTAGATTATAAGCCAGTTTGAATAGAACGGAGCTCCCGACAAACAGTGCTTCGATACATTTTTGCTGAGCAAAAAAAACTCTCCAACAGGTGGTCATACATTGCCACAGTTTCCTGCGTTGCTCTGAGTCATTGCGCATTAATTGTACCGTAGGAAAAATCATAAGGGATAATTCCCCTAGCTCCGCTTTTTTATCCTAAAAACTGATACAAACTCATAAGGGCTGCTATTATAATAAAACTTGTTGTAAAATAGGCAAACATCTGTTTAAACCGGACATCTACCTGCTCAAAGCGTTTTTCCATAAGATCAAAACGCTTTTCAGTAAAAATCATCTGTTGTTTGAGCTGTTCCTGTAAATTCATAATACCGGATTCTACACTGGTAATTCTTTCTACCATGTCAATCTGCTTTGAAAAGGGTAAAACATTTGTATCACCAAGCCATTCATTTAGATGAGTCTTTACATATTTTCCTATTACTTCCAACTCTTCTTCTTTCAATGCTGGTGCTCCCATTACTTTCTCCTATAATAATAAGTGTTTATACCCTGGGAGTATAGGGGAAAACGCCATTTTACTTCAAAAACCGGTGCTTCGATACATTTTTGCGGAGCAAAAAGAACGAGGCAGAAAAATTAATTCATTAAAGCCAATCCTCAATCTGTAAGTTTGGGACCCTTTCAAACTCTTTGGTATTATGAGTCACCAATACTGCTTTGTGTGCCAAAGCTGTGCCGGCTATCAGAGTATCGAAGGGTCTAATAAGTTTCCCTTTTTTTTCGAGTAGAACCCTAATATTGGCAGAATATTTAGCTGCTTCTTTAGTAAAGGGCAGAATAGTTATAACAGAAGTTAAATCTTCAAGCTGTTTTATTCTTTTGTCAGGGGATTGGGATTTTCCAATGCCAACCTCAAGTTCATACAAAACAATTGCGGGTATATAAATTTCTTTCGGGGTACAACTAAGGAGTTTATCACTTACACTACCCATACCTTTAAAAAAATATATCAGTATATTAGTATCCAGAACATACATTAGAGCTTTTCCCGGATGCTGTCACTAATATACCCTTCTCTTATTTCTCCAACCGTAGGAAAGTCTGTCCATGCTCCGGACAAATTTACTACCGATACCGGCCATTCATTTAACACTACAGCCTCTATTACTCCGGCTATCCACTTGCTTTGAGACAGTTTAGCAGATTCCGCAGCAGATTTCATTTTCGTCTCTATACTATCCTCCAGATAAATTGTTACCTGCCCCATCTAACACCTCCATCAACTTATATGTGTAAGTATATGTATACAACAGTAAATTGTCAAACCGGTGTCTCGATAAACTCCTTTGTTTGCGGCTTTTTACAGAAGTTCATTCTTTCCTAAGCCCTGAAAGGGTGCAGTCCTCTAAAGATGGGTGCGGCTCATCGTCTTAGAAGGCAGCAGTGTACTCTGACGGGAGAGCAGGAGTGCGGCGTGAGAGATCGGTGTACGGTATGTGAGGAGTGGAGGCTGACACATGGGGGTCGGGGGCATAGGGCTTCGCCCTATGTTCGGAGATGACACCCCTTCGGGGCTGGAGAGAGGATCCATAAGGTTACATAGCCGGGAAGGAAGCTTGCTTGCGACCAGGCCTGTATCCTATTTTAATTATTAATCTTTTTCCTCATTCAAGTATTTACCCTTTTAATAGTTAAATAGATAAATAGTTAAAAAGCCCGAACGGCACGCACTCTGTAAGCGTTGCCCTTACCGTAGTTGGCCTGATACCCATCGTAGAAGTACTGGAACCACGCGCTGCTTGAATCGTACTCCGAGGAACTCCAATAGTAGTCATCCGCAAAACCGCCGATTTCTACTTCATTAATATATAGTTTATTTAGTTCATCTAAAGAGGGCAGATGCCAATCGGAATAAACGCCTGTACCCGTATCGGCATTGGTATAGTAATCGCATAGACCTGCTGCATATGATAAGAGATCACTGTTACCAGCGGCTACAGCCTGAGAAATAATGTTAGTAGTATTTACCTGCCCTGTTCCAATCGCAGTTTCTGTACCATTAGGAACCGATGTTATTTGTGTTGAACCTCCGGATATCCAGACAATGTCTGTACTCTGGTCGGCGTTAGCTGCAATGAGTCCATGCACAAAATTAGCATCATATCCAGTATCACCCGACTCAAGAATATATGCAATTATCCCGCCTTGATAAGCATCACCGACTACTGGTTCCGATACTATTACATCAAAATACTGTTCCGTACTGTCTTCTGCCGTAACTGTATAGCTTACTGAACTCGTAAAGTCCTGTGTCATTCCTGATGCGGGGCTGATACTTGTTCCAGTGTAGCTGATCGTAGGTATTAGTGCTGTTACAGTAGTTCCAAAGGGTACTGTCACAAAAATGTCTGTGCCTGTTGTAGTTTCAATTATATCCGCCGACAATGCTGCATTATCTGCTGCCAGGAAAGAAAAAACTGTTATGGCTTTTGATGCAGAAAAACCTCCAGCAGCTGCATCTATCTCATCCTGGACTATCTTATCCTTTATATCTTCCAGCATTCCGTTGGAACAGCCTGTAATACCTGCCAACACCAACAGAGTAGCAATTACCGTAATCACAGCTATACTAAGTACTAAGTTTTTCTTTAGTCCTCGTCCCATACTACAACCTCCATCACTTCACTAATTTCTGCTGCCCTGGACGCCTCTTCACCCCTTAGAGCAAGGTATGAAAACTGGCCGGCAAGATCCGGGTCAAGGAGTTTCAGCTTCTCGTAGGACTCTCTTACTAATCCATAATTTTCCATTTCGTGGCTGCATCTTGCAACAGATAAAAGAACCTTAGGGTTATCAGGGTCTTTTTTAGATGCCCGCTGGTAGTATATAAGTGCACCCTTAACATCTTTACCCAGAAAACTTATATTTCCCATATTAATAAGGGCCGGAACGTATTCATCACTTTTAAGTATCTTTTCAAACTGGTCTGTAGCCTTATCGATTAAGTCGTATTTTCCATAAAGTACTCCAAGACGGTTAATATACTTTGACCCATTGTTGTTCTGACGTATCTGCGCCTGTAAACTGGAGACTTTAGGATATATCTCCCTGTCTATAAAACTTACTATTTCTGAATGAAAGGCATTTACCACTGCCAGTCTGTCGGGCATTGAAACGGAAGTAGTTCCAGGCAGCCCTACAGGTTTGTATTCATTCCAGGAATCATGCATTGGAAAGAGCTTTGCCTGATTTTTTGAGGCATTCTCCCTCCACTCTTTAGCTCCTGTTTCCCAGGCTTTAAGGAAATTATCCTTTGTCATGGTAATTTCTACAGGCAGCCAGGTTTTATTATCAATAAATATCAGGTCATCGGGCCTTAAAAAACTGTTCCTTGCAGTATCGGGTTCAATATCCAGAGAAAATGCCATATATATATGCCCCGGTATGGTTATGAAGGCTGTTTCTATACCCACAGACTCAAGAAGTGCACTGAAAAGGATAGAAAGATCATCACAGTCTCCTGCTGTATAGGTAAGGGTCTGACGTGGAAACTGCAGAAAATCAACTGATAGTTTATCTTTGGAAAACTCTGTAAAAGGAGTTTTCGGATCTACAACATAGCTTAATCCATACAGCCCCAGGGCTTCATGAAGACCAATCGCCATACTTAAATTTTTATTTACTGCCCTGCTTCCTTCACCTTGCGTCCATCCGGCAACTCTTTTTGAAAATTCAAGCACAGCCGGGTCTTTAGCTGTAACAAAGGCAGCAGCTTTTCTGTCATCGTCCCAGGTGGTTGCATTTCGATCATACAGTTCCAGGCTTTGGGTATATTCTTCTGAAAAAGGTTTACCCTTTAAAGTATACCCCAGGGTCAGTTTTGCAGAAACCTTTGTCCCCTCTGTTATTTCCAGTACAGAGTCGGAGAACAGCGCAAATAGATTTACTTCTACCGCTTCTTTGCTGTTTATCTCCTCTGATACAGCACATTCCTTGGGGTTATCCATGTAGCGTTCTACAAAAAAACTTAGAGTAATATCCGTAACGGGAGAAGACTCATTATTATAAAGGGCAACCTTTCCAACAGGGTTATCATCGTAGTGTTTAAAAAGCACCGGGAATATCTTGTCAAGATCAATAGAACTTATCTCCAGACCCTTCCCTGTCCGTTTTATTGTTGTTTCTTGTAAGGGTTCCGGTTTTACCGGCATAGTATTGATGGTTCTTTCACTTCTATTTATTGGGAAACTATATGAAACACCCAGAGAAAGCCCTAAGCCCTGATTTAGATAGAAATTGTATAGATAGGACATATCCCCTTGTATGCTGAAAGAAGAAGTAAGAGCATAGGAAGCAGTCAGACCGCCTTTTAGGGAAATATTTCCTCCTCCAGATACGCTGCTGTCGCTTACACTGCTGTAAAAATAACCTCCAGTTCCATAGACGCATAGGTTTAATTTTTTTAAGGGACTAATCCCAACTCCTCCCCCGGCATATACAGAATAGACAGACACAACATCTTTCGTGACAATAGGAATATAGGTGTAGGAAGAATCCATTCTCAGGAAGAACAAAGGAACCTTGTTTATACGAAAATCCGCAGAAAGATCTGCCCCGGCTCCAAATTTAAAGGAGAAGTACTTTCTCCCAACGGAAGAAAACCACCCGGTGTAAGAGAAAGTGAAACCTCACCAAACTCGGCTGCATGAATAAGAAATGAGCCTGAAATAAGAAGGATAATAAAGACAAACTTTTTAAACATAAACTGATCTCTTATCAAAATTTTTCTAAAATAACTTTTAAGAGGAAACCGAAAGGTGATCAATTAAGTAGTAATATCTCCCTTTAGAGTAAATTATATCACAGCTCCACTGTTTTTTAAATAATTATATTTTTTTAAAGACATTTCCATGATAATATTAATCAATTATCAATATTAAAAGTTAAACTATTATTAAATAGGAGGTATTATTATGGAAACGATAAAAATTGATATTTTAAATCCCAAAGCTATTAATATTATTAGAGATTTAGCCGCTGTGGATCTGATAAGAATTAATAAGAGTAAAACTCCCTCTAATTTTTCTAATATATTGTCAAGATTACGTAAAAACTCGGATGATGTCCCTTCTTTGGATGATATTACGAGAGAAGTTGAGTCCATAAGATAATTTCTTAACGGAAGTATTATTCTTTTATATGATAACAGGATCCTGTTTGAATATATTAAGGTCCTTCATAGGGAAAAGTTCGGTTTTAAGGAAGAGTGGATTAACCCGCTAATAGATTTTCTTAGGAAAGAGGGAGAATATATAACTGCTGAACCCTCCAAAATAAAATTCCAGGATGAAGATGACAAAAAGTTTTTTGAAGTTGCACAAAATGGTTTTGCAGATTATTTAATTACAGGGAATCTTCGCCACTTTCCTGATGACGCACATATTATATCACCCGGAGATTTTTCGTTAATATTTTGATTTATCCACTGTTTTATGATATTATTTTGATAGTTTGTTTTCTAAAGAAAAGGAGATAATGCGATGATGATTGTTTTATTTGTCCTTGTTATAATAGTAATTCTTTTCATGGCAGCAAGTTTTATACTTAGCAGGGTTCTTTATAATGTGGGGCTTAATCCGAACTGGGATAATGATAAGGATGTTGCTGACAGGGCAAAAGTAATTGAAATTGATGATAAATCATTGACTCTTGAGATTTATGAGACAGCCTGGGGCGGATTGGAACTGGATGGATATATCGGTTTAGAGGGACCCAATTTTACTTGCACCTCAGAAAAAATACTCAGTAAAAAAACCGACACCCAAATAACTGTAAAAAGATCATACAATCGCCTAAAAGGTACTCTAAATAAAGGTGATAATGTAAAAGTCAGTTACTGGCCGTTTCATGGAAATCCCGCTGATATGGGTCTTGAATACAAAGAAGTGCAGTATGAATCTCCAATTGGATTAATGAATGCCTGGTTTACTAAAGGATATAAATCAACTTGTGTTATTTTTGTCCATGGGGTTAGGGATACAAAATTGCTTTCACTGGGATTTCTACCATTGTTTACTCAGTTGGGATTTCCAACACTGACAATAAATTACAGAAACGACAAAGATAACCCCACAGACCCGAGCGGGATATATCAATATGGGCTCACCGAATGGGCAGATGTAGAAGCCGCTGTTGTCTACTCTTTAAAAACAGGTTCAGAAAATGTGATTCTATTCGGGTGCAGTATGGGCGGAGGTATTGTTGCAAATTTCTTGAAGTTATCAAAATTATCTGGTAAAATTTCTGCTGCTATACTGGATTCTCCTAGCCTCAATTTTGCTTCATCGGTTCTTCAAAGTGGGAAAGCACGGTACGGGAAGGCTGTTGTACCATTTTTGTTAATGGCTCAGTTAATAACTTCGATCCTGTACAAAGTAAATTGGAAAGCATTGGATTTTAGAAGAGATATAATAAATGCTAAGATACCAATTCTCATTCTACATACAAAAAATGACGGGTGGGTTCCTGTTTATGAAAGCAGATCTCTGGCAGAGAAAGCAAAAAACATAGATCTTGTAGAAATAGAGGATGGGAATCACACTGATGGATGGAGTGCAGACAAAGAATTATACGAAAAGTCTGTCAGTGATTTTTTGTCGGAAATTTAATGATATAATGATAACAGGGACGGAGGTTCTAAACCAGACAGTTATAAAGTATTTTTACTTCTTCTTCGTTACTCTTCTCTACTTCAATAATTCTTTCAAACATACTTGTTCTCATATTTGATTACAGGGAATCTTCGTCACTTTCCCGATGAGGCAATGATTCTGTCACCAGAAGACTTTATCAGCTCTACTTTGTTAAAAGAATACTGAATATACCTACTACTTTTTCCCTTGTATTGTATGATAGCAACACTTATGGTAATATTTTATAGATTATTTGCTAAATGCCCACAGTATTGACAGTAGGACCTAATATCAACAATGTTATTGTTACTGAAGATAGTCTTACTGTAGAGCTTGATGATGGAAGAACTGTATCAGTTCCTTTAGCATGGTTTCCGAGATTGCTGCATGCATCAGTGAACGAGAGAAATGGCTGGAGATTGATGGGAAAGGGTGTTGGAATTCATTGGGAATCAATATAAACGTCATTAATCTGATCCAGAATATCTTCATCAAGTACGATTGACACTATATCTGCTTCTTCGATCAAAGCAAACAGACGTTCAAGATTATGAATTTTAGGAATTTTGATATAATTATTCCAATGATATCCTGTTTTTGCGTTATTTTCTAATTGAAGCTTTCTTAATCATGCACTTTCTGAATTAAAACATCCTTAATTTGACTTTCATACCGAAAAGAGATAGTATGTATTCAAAAGTATGTATACATGGAGGTAAAGTATGAAAATAATGGAACGGGGACAGCTTACTATTCCAAAGAAGTATCGCGACCTTTATGGGATAAGACCTGATACAGAACTCGAAATAGTGCCTAAGGAAGAAGGACTCCTGATAGTTAAGAAGCAGATGAATAGTAGTCTTTTTAGGGAGGTATTTGGTATACTTGGAAAAGATATTGCCAGTGACCAGATTCTTGAGGAAATAAGAGGCAGATAGAATTATGATCTCAGTTATTGATACAAATATCCTTCTGGATATTTTTCTTCCTGACCCCGTTCATGGGGAGTCTTCTCTAAAACTGCTTGAAACTGTTTATCAGCAAGGTTCTCTGGTTATCTGTGACATTGTATACAGCGAGCTGTCTCCTCAGTTTGATGAGAAGAAACTTCTTGATGAATCCCTGGAAAAGATTGGGATAAGCATAATTTCTCCAAATACCGATACCCTCTACATGGCTGGTCAGCTCTGGCTTCAATATAGAAAGAAGCAAAAATCAAGAGATAGAATTATACCTGATTTCATTGTTGGTTCTTTTGCAATGAACCAGGGAGATAAACTGATAACCAGAGATAGGGGTTTTTATCGAGACTATTTCAAGGGTCTGAGATTGAATTAAGCTGAATAGAAATTCCACAGTCTGTTTTAACCCTTGGATTTATCTTCTTTTTCAATTGCATTTAAACGGTTCAGCATTTCTTTATAAACTTCTTCGTCTCTGCGAATCCCTGCTTTAAGCACCAGTACGGTAATTTTTTCTTTCTCTATTCTGTATATAATTCTATAGCCTGATACTTTTAATTTCCAATATCCCTTTAGATTGTACCGAAGGGGAGCACCATATTTTTCAGGGAATGTACTTAATTTTTTGTATATGGTTTTTATAATAATACCCTGATCTTTTTTACTGATTCTTTTAAAATCAGTTTCTATAACCAGTCGATGAATTCTGATTTTCCATAATTTCATAGTATTTAGAATCAAAGGAAGTCTTTAATATCAATATAGTCATCATCACCACTGTTGTTATAACGTTCCTGAGCAATGCTACCGAGAATAAGATCTTCTGAAAGTTCAAGCATATTCTGGATGTGTTCATATTGTTCATTTGACATTAGTACAGCCTGGGGCTTATGTCTTTTTTCTATAATTACCAAACCTTCTTTAGCCTTTTCAAGAATTTTATCAATACCGGATCTGAGTTCAGATACACCGACCAGGGTTGTATTTTCCTTTACTGTAAACATATTCTTTTATACCTCTGAAATAAATATAGTTAATAACTTTCTAATTGTCAATTAAAAGGCATTTATAAAGTCAATATAAGTGACATTTAATTTAAAAAAGAGGACGGAGGTTTATTCATATCATCACCTAAGATCTATCAACTGCACAGTAAAACTATAGCAGTGTATTAATTACGCGAAATAAAAACATCGCTCAAAGTACCGGATAACAGAAAAATGTAATCAGTAAACATTATTCCTTCTATTACCCTGGAAGGTCGCTTTCGATAGGTAAAGTTAAGGTCAATATCAAGCCCCCATCCTGGTATTCTGAAAGTAATTCCACCCATTCCGCCGAACCCTGCATTTCTGGAATCATTAAATACTGCAAAGGATCCTTCTATACCGGCTCTTAAAGAAAACCAATCCATGGGAAAGTGTTCTATTGCTGGCAGAAATCTGCCAAAATAATAGATTCTGTCTATACTAATATCGTTCAGCTGTTTTAATACAAAAAAAGTATTTCTGTTATTAAATGCCCAGGTAAAGGTGTTTTCCCAGAATAGTGGGAGGTTTACTTTATCTTCTAAAATATAATCATTACTAACATCAACATCGTCTGTATAATCCCCATTTATTGGAACAATTTTTCCGTTTGAATAGGCAAGTCTGGTATCAAATACAAAACTCTCATCCTTGTTTCTGTAAAGAAATCCGGGACTGAACCCAAAACTCCAATCTGAGTCTGGTTTAAAATAATATTCATCAGCAGGATATAGATTTTGATCATATCCCCTCCATGTTCGATTATAAGCAGAAAGTGAAAAACCAATTGAACTATAGTCGGATGTCTTATAGCCGAAGCTGAGGATACCACCAGCAGCCTGCCTATTGCTTGCTGACGGGCTTTCAGGATTAGGTACATAGAGCCATGTTCTGTCTTTGGTAAGTGCTTGTGAGTGGCTGTAATGGAACCTGTCAGTTCTGATTACTCCCAGATAAGCAGGATTCTGGTACGATATATATTGTTCTGTCATTATCTTAAACTTTGTAGTGTTTGTAATAAGTTTTGAAAGATAGAATTCTGCTGCTTCACTTTCGGGATCTATTTTTATCGTTATAGATAATTCCTTTCTAGCCTTCTCCATTTCTTTTTTATCGTAGTAGTCTACGGCATTAGAGAAAGCAATAACAGCATCTTCGCTCTTTTCTTTCTTTACTTCCACTTTTGTCATAGTAGTATTACTGACCTCGGCACTGAGAAATTCCAGTATGGAAGAAGCAAAGTAACCTGAGATATAATCATATTTAGACAGTTTTTCAGTTATTTTTTGATTCCATACTACTTTTCCGGATTCCACATCAATCATCCTTAAACTGATAAAAACATCTTTATCCATGTAAATAATCTCACCAAAGACAATAAACCTTGCAATCATAAGTTTTCCAGGTTCAACATGTGTTTCGGAATCTGAAATACCTGACAGGTAAATATTCATCTCCTCCAGAATCTGTTCTCTTTGCTCTCTCTCAACCAGATCTACCCCTGGGGATTTTTGAAGTTCAACGGAAATCATTTCCGAGATACCCTTACCCATGTATTTGTATCTGGTATTGTCACTGTGAACAATGAAATCAGAGAGAGATACCCTGGTTTCTGCTGCAAAAATAGAAACTATTAGTATGAATAGGAAAAGACAAGTCAATAGATTTTTTTTCATAATACAGCCTCCGGGAAGGGTATTAACTAATCATATTATAAAAGATTAATAGCCAAAACTAAAGCATTTTATTAATAAGTATTGTATTAGAAGCAGAGTGATCACTAAGCTATACAGAACGGGAACAGATGTTCTCGATTCATGATTTTTTTTAGAATAAACGACTTGCCTGCCCTGTGTATCACAGTAATTTCTTATATTTGGATATCAGAAGACAAAATAATTGAAATATCTCTTCAAAATAGATATATTGTATTTGTAGATTAGTAAATATATAATTAATAGGAGATAAAATGGCAACTTATGAATGTTCAGTATGTGGCATGGCGGTAAACGCCACTTGTGCAAAATGTGATGCTCCCCTGGAACACGATACATTGAAAATGGATGATGGATCAGAAGTGCATGTTTCAAAATGTCCAAATGGACATGGAAAGATAAAATCACCCATGTGCTGTGGTCAGGATATGAGCTGTAATCTGGGGTGAATTAAACCCATCCTATTGCCAATCTCTTCTCAAGCCGGTATAGTAGCTGACTATGAAAAAGAAAAAACTTATAACATCAGCTTTGCCCTATGTAAATAATATTCCACATCTGGGAAACCTTATTCAGGTTCTTTCTGCAGACGTATTTGCCAGGTTTTGCAGAGAAAAAGGGTACGAAACGCTCTATGTCTGTGGTACAGATGAGTATGGTACTGCAACAGAAACCAAAGCTCTGGAAGAGGGTGTTACCCCGAAAGAACTCTGTGATCATTATTATGAAATCCATACAGATATTTATGAATGGTTTAATATAAAATTTGACAAGTGGGGACGTACTTCTGCACCTGAACAAACTGAAATAGTTCAGCATATATTTAAAAAGTGTGATGAAGCTGGTTTAATAAGAGAAGATACTATTAATCAGCTTTATTGTGAAAGTTGTGATAGATTTCTTGCAGATAGATATGTTCATGGTATCTGTCCCTCTTGTGGGTCTGAAAATGCACGTGGAGATCAGTGTGAGGACTGTGGTAAGCTTCTTGATCCTTCCGAACTGGTTGATCCCAAATGTAACACATGTGGTAATGAACCAGTAGGACGGGATACCAAACACTTATACCTTGATTTGCCAAAAGTTCTCCCAAAACTACAAGAATGGATGAATACAGCTTCTGTTGAAGGCTTTTGGGCAAAGAATGCTGTTCAAATGACAAAAAGCTGGATAAGAGATGGCCTTAAAGAGAGATCTATAACCCGGGACTTAAAGTGGGGAATACCTGTTCCAAAAGAAGGTTTTGAGGGAAAAGTTTTTTATGTTTGGTTCGATGCGCCAATTGGTTATATTTCCATGACAAAAGCTCACACAGAGAACTGGGAGGATTGGTGGAGAAATCCTGAAGAAGTTGAGCTTTTTCAGTTTATAGGTAAGGATAATATTCCCTTTCATACTGTGGTTTTCCCATCTTCACTTTTGGGCACAGGTGAAAAATGGACAATGCTTCATCATATGTCATCAACCGAATATCTTAATTATGAAGACGGGAAGTTTTCAAAGAGTAAAGGTGTTGGAGTTTTTGGTACAGATGCAAGGGATACGGGTATTCCTTCAGATGTCTGGAGATTCTATATTTTTTATAACCGGCCGGAAAAATCTGACTATCAGTTCAGTTGGAATGATTTTCAGGAAAGGGTAAACAGTGAACTGTTGGGAAATCTTGGTAATCTGGTAAACAGAACTCTTATATTTGTAAACAAATTTTACCAGGACAGAGTCCCGGTTGCAGAAAATGATTCAGTATTTATTGATATAATAAAAGAATATGAAGCAGAAATTACAGAGCATTTTGAAAAGGCTCAGTTAAGAGATGCACTCCGGAAGATACTTTTTCTTTCTTCTTTTGGTAATAAGGCATTTCAGGAAGGTGAACCCTGGAGAACCAGAAATAGCGAACCTGAAGTAGCAGCTGGTTTGATAAAACATCTTGTTTATCTAGTTAGGGATCTTGCAATAATGGTAGAACCATATATACCGGAAACCAGTGCAAAGATTGCAGCTTTTCTTGGTAATCCTAAGATGTCCTGGGATGTTTTGGGAAAATTTGAAGGTATAGATAAACTTGGTAAATCGGAAATACTATTTAATAAGTTAGAAGATGATTTTATTAATAGTTTAAGAGAAAAATTTGCCGGCAGTCAGGCAGAACGGGCTGAAAAAGAAGCGAGTGAGGGCCAAGTGGAAGAAAAAATTGAAAAAAAATCATTGGAAGAACAGTTTGTAGAAAAGGTGGATTTAAGAGTAGCAAAAATAACAGCTATTGAAAGACATCCGGAAGCAGATAAACTATATATAGAAACCATAGATGTAGGAGAAGAAGAACCCAGGCAGATTGTATCCGGGCTTGTTCCCTACTACAAAGAGGACGACCTCCTTAATCATAATATAATTCTGGTTTACAATTTAAAACCTGCTAAATTGCGTGGTGTAAAAAGCCAGGGTATGTTACTTGCTGCAGATAACACTTCTGTTGGTTCGGAAGAACGTGGTGACGTTGAGGTTATTTTTGCAGATTGGGCTGAACCAGGCACAAGAATAAACCTTTCAGGTTTATCAGTACCGGAAGGTGATAGTCCCAAAAAACTTAAAGTGAATCATTTTTTTGATATCCCATTAAAAGCGGATGGAAATATTGTTATAGTAGGTGAAACCGCTCTTGAAGTATCTGGAAAGACTTTGAAAACTAATATTGTGTCTGAAGGAGAGGTGGGTTAGTCCCCCTCTCTACTGCCAATGAGTGAAAAGAGCATTTATCCTATAGAACTATCACAATTCCCCGTGAGCAGCAATATTCTTCAATCTGCTTACTGGGGTCGCCTAAAAAGCTCTTTTGGTTGGAAACCTTATTATTATAATTATAAGGGGACAGGTCTTCTCGTTCTTACCCGAAAGATTTTTGCAAAATATTATATTGCATATGTTCCTCATGGCCCCCAATTATCAGTGACTGATCAAAATGCGCCTACACTTAAAGAGATGGGGAATGAAGTAAAAAAAAGTCTTCCCTCAGGGTGTATTTTACTTAGGTTTGATCTTCCTACCGGAAAATATCAACTGGATCCAGTTTTATTTAATTTTGAACCGCCACTTAAAAAATCATTTTCAGATATTCAGCCACCGGATACAGTTATTCTTTCGCTAAAAGAAACTGAAGAAGATATCCTTTCCAGGATGAAGTCAAAAACCAGATATAATATTCGTCTTGCCTTTCGAAAGGGCATCGTTGTTAAGATGTCTGGTGTCGAAGGACTGGATGAATGGTATCAGCTTTACAAAGAAACTGCTCTTCGGGATAAAATAACTATTCATTCCAAAGAATATTACAGGATGATATTTGATATATCTCTTGAAAATCCAGTAACTAATAAAAACCCGGAAATAATATTGTTTAAGGCCGAATATAATGAACAAATTCTTGCAGGAATTATTGTTGTTGTATATGGAACCAGAGCTACGTATTTATATGGTGCATCATCTAATGATCATAGAAATCTAATGCCTGCCTATGCTCTACAGTGGGAAGCTATTAAATATGCTAAATCAAAAGGTTGTTCTGAGTATGATCTTTTTGGAATTCCTCCAGAAAATAATCCAGATCATCCAATGAGTGGACTTTATCGGTTTAAAACTGGATTTGGAGGGGATATTCTTCACCGGCCTGGATGTTGGGATCTGCCTCTAAAACCTGTTATTTATCAGATTTACAGATGGGCAGAATATTTCAGGCTGTTGTACTATAAAAAATTGCGAAAAAAATAACCGTAAGGGCGAATGGCCATTCGCCCCTACGGTAGATCCAAAACAATCTGTCGGAATTTATCACCTCTGTCAAATTCATTTAAAAACATTCCAAATGATGTCGCTCCAGGTGAGAATATTACTGATTCACCAGGGTTAGTGTCAGCGGCTGCTCGTTTGACAGCAACTTCCAGGTTGTCATAGGGGCCATTATACGAAATGTTCTGATTTTTAAGAAGAATTATAAGTCTGTCTGTAGCACTACCTTCCAATAAATAAATGCTTTTTGCCAGTGAGAAGGCTTCAATAGTGCCATCAAAATCCAGTTTTTTGTCGGTTCCTCCTGCAATAAGCCTGAATGGGGTACGACAACCTCTCATGGCTGCTGCTGTAGCCTGTGGGATTGTGGCGGCACTATCGTTATACCAGCTAATATCTTTTATTAATGCAACAAGTTCCATTCTGTGGGATATACCTGAAAATTGTTTTAGACCTTCGCTAATTTCACTTGTACTTATACCGGATAGTTTAAGGACCAATGCCGCATAAAGTAGATTTAACCTGTTGTGTTCCCCTGGTATTTTAAGATTTTCTGGTAAAACTTTTTCTTCTTTACCATTTAGTCTGATATAACCCTGAAAATCATCAATAAATGCTCCATCGGTAAAGGATGGAAGTATTTTTTCTGAAACAAATAATACTCTCCCTGGAAATTCTGATGCAAAGATCTTTCCGTACTTATCATCAAAATTGCAGATAAGGAAATCATCATCTTTTTGATCAGCATAGATTAGTTTTTTATCTGCAATATAATCATCCATAGACAAATATCTATTTTGGTGATCAGGCATAATATTTGTTATAACTGAAATCCCTGGAACAAGTAGCTTCTTATCTTTTAAATCTGCTAATTGCCATGAAGATAGTTCCAGGATGACTTCAGCACCATCCTTGTTCTTACATTCATCTATAAAATTAAGGGGAGAGGTTGTAATATTTCCACCAAGTTTTGAATCTTTTTTAACCTTCTTAAGGACATCAAAAATAGCAGAAACAGTAGTTGACTTTCCTTTGCTTCCTGTAACAGCAATAATTGGTCTTTTATTAAATTTGAGAAAAATTGAGATATCTGTTTCAATTTGTTTTGCCAGTTTTAAAAAAGGAGAACTAAGAGGAACTGCTGGGTTTTTAATAACAAGATCAGCATTTAAAAAATCTATGTCTCTGTGTTCTCCCAGAACATATTTAATTTTATACTTTTTAAGCTTTTTAATTATGGGTTTAAGTATGTTTTCATTTCTAAGATCAGTTACAGTTAATTTTGAACCCCTCTCAGCAAAAAAAATAGCAGAGGATAACCCCCCGCCATGTAGACCAAGACCCATAATAGTAACATTAAGGGAAGATAAATCTGTATCAGAATTCAATCAGGAACTCCTTCATATCATTACCGTTCAGGTATGTTTTAATATTAAGATTTTCCCATACTTTATTCCAGAATTCTGGAACATTTTTACGCATATTGATAAATGCCGGTAGACTTGAGTCAAAACTCTCTTTTTTTAATTCTTCCTGAATTTCCTCTAGTAGGGGCATTGCATAGGTTCTGGCTGTATGAAGATACAAAAGGTGCTTTTTTCTTCCTTTCATAGAAAGGTCTGCCAGGCTATGGCATAATGTTCTGTATTTGCAGGTAAATGGGTAGTAGGGGTATACTTTTTTGCCCTCTGGGAGGAATAATTTTGAAAGGTATTTGGTAAGTTCCAAATCCATCCATATTCCTTCCAACAGATACCCTCGACCGGATTCACCAATCCATGTGTCGGATATATTTTGTTCAATATTAAATCCAGTTATTTTTCCATTACTGGAGGTATATCCTGTAATTGGTATCAGATCACTTTCAAGATATAAATGTTTTGTTCTATATGTATTTGTTACATCATTGCTTCCGGATTCTACAATTATTCCATCACTTGGCTTAAAAAGTAAATCAAGTCGAATTAAGTAGAGATAAAGCTGTTCTTTATATTTATAAATCTGATAAAAACATGGATGAAATATCTCTGTCTTATCAAAAAAATAAGACATATTGGA
>JAQIBN010000003.1 GCA_027859095.1 Spirochaetia bacterium | reverse complement strand
TATATGTGTCCAAGGTCTGTAGCTGAATTACAGGATAGACTGAAAGAAGATGATTTTTGCGAACATCAGAAACGCCGTGCCCAAACGGAGGGGCGTATTGGGATTATTAAGAATAGCTTTTCAGGAAATCCATCAAAGGGAAAAAGTTTCAATTCCCGAAATCTTAATACAGCCTGGAGTGTCCTTTCTCATAACCTCTGGGTTCTGGCCAGATTATCTGAAGTAGATGTCTTGAAAAAAGAACAGGTGGCCTGATCCCAGACAATCATTTTTAATTATTTTTATTCTCTTCCCTGACAGTTGCTGGTAAGCTATGTCCGAGCAGCCATAAAACCGATAATTATTAACAAATTTTCCCAAAAAAGAACGCCGGTAATTTATCCTCGAGTGGTTTCTATCTCCGGATTGCTGGTATCCGTGTTAACAGATTTTTCTCAATTCAAATTTGACAAATTTGGGACAGGCTCTATATATGCACAAATTACAAGGACTTAACGGAATGGATTATGTAAAAAAGAAAATTGGTCTTGTTCACACCATACGCAGGATAACTATTATTACATATGGAATAGCAGTAATTTGCTTTGCTCTAATTGGAATATTTGATAAATCCTTATTTTTAAAAAATGAAACCAATAAAATCAGATCTGCATATACCGAAGAGCAAAAATCAATAGTAAAAACTCAAGTTAAAAGTGCTGTGCAGTTTATTAAGCTCTCAGCTAATACTGGAATTTCAAGGGATGATATTCTTGAATCTTTAAAAGGAATAAGATTTGGATCAGACAGGGATGGCTATATATTTGTTAATACATATAACGGTATACCTCTTTTATTTGACGCAAAAAGAGTTATTGGTGGTGATAGCATATGGGAGTTAACAGACCCTAATGGAGTAAAAGTTATACAGGAAGAACGTCGGGCTGTAAGAAATCCTGAAGGTGATTTTATCTATTATTCCTGGCTTAAACTTTCAACCAATTCTATAAGTCCAAAAGTTTCATTTATCAAGGGAGTTCCTGAGTGGGAATGGTTGGTCGGTGCAGGTGTCTACCTGGATTCAATAGATAATGAAATTACTGTACTTCAGGGAAGAGTAATAAAAGAAACTGTAATTGAAGCATCTGTTTTATTAATAATTGTAGCAATAATTCTTTTTATAGTTCAACTTATTTTTAGACGCTTTACAATATCAGTAGAAGATGAAATTAGATTATTTTCCAGCTATTTTGATGATGCTGCAATTAAAAGTGAAGAAATTAATCTATCAAATATTAAGTACCAGGAATTTTTAAATATTGCTGAAGATATGAATCAAATGGTAGCTAATAAACTGGAAGCTGAGTTACAAAGAGTTTCCTCAGATAAACTTCTTCGTTTGCAACGTGAGCAGTCCCCCCTTGGTTATATTGAGTATGATCTTGATTCTAATATTGTATACTGGAATCCTTCGGCAGAAAGGATATTTGGTTACTCCAAAAAAGAAATTCTTGGTAATAATGATGATATAATTATGCCAGCTGAAGTAATACCGGGTATAAGGCAACTTTTTAAAGATATGAAAAATGATTTTGTTGATGGAGATTCAGGGGCAAAAAATATAAATGATAATATTACAAAAAGTGGTAAACGAATTACATGTGAATGGTATAATAAAATTCTATCAGATAACGACGGAACAATTTATGGGGTAGTAGCTCTTGTTGATGATATTACTGAAAGAAAGCTCATAGAAGACAGACTTGCGAAATCCCTGGAAGAGAAGCAAATACTTCTTAAAGAGGTCCATCATAGAGTAAAAAACAATATGGCAATAATTTCTTCTTTTATCTCTCTTCAATCAATGAATGTAGAAGATGAAGAGGTTCAGATTCTACTACAAAGTACTGAAAATAGAGTACGATCTATGGCTCTTATTCATGAATACTTATACAAAAGTGAAAATCTAAAGGATATTAATGTTAAAAAATATATTGATGAACTTGTAAATATTCTTTTAACCAGTTATGACTATGGTGTTCATGATATAAGTACACAATTAGATGTAGCTCAATTTGAACTTAACCTTGATCTTCTAATTCCTCTTGGGATGATTATTAATGAGATAATTTCCAATGCTTTAAAGCATGCATTCCAAAACATTGAGTTACCAAAATTATATGTAAGTATAATTAGAAATTCACCTGAAAAAATTGTATTAACAATTGGGGATAATGGTATTGGGCTTCCTGAAGAAAGTAAAATAAATGAAAGTGATTCAATTGGTTTTTTATTAATAAATAGTCTAGTAGAGCAAATTAGTGGATCAATGGAAATTCTTAGGGAAAAAGGGACAGAATATAGAATTACAGTTCCGCTATAGCTGGATTTGTCTTGCAGCTTCAATTCCATCCATTTCACCTTCCAGCATAATATCCATAAGAATAAGATCGGGATGAAATGTTTTTACAGCATCAATTGCGGCCAAGTCTGTAGTTACCAAATTTGTTGTATAGTATTTTTGTATGGCCCGCTTGTAGGTAAGAGCAATAATAGCCTTGTCTTCTACAATTAAAATTAATTTCAAGTTTTATATCTCCAAACTATCAGCATTGCATTAAACTTTCTTAATAAACATATAATTTCTACCATTGTAATAAAAACAAAGGCTACTAAAATGGAGTATTTAGATGTAATATTGATTAGGGTAGTTTTACTACCCCGATCATAAATATCAGTTTATTAGAACCTGTCAAAGTCATCATCATCCAATGATATTACAGAAGAGGGATCAACTAGTTTTATCCCAGTTTCTGTATGTACTGGTTCTGGGGTCTGGTATTCCAGTTGCCTTGGTTGTTCTGTATGAGTATTTTGAGCTGAACACTTTGGGATGCAAGTTCTTCGGCCGCAGCAGCACTTTCTTCAGCACTAGCGGTATTGGACTGGGTAACCTGATCAATCTGCTCCAGACCTTGAGTTATCTGATCAATTGCCTCTGCCTGCTTCCACGTTTGCATTAAGGGCCAATAGATTTGTCTGGAAGGCAATGTCGTCAATTACCTTAACTATCTTTTTAATTTGATCACTTGAATCATTTATCTTCGTCATAGCCTTGGTTCCTTTTTCTACAAATAAATCAAGTCCATCCTTATTATACATTTTTCCTGCATCACTGGATTTGAATTCATTGCTTTCAGTTCCAAATTCAATCATTGCAATCCACATGCTGAAATAATGGCAATAACTGCTTCCATTGAAGCATTCTTAATAGGCATTTTTTCATAAAGAATAATGTCTGTTTTGGATACAATGTCATTAGAAACAATAATACCGATTATTCCGGCTATTAATATAATAAATGAGACAGAGAAAAAAACTACCTGAATTCGTATAAAAATCACAGTATTGAAAAGCAACCCCTTAAGCTATAATAATTTAGCAACAAATACACATTCACCTAAGGGGTGCAAATGAAATTCACTATAGATTGTACCACAGAACAGGCGGAATTGCATTAGCAGCGAAAATATCTGAAAAAATTGAATTTAATTTTTATGATACTAAATCTAGCAGACAACTTGTGCATCCCGAAATCTTAAGAATAATGTATGGCCTGTTTGTTCAGGGCAGAAGTAGTTTTGAGGAAATAAAACTGTTTCGTTTTGATCCCTTTTTTAAACAAGCATTCGATCTAAAATATGTACCCGCCGCTGAAACCTTGCGATTATATCTTGAGAAGATTACTGAAGCTAAAGATGGTACTAAATTACTTTTTCCAGAAATTGAAGTTGAGACTTTTTGGACGAATCTATACGAGACACCGGAAGAAGTAATAGAGCTGTACCATGCTCATATCTGGTGGATCAAGCTTTGGGATCATGACCCCTGGTTGCAGGTCTTTTCCAAACTGTATGAATCATTTTGCACCCTGTAGATTCTGAATAGTAATGTTTCACTAAAATTTGTAGGATAGCTGTCTTTATGCAGTTCGGGAACTTGTATAAATCTTATCATTTCACCTTAAAATTAACAATCTCCAGTTACACTGATAATTATTTTTCGAATTGGAGTTGAATCCAGCTCTAAATATTATTTCATGATGCTTTTTAAGCCGTGACTATATTTTTATACGGATTCAGGTTATAATTATAACATGGCAGTAAGCGAATATGATTCTATGGCATCATACTATGACAGGATTCTCGAACCAATTCTTTGGAAAATGAGAAGAAAGATTATAAAAGTGAGCAATGTAACAGAAGGAATGAAAGTTCTGGAAGTTGCCTGTGGCACTGGAACTCAGGCCATAAGGTTTAAAAAAGCCGGGGCACAGTACACTGGGATTGATCTTTCCCTGGCAATGTTGAATATTGCAGGGAAAAGGAATTTAGAGTGTCTCCATGCAGATGGAACAAAACTTCCTCTGGAAGACAATTCCTTTGATCTTTCTACAATTACACTTGCTCTTCATGAGGTTGATCCTGAAATTAGTAAGAAAATAGTTTTAGAAATGTTGCGTGTAACAAGGGGTGAAGGTTCTCTTGTTATAGTTGATTATACAATACCTAAAAAAAATACAATCTATAGTGGCCTGGGATATAAATCTGTTCATTATGTTGAAAAGTTAGTAGGGGGAAGCCATTTCCGAAATTATAAGAAATTTATGAATGCAGGAGGTCTTGTAGCTTTTCTTGAAACCTTTAGGCTTGAAATAATCGAAACAAGCCTGATTTTCGGTGGTAATATTGGAATAATTAAAGTACAGAGGAATTTAAGTAGCCCACTTGATGTATAAAATTGCAGCAAAAATTAGTTTTATAATTTTTATCTTATGCTTTAAAGATGATTTAGTAATAAAAGTGGTATAATTTAAACCCCTAATCAGAACCAGTGAAAGTCCATCTAATTTGGATTCAGCTTGTTTTTCGACATTGAACAGATGAGAGTATTGCAGGTTCAGTTGGTTATCAATTCCAGTTAAACACAGCTGAAGACTTCCTTGGCGCTATGCTTTTCGATGAAATTATCAGTAATTTTTCATATTTCAATGAAGATAGTTTTTTGTCTGATAGCACTTCCTATTTCTGGCGTATCCGGAGCAAAAACTCGGATGATGTCTGGAGCAATGTTAATGAAATGATTTTGGACAATTAGGGGATGGTACAATAGTTGATAATCCCGTTCCCAAAAAAATAAATTCTCTGAACAATATTACTGACCTATCAGGATCCCACAGATTTTCATTAATACTTCAAGAAAATGGTACTCTTTGGGCTTTTGGCAATAATATCTACTTTGGTTCACTCGGTACTGGAAGTAATGAAAATTCTACTATACCTGTAGAAGTCAAGTGGTGATTGTTGTCTGTATCAAGGTCGCCAAGAATGCTGCTGTAGGCTCCACCCATAAACAAGGATAGGAGCCTATAAATACATTCCATAGACTTCTCTAAAAAAGTGTATATCCGATCCACAACGACTCAGGATCGGGTATTCCAGTTAGGTACCAATCCTTTAACATGGATGCTGGAGGTATTAGTATGAATACAGAAATAATGACAATAAGTGAAATACGGAAAGAGGGTCTTCAGGCACTAACCCAAAAATTAGGAGCAGTGGGTATGGTGGGGTTTTTTCAGCAAAACGAATCAGGATGGGGAAATTACACAAAGGATCGTAGTCAATGGTTGGGAACTCCTTCTTTTGTTGAAATTGCTGATGGAATTAGATCGGGAAAAGGCAACTGAACATCAGTCATATAAAAAAACTCTGTAAATAGTATAATGTCTCTTCTGAACTATTCCTGATGTAGGATATGATGAAGGTTCAATAAATATTCACCAAAGGTTCATGCTATATTTACACTTTTATATTATTCTATATACTTAAATTACTTATAACTATAAAAGAGTGGGTGATATGACAAAAATACTTGTAGTAGATGACGAAATAAAAATTTTAAAAATGGTCAGTGACTATCTGGAAGCTGTAGGTTTTGAAGT
>JAQIBN010000001.1 GCA_027859095.1 Spirochaetia bacterium | reverse complement strand
TTCTTTTTTAGCCTTCAGGAACAATGGATTGAGATCGACATTAAAGGTCTAAATTAGCGTTTTGATTCTTTGTAGATTTAAGTGTTTCGACCTTTAAAGTCGAATCAATCCTTAATATTAAATTTTTCTTCGTCTATTCATAATGTGTCCACATTCTAATTACTTTTACTATTCGTTCTTTTTGATAAACCTGATACACAATACGATGCTGGATATTTATTCTTCTTGAAAAGGCTCCTGTTAAATCTCCAATCAGTTTTTCATATGGAGGATATTCTCTGAATGGATTCCCTTCTAATACTTTTAATATTTCCTGCGCCTTTTTCTTTAAATTACTTTCTGATAATTTCTTTGCATCTTTTTTTGCTTGTTTTGTATATAATAATTTATACATTTCTACCAATCAAGGTCCGATTCTAATTTATCAATTGGAGTTTTCATTCCATCAATTATAGAATCACGCATTCCTGGTATTGATGACAGGTATAGTGTTTCTTCAATGCTTTTCCAATCATCTTCTCCAACTAATACAGCAGAACTCTTTTTTCCTGTTATATGAATTGGCTGATGAGATTCATTCACTGATTCAACAATTTTATAAAGATCCTTCCTTGCATTTGTTAAATTAATTGAACTCACATTTTCCCCCGTACGCATCAACGTACGTTAAAAATAATATATTCTACCTATAAAGTCCAGTAGTTTTCCTTAAAAATTTAACCATTTACAGTATCAATAGGGTTCCAACAAATCATATTCTATAGATAATAATGAATATACAGCATGATCCACATATTTATCATAAAGCAATTCACACTGCCTTAGCGTGGCTTCGTACTTAAAACCTAATCTTTCTGGAATTCCACGGCTTTTGTTATTTTCTGAAGCACATCTAATTTCTATCTTATTTAACTTGTAATCATAAAATCCAAAATTTAATAACTTTTTTGTTGTTAATGAAATAATGCCTTTTCCAGTATAAGATTCTCCCAACCAATAACCCAATATTCCTATTTTATTTATTTTGTCTATTCTATGAAACCCATTTACTCCACATATTTTATCCTTATAAAAAACAGCGTACTGAGGCCCAAACCCACCTTGATATTGAGCAATTGCTGATTCTATAAAATTTTCTGTATCCTTAACAGTTTTATTAAAATCAAGCCAAGGAAGCCACTTGCGGAGATAAGTCTTATTACTTTCAGTAAGGGTGAATAATTCTTCACTGTGTTTAGAATGGAGTAATTTTATTGATATATCCTCATTTATATACATTTAATAATTCCTTTTTATAAATTTATATTAGCCATTTCTTTATACCACTCGATATATACAGAGTAAAGTAATTTTATATCAATTCGTATAATAGTTGTCGAAAGAATCTTCATCTCATTATTTATACTCCCACCGGAGATTAGAACAGTTGTCAAACTGATATCCAATACTTTAAAAGTCAGTAACTGAATAATAACCCCAGAGTCAAATTCAACCCTTGGGAGTTCTTTCCTGAACAAAAACACAGTTTCTTCCGGTTTGTCTGTAACTGTTAGCAATTGGAACTTTTTGTACTGAAAAAATTTAACGTCCAAATGACCAGCGCCCTCGCAGGAGTTCAGCGACGAGAAGGCGTCTGTGTCCATTTGATTGGTACGCCCGACATGGTTGTACACTTATGGGGTGAAAGTCCCCTACAGCTACCCACGTATAGTAAATATGCTATACCAACTGTTAGTCGAAGGCAAGGGCATTTTCGTGAGGGAGTGTCCGAAGGAGAAAAGCGAAACTTGCAGCTTTTTCAGAGTACAAAACCGGGAGCCCATGTACAAGAATGTGATAATGAACGCGAGACGCGCAGCGTTCGGCTTAGTCCCAGAGGTGAGTTAGCCAATGATAACGATGCCCCGTGGGTATGGGATAGGGTAAATCACAGGGTTGTTCGGGGACAGTATACAACCTTATTCGGGGAGATCTGTCTGTGTGGCAAGACTGATAAATCTGATTCTGAGAATCCGGTAGGGAACCGGATAAACAAACCCAGGCATTTCAGAGGGTGACACTCTGAGAATGAGCCAGTTTACTGGGACACAAAGAAGTCGTCACAAGTAGCAGATATGTCAGAAAGGCATTCATTATGAGCAATCTGATGAATTAACAGACAGAAGTCAGCAGACGGCATAGTAGTCAACGCCCGGGGTAATGCCCGGTTCATGGCGAAGGCCTGAACATTTCACAAGGAGGAGCCTTATGATTCTCAGAGAATCAATTTTAGCAACTGCCAAAATATTTTATGGCGGATCATGGAGAAGCCAGCCTTGAACAATTCTATGATGGATTTGGTTTTATCATCTGAAAACATGCATAAGGCCTGGAAACAGGTCAAACGCAATGGCGGCAGCCCAGGTATTGATGGTATGACCATCGATACATTCCCGGACTACCTGCGTAAAAGATGGAATAAAATCAAGCAAGCTTTGCTTTTGGGGTACTATGTACCCGCTCCGGTGCTCAGGGTAGAAATACCCAAGAAATCCGGAGGCTGGTCGCAAACAAGTTTGCTGCTCGCCCATGCAACCGTGGGAAAACGTATGCTGGGTATACCCACCGTTCAGGATCGGGTAATTCAGCAAGCCATATCACAGGTTTTGAATCCTATCTTTGATCCGGAGTTTTCTGAATACAGTTATGGATTCAGACCGGGGAGATCGGCTCACGGAGCAGTAAGACAGGTTAATACTTATGTAAAATCAGGATACAAGTATGCTGTGGATTTGGACTTGGAAAAGTTCTTTGATACAGTGAATCATGATATTCTGATGAACTTGGTAGCCAGGAAAATAAAGGACAAAACAGTCTTGAAATTGATCGGGCGATACCTGAGAGCCGGGATTCGAGATAGGGAAGGTAACACAATACCAACCTCAATAGGAACTCCACAAGGGGGTCCACTTTCACCGCTTCTATCCAATATTTTACTTGATCAGTTTGACAGAGAATTGGAAAGAAGAAACCTGCGGTTCGCCCGTTACGCAGATGATGCAATTATATTAGTAAGTAGATTGTGTGATGGGAAAACCATTCTGTCAGAAATAACTATGTTTCTTGACAGGAAATTAAAATTAGTTGTTAACCACAAGAAAAGTAAGGTGGCAAAGGTCGCCGAATGTAATTTTCTGGGATTCACGTTCAAAGGCAAGAAGATCCGTTGGACTGAATCATCTTTTCAGGAGTTTCACTACCAGCTCAAGTATTTAACAAGACGGTCTTGGGGAGTTTCCATGGAATACCGTTTTCAGAAACTGAATCAGTATATCCGAGGATGGATGAACTATTATGGTATTTCCCAGTATTATAGTCCGGTACAAAATATTGACGATTGGCTGAGAAGGAGAATCCGTATGTGCTACTGGAAACAGTGGCGGTATCCCAGAACAAAAGTTCGAAAATTAATGGAATTGGGTGTACCAAGAGATTTTGCTATCATGACGGGAGCCAGTAGTAAATCCTACTGGCATTTGTCTAAGACTTTGCAGGCAAACGCAGGCATGTCCAATAAATGGCTGGAAAAGCAAGGATTGATCAATATCAAAGCTCAATGGTGTAAAGCCCAGGGGTATTCTTGATCAAATCATAGTTTATGTTTGCTCCATGGAGTGAACCGCCCCTGGTCACAGCTCCGCTGCTGCTCGGGTATGCAACCGAACCTGTGCGGATCCGCATGCAGGGTGGTGTGGGGGCTGGAGGAGAGAAACCTCCGGCTACCCGATTTATTAATTCCTTCAATTTTTCTTTTTGCTCTGCTGAGGAGTTGATACTTCCAGAATCAAAAGAATCTTTCTACTTAACCCAATTCTCAATTTCCAAACCCTCTATTCTTTTAAATTCTTTCTCATTATTTGTTACTAAAATCAATTCTCTTGAAACTGCTTGTGATCCTATTAGGATATCCATATTCCCAATAATTGTTCCTTTTGATTGTAAATCCTGTCTAATTCTTCCATATTCATATGCATCATTCTGATTAAAATCAATAAATTTAAATGGAAGCAAAAACTCAAGTAAAGCTACTCTATTTTCTTCTTTATATCGACTGCTACTCTTTGCAATACCATATTCTAATTCTGCAATTGTAATAGATGATATACCTATATTCTCGATTCCATATTTTTCTACTCTATCTATCAGATATTCAAACTTTTTATTTATCAGATAAATACAGATATTTGTATCAAACAAATATTTCATTTAAAGATTGTCTCTTTCTTGTGGTAGCTCATTTTCCCTTTCAAGAAGTAAGTCATCACTGAATTTACTAAAAGAATTTCTAAAGGTTTTCCACACTTTGTTTCTTGGAATTAACATTACAACATCATCAATTTTTTTTATAAACACATCACTTTCATCAAATCTATATTCTTTTGGAAGTCTGACAGCCTGGCTTCTTCCATTCAAAAATATTTTTGCTGTATCCATATTACGCACCTCCTATCAGGTATATATCTTAATATATATCTTTAATTTACAAAACTCAAGTATTATTGGTAAAAAACTTTTTGCTCTTATATTCTACAGTTGTAAAATCTGTATTATTCAGTAATTCATATTCACCTTCAGTAAACTGGCTCCAGAGTCAAATTCCCCTCCAAATTTTCTTAAAAATAAAACTTTTCTCTAAAAAGTCTGTTCCAGTTTGAGCTTTCAGGCATTTCTAAGCCGGAGAAGTGATAACGCTAAGCTGAACTGCTGCTCAGTAACCCGGAACTCTATTACTAATTCATAGTTTCAATTCTAACCATAAAAAACTTAGCAGTCTGTTCCAGCGCTATGTTCAAGTAAGCCCTGCGGGCGGCATCTAACTTAATAAGACTCAGACACAAAATAATCCATCCTAATCTCCATCGGTTAAAATATTAACCTAACAATCAAAAGGCTGGTCGCAAACAAGTTTGCTGCTCGCCTATGCAACCAAAGGAGATTAGAATGGAAAAATCAGAAAACTGGTACAAGCAATTCACTGACAAGTTAGAACTAAGTGGTATGAGTCCAAGGACTCAGGAAGCCTACTCACGAGCAGTAAGATTACTTAAGGATCATTGTAACAAACATCCTGGAGAAATAACAGAACAGGATGTTCAGGATTATTTACTCATGCGGAAAAACACATCAAAATGGGCGCCTTCTACATTAAAAGTAGCTCTGTGTGGTATCAGATACTATTATCAACTAATACACAAAGTTAACTGGGAAATATTCAAAATTGCAAAGTTCAACAGAGGGAGGCAGCTGCCATCAGTTCTGACACGGGATGAGGTGGACAAGCTGTTAATATGTGTAACTCCCTTCAGTAATTATGTCTATCTTGTTCTTGTTTATAGTTGTGGACTTAGATTAAACGAAGCCCTTAATATTGAAGTTTCGGACATTGATAGAAAAAGAATGGTTCTCC
>JAQIBN010000303.1 GCA_027859095.1 Spirochaetia bacterium | reverse complement strand
TAACTGGGGGTCTCTTCTGCTGTTAATGTTGGTTTTAGCCATTCTTTTTTGATTTATTGGGTCATTTCTGATTTAGTAGAAATCCTACCAACATAGCTATATTATGGGACAGGCTCTATTTATACCTAACCGGGATATGGGAATCCAAAAATAATTCCCCAGTTTATTTGCTCTTTTATCGTTTATTTTTATAGTATCACTGTACAATGCATCTGAAATACCATGAAGAAATCGACCACCACGATTAAGAGTATAATCTTTTTCCGGTGATATGCGTAGATAAGTTCCTGTTCCAGAGCTGTTGCCTTTTACGGAAATTGAATACTGACCATCTTCACCATAAATTTTAACATGCTCTGTTTCCAAAGGTGAACTTAAAGTGTATTTTGCTATTTTGCCTGAAACTTCACTGGGCTCTAAATAAGTATCACCGTTTTCACCCGACAAACTAACATCAAATGAAGAATCACTATCAGAAACAACTATAATCTGGTGAATATCATAACTATTCGGTAATTCTATAAATTTATCATATCCGATTAATAATTCGCTTATTGTTAGTTCAGAATCAACAATAACCTCACGTATAGCCGATCCTAAAACACGGGAATTTTCATCAGCTTCTATTGATATAAAATTGTTTCCTTCCCATAAAATATTGCTGTCCAGTTTTAAGCGAAAAATGTTTATGGAACCTGAAATTTCATGAGAATAATTAAATAATTTTCTTCCATTAACAGTAACAGGCAAATCAGCTATAGATTCATTGCTATCAATTAAAACAATAAGCTCATGATCTTTTATCTCTTCATTCTCTATTTCAAAAAGACTGTATACTGCACCGGCTTCATCATTAAAACCAGTTAACTGATACCATCTATAAGGATCAGCAGATTCCAAACCACGAAGTTCGATCTCTCCCAGTCCACCCAGAACTGTATGAAAGCCGGAAAGTTCAATCCGAATCCTTGATATATCGGAATCAATATCATTAAGAGAAATATGATGCCAACCTTTGGATTCCATCATATCGGTACTTCCAATCTCTAAATAACCTTCCCCGGTTAGGACTTTGATATCTACAGTACCCCAGGCAAAGTCATCTACATAATATGAAAAGCTATCATATCTTCCTGGAATATCTACTTCAAATTCTACAAAACTCTGTATCTGAGAACGGTTTGAATATCTTCCATTTAGTAGACTCTCTTTGTTAAATTTAATGTCATCCTGATCAAATGAAAATTGTTCAGGGAATCCTCCAATACTAAAGCCAGGAAACCCGCCACGGGAAGTCTTAAAAGCCCACCATGCAGTACTTGCTAAACCATCAATCAAAAAGTTTGGATCAAAATAATCAGAAATGTTATCTGCTTGTTCCGAAAGAGTAAGCTTTGCATTTATGCTGATATCATTGGCACTGGCAAAAATCAATTCAAAATCATAAATCTTTACTTCAGAGGCTCTAATTCCATCTATATAGAGTGTTACACTGTTGGAAACTATGTGTTCACTTTGGAAAAATACTGTTTTTATACCATCATTTGATGTTATATATGAAGCGGGAATCCTTTTTCTCAACCCTCCGTCATCATAGGCAATAGAAAGCCAGGAACCTTCAGGTATATAAGCATCAACCTGGTATCCCACTATTTGTGAATGCTCATCCAATAATAACTCAATCCAGGCACTTTCATGGTCAGATTGTATTTGAGCAAAAGAATTATTGTGTTCATCAACAGCCAGTAATGCAGGGTGCTCATTTGTCCAGTTATTGGAATCTGAAATATTTTCAAATACATTACCGGCAAAAATGTAAAAACTACTAAATACTAATGTAATAGTAAGGATTATTATTTTTCTCATCATTTATATCCTTGTTATTTTAAATTGCTTTTTTCTATATTTCCGGAGTTTCCACCCAGTCCGTTAAGGGTATCCATATCTATAACAGTAAGTTCAGAATCATAATAATGAATACCATTCCCGCTGAATACAGAGTTCAGCATTGTTGGAGAAGCATTATTGTCCTCTTTAACTCCATAGTATTTATTTCCTGTAAACTCGGAACCTCTTACAAAAATCCCGGATTTTAAGAGATGAAGTCCTGTTATGTTATTTATAAACAGGCAATTATTAATTTCATCCAGAACAGCAGAAGATGTAACAGTTAAACCTCTGCGTGCACCAGCTATTTCAATTCCCTCGAAATTTCCAGTACCTTTAAGAAGAATACCATTCCAGCTTACTGCTGAACCTTCCAACAACTTATAACCAGCATTACCTTCATGAACCAAAAATGCACCGTTTTCTATAATTATTTCAGCAGGTTCCAGATCCGTGCCAGGAACTCCACCTTTACAGAAAATTTCTGTATCAGGAGCAATTGTTAAATTAATTCCCGATGGTACTATTACCGGTCCCGTAATATTATGTATTCCACTCCAGACCTCATCCACATAAAGAGTACCTTCCTGAGTATTATTAACCCTTACAAAAGTTGTATAAGTTTCGGATTGTCCTAGTGAGTCTTCAACAAAACAATCCAATGTGTATTCAGTTACAGCTAACCTGGGATCGGAATGAAGAAGAGTAGTCTCTACTATCTCTTCCGGAATAACAGGAAAAATAACATTCTCATATTCATCCCGGCTTAGGGTATATCTGATTGTACTAATACCATCCTGATCTGTAAGATTCCAGTCAAAAGCAGAAAGTGTAAATGGACGACCGGGATTTACAACAATACTCTCAGGGAGAGATATCTGTGGAGGGGCATTAAACCTGATAGATTGCTGTAAGGCTTCAGCTCCTCTATTCCCTGCGATATCCTCAGCAGTAACTTCAACTAAATAGACTCCATAGTTTTCTTCTTCCGGCGTAAAAGGAATATTCACTGTTCCGCTTACTCCATCTATCCCGATTACCAGCTTCTTTTCCGTAACAACTAAGTTGTTATCGGGGTTATATACTTTTACTTCTACCAAAACTGCTTCACTTAATAAATCAACAGTATTGATTTCAAGTTCGACAGAGCCATTTATTACTGGCCTGGATAACAACTCATCCATTCCAACCTGTCCCGGATCCATAATCACAACAGCAGCTTCAGGAGCAGAAAAATCTGCAATAATCTTAGAAGTGCTGAACCAGTCGGAATCGACTCCAGCTCTATTTCTTAACGAAATAAATACCTTATAACGCTTCCCGTCTTCAAATACCGTACCCTTAAAGGTCAGCCCGACTTCTCTTAATATTGTTGTAACAGTATTAAGGGTTTCAAAAGGTAATTGTCCGGGTGTTGATGGATCGGAATCTTCTATTATTTCTCCAATATACCAGCGATAGCCCAAAATACCACTTTCCCCATCTTGTGCATTTATTTCAACTCCATCAATAGCAGTTGCTCTTGTTAAATACCTGGTTTCAAAAACAAACTCTTCGCCATCAAAAACAATAGTATTCTGTGGTATTTCAACAATAATTTCAGTTGGTGGCGTACGATCTACCAGACTCCAGTCACTAATAACTATAGAGCTCCAATTACCAAATCTGTCACGGGCTGCTGCTTCAACAATAAGATGATCCTTATCGTTTACATTTTCTCCACCGGATAAATCGTTGAACAGATGTGTTTCTTCAATTATTTTAATAATTTCACTATTTGTAATCCAGCCATCTGTTACAAGTCCCGGATAACCCAATAGACTAATTCGGTATTGCCATTCATCAACATAGCTTATTGTGTCTGTGGTTTCAAAACCAAACCTTATTGAATCAGATATAAAAGGGCTCACATCCAGATTTGAAATAACAGGTGCTGAGAAGTCAACAATTACTGTTAAACCGGCGCTTGTTGTTAACTCCAGTACATTTGTTCCTGTAATAGATAACTGGTAGATACCTTCACTTATTGCTGCCGTATCCCAGGCTCTACTGCCACTATCCAGGGTTTCATCTGCAATTACTGTCCCGTCTTTTTCAAGCTGGACCTCATAGCTTATATTGCTCAACTCTGAAGCTGATGCAGACCACAAAAAGTATATATTCCCATCCCGGTATTCACCCGTCAGATCGGTAATCCTGGATTGTTCCGGTTTATATAATATCCCTTGACTGTAGAAGGGCAGAGATCTGTTCCCTGCACTGTCAATTACGAAAAACTCATACCATAACTTTTCATTGGGTATCACAGTTCCGGTTTCTATTGAAATAACAAATTCATCCAATTCATTGTCATAAAAGGACAACTCTTCAGAGCTGTTCCATTCGCTGCCTATAAATTCACCACGACGATACTGAACCTCTGTTACTATACTTGTTTGATCAAAGCTTTGGATTTCAACAGGTAAATCGAGAGAATCAGAGTAACTCTTACCATCATTTACATCTATCCTTGCAATATATGGTTTTGTCGAATCTATTATTATTCCATTACTATAGACAATATTTTGAATTCCAGCTTTGTTTATAACTTTAACTGCCAGAATTGCAGTCTGTCCCTCTTCAGGAATATCAGGTGATGTAATTTCTATCTTAGGATTTATATCCAGATAATTTTCGAATTGAATCCAGCTATCTTCAGATAAACCCTCATTCCCATTTAGGACCTGGTATGTAACATTATCAATTCCACTTTCCAAATCAGAAACAGAAGAGCCCAATGTAAAATTCAGAGCATCATATTCAGGATTAATATAGTCACCGGAATCTATTATTCCACCAAGCAGAGGAGGGGTATCATCGTAGATAATAACTCCTCCGGAAACTTCACTTATATTTCCGGCATAATCCTGTAGAATCATTGAAATTGCAATATGGTCGCCTGTCTCCAGAGAAACTCCAACTGGGAAGTTAATTCTCCTGCCCTCACCAATCTTCTCTGTCTGCAGTATGGCTGACCCAAGAAGTTCCTTAGAAAAGTATTCAATACCTTCATAATTTTCAGTAATAAAATCACCCTGAGAATCTCTTTGATAGCGCTCAAATCTTATCTTCAAATTTGATAAACCATTATTGTCATCTACATTCCAATCCAGGTTAGCAAATAAATCTGTACAGAATGGTTCTGTATTGAAAATGCTGATTACAGGAGAACTGGTATCAATTATTGTTCCCAGACTGATTGCCGATTCAACCCAGTATCCGTCTTTACATTGGGCTTCAACCTCAAAGCCATACCGATGGTTCTCTGTCAAAACTTCAGTAAAATCAATTGTCAAGAGACTATCAGTTCCTTCTTCCCATGAGCTAATTGCAGATGGAATTCCGTCGACAAACTCTACGGCACGATAACGGTACAGACTAATTTCCTTATCCCCAAAGTAACTTGCTTTTGCATTTAAACGACTATTATTATTTGAAAACAGAGCCGAGTCTGTTACTGTAAGATAGTTATCATCTGTAATAATATTTAACTCATATTGAACAGAATAATTAGAAATATTTCCACTAATGTCTCTTGCTCTTAATTTAACTATATATCTACCAGGATCTACTTCAGGAATAGATAAAATATATTCTTCCATAATGTTCGAGACTGCCAATTCACCGTTAATATTTCCTTCCAAAAGGATTGATAGTGAAGGATCCTGTTCTCCGATCAATCCTGCCCAAAGTTCATACCCTGTTATAGGATTTATATCCTCAGCTGATAAACTAAGAGAGATATTCTGTCCCGGATAAAGATCATCAAGTGAAACTGGGGTTTGATTGTTAAATTCCGGTGAAAGAGTATCGAGTATAAATCGTATTTCTTCGGATGTACCAATATTCCCAGCCTTATCACTGGACTTTAGTTTAAGAGAATATAAACCATCCATCTGTACACTTGCTATAACTTCATCAAGAGTGCCACGATATTCCAATTCATCATAGACAAGGATCCATTCATCATATTCTCCAGGATTAGACTCAACTACCTGTATATACAGAGAAGTAAGTTTTGAAGAAGAGCTTAGATATTTTATTCCATTATATTCATCAAAAACAGTATTACCTGATACCGATACTTCAGGAGAAAGCATATCTAAAATAATTGAAGTGGGGACGTCATACCAGACAGATGCATTTCCTGCATAATCAATAACATTAAGACTTAGAGATAATTCACTTTCGATATCTATTACAGAAAGATCCAATGCAGCATATTCAGAGATTATTCCGTTGTTTTCAAGAAAACCGTCATTACTTTCAAAGGAGAATCTTCTCTCAGAAATTTTCTCCCCATCCTGATGTATCTCTACAATAGCTTCTTTTATACCGGTAACTCCATCAGTCCAATTAAATGTGACAGGTATTTGAGGTGAAGCTGTATAATAAACAGTTTCACTAAAATCGGTAATTGATCCATCACCGATTACCGGAACGGTACTGTCAACAACAAAATCAAGCTCTGTAAACTGCTGTTCATTGCCAAGATTGTCTTCTGCAGTAATTACTACACGATATCCATCCTTTTCAGGAAGTGAAAAATGATTAGAGTTCTGAAGAGATTCCTCCATATATATGGTCTCTTCTCCTAAATTATCCGTGGAATATACGACTAGTGCTGCGACAGCAACACCCGAAAGAGAATCTTTCAGGGATGTACTAAACCCATCATGGGATATTGAATATCCGGAATTTAAGTCCGGTGTAAAAGTTATCTCAGGTCCGGCTTCATCATAAATAAAATCTTCCAGTGGATATCTTTGCTCTTCTCCATAGTAAACCTGGGTATCCCTGGTCCATACATCCCTGTATTCAAACACTAATCCCAGTTCACTTCCCTGTACATATCCATAACTGTTTTTTACCTCTTCCATAATAGCGGAAAAATCCAGATAAAGACCTATTTCATCTATTGTTGTATACTCGGTAACGACTGATGAAAAATCATCTTTAAGAATAATTCGACCTTCCAGCTGATCTCCATCTATATCTGTTCCTGTTGCAGCTAAACTTGAAAGAGGACCTAAGTAGTATAATTCTCCGGTAAAGTATCTATTCTGATAAGTTATTTGATCCTGTGTAATTTCAGGGGAAATATTCTTTACTTTTCTTAAAAAGGCTATACTCTCTGCATCCGAAGATTCATAACCGGAACTGTTTATTCCTCTCAGGAAGTAACTGTATTCTCCATGAGCAATTCTTGCAGAATCAATAAACCTGTCAGGGTCGTTTATCATAATAATTTCAATAGACTCATCATTTTCACCCAGACGATAAAGTTTTAATGTTTCATCACTGGTTTTATTCCAACCCAGTTGATAATTTCCGCTTTCTATATATTCTTCATCAATTACAGCCAAATGGTTTACAATATCTTCGCCCAGTACAACCGGAAGATAGAAGGATAAAATCTTTGTATTTGGGTTCCCGCCTGCATCTGTAATGCTGAATTCGACACTTTGGAGAGAATCCGAAGCAAATCCCTCGGGTAATAACAGAGTAAATGTGTCATATCCGTCCAGGCTGGTCTTTAGACCCAGACTAAATCCTGAAGCTCCCATTTCATCACTAATAGAAAGAGAGAGTTCATAATCTTCTATGTTTTCATCCCATAAATCTGCAGATTTGTTTATAGATAGAAGAAGTTTTCTTTCAGAAGGTACATAGTCATAGTCTGTAAATATTCCGTCAGCTTCAAAAGCATATAATCCCTCAGGGATGTATACAAACCTTGTGTCGTATTGGAATAAGAGGGATTTGGTATCCGTGTTACCGGCTCTGTCAGCTACTTCAATAGTTATTTCATAATTACCATCAGGGATGGTTCCGTTAAAGTGACTGTTCAATGCTGAGTAGTCACTTTCACTTAATGCTATTTCCCCGTCTGAATAAGTGGAAATTATCGACTCATAACTTTCTAAAAACAATAGAAATGATTCGGTAGAGTCCTTCTGTTTAATAGAGGCAGATAGATAATCTATTCCAGATTCATCAGTGGAATTCATTGTTTCCAGAGAGCCCATATCAATTGTAATCTTATCTGGAAGTTCTTTTGTTACATTGATACTTCCTGATAAATCACGTCCATCACTGGATAGTATGGAAGTAAAATCGTCTGCAATAATAAACACATTATCGAAAACAATCCCGACTTTCATAGGGTAGGAAACTAAATCATTCAATAGAGATTCAATAATATAAATTGAACCAGGTGCATAGTCTTTTTCGTCAAGGGTCAGGGTTGATGTTCCTGAGATATTGGAACTAAGCGAAATGCTTAGAGGATCACTATTAATATCTTTAAAACTTCCGTTTCCATCTTCTACAGACTCACTTATTGAAAAAGTGAGCTCTTTATTGGTATAAACTGTTTCTGTTGTGCTAAAGTCTGCAAATTGGTAGAACGGAGTTCCACTTCCATCTTTTTCTATAACAACATCATTGTTTACACTGTTCAGCGGTATATTGGGTTTTGTTAAATCAGGAGCATTATCTGTAATCTCGAGAGAGGTGTTAGAGGTGTTATCTCCAAATTTCCAGTCTGTATGAACATCAAAACTGAATTTTGTGTCCCGGGAATAATCAGTAATTAGAGAAGTTCCATCTTCCCATTGACTGACAATACCTTCAAGCAGATATTTATCTCCATCAGGTGTTATGTTTCCTGAACCGGTATATATAGTAGCCACTTTATCAGGCTGACTCCTGTTTATAATATTTATACTCTCAATTCCTGTGTCAGGATCATCATAACCGCTGCTTAAAGTTATGCCATAATACAGTTCATACTTGTTTGTTACCTTATTGTACTCAAGGGAAGTCTTTTCACTATCTACCTGAATGGCATCACTTATATCTTTATGCAGGCTGGTGATATTTTCTTCAAATGTATTGTTTAAATTATCTCGGGCAATCAGCACTACTTCGTCTAAAGTAACACCTCGTTCCAAAGATATAGTACCGTAATAATCATATTGATCGAGTTCTTCGTTGTAGCTATAGTCATTTACCGGTACTTCTACCGTAATTAGTTCATTGGTCTGAGCATCAAGGTCTGTATATATTAGTATTACTTCTTGTATTCCAGACCCATCATACTTAGGATCATTGGAAGGATCTTTAAATGAAAAAACAAAATTCTGATCATATTTAAGAGGATTTTCATTAATATTGTGTGTAGTGCTTATGTCAAGCAGCTCTGGTTCTATTGAATCGGGAATAAAACTATAAACTATATCATTATTTGTGTTTCCCAATATATCTGTCACATCCAGCCTGTATGTAGAAAAAGAAGAAGTAGAAGGTACACTATTATATAATCCATTCGAATATGTTCTTGTTCTGTGAGGTAATTCTTCAATATTGTTTTCTTTTTTGTATATTTCATATGTATAAGAATTATATAAGAATCCAGGAGTAGTATTTTCCTTTTTATATTCAAAGTTAAAAGTTTGTAATACATCAGGGTTGAAGAAGAAGGTTTTTGGTTCTAAAGGTTTTTCATATAATCCTGCAACAGGTGGGTTATAGTTATCATAGTTCAAAAAGGAAAAAACTGGATCAGGTTTGGTATCATAATTCACTACATAGATTGTATACTGATCAAGACGTTGCCTGACTCTAGTCGTTCCAATAAAGGGAAGCCAATAATCATCATTTTCCATTACCTCAACTTTGTAAGTAGTTGCAGTTTTACTGGTAAAATCAATAGTACTCCCTTTATTACTATCATCCAGTTCAAGATAAGGCTGAAGCCAGCCAGTAACTGAAATATCAACAACCCGAAGCGTATATTCTCATCTCCTCTTTTATAGAAAGTATGGGTATCACCAGAGCTTACTCTATAAGAATGCCCCCAAAAATAACTTTTAAAATTTACCGACCCCAAATCTGTATTATCCCACAAATCTTCATTTTCAAACCTATATCCATTGTAGTAAGGGACATAAGCCTCAGAGTATACATTAACAATGCTCATTGTAATAATAAAAACAGCAAGGAGTAAGCGTTTCATATTTTGAACTCCAAAATTTTAAATTTCTTTTTATAGATATATTTTTAAGAACATTATCACCTCTTTCTTATTTCAACAAGGAAAAAATAAAATGCTCCCACCAAAAGTATATGTCAGCCATATTTTTTTTATATGTTGACATCCTTGATACCAGAATATAAAATCTTCACACAATACAGCTTAAAAGGTAAAATTTTAAAATGTTTCCACGGAGAATATTATATTTTCTAATTTTGTTGCTACTCACCAGTTTTTATTCATATGCTGAAACACCTATTAAGGAACTGGAGTTTCATACTAAACCCCTCTCCGAAGTTTTAATGGCCCTTGGTGCCATTGGCGGCTATTCCATACTTTCTGATGACACTATTACAGGTACTGTAACATACCGTTTTGCAGATACAACTTTTGAAGAAGCTTTGGAAATTTTGAGTAAAAAATATGGATTCTATTATGAGGAAACTGATAGTAAGGTACTCTCTATTTCAAAAATATATACAATCTTTAATAAAGAAAAATCTCAATTAACCGTTAAAGCCAGGGAAGTGGAAATTTTTCATGTACTGCAGGCAGCATCCAGGGCCATTGGAAAGACAATCCTTTTTGATCCCCTTCCAGGAGAAAAGCTTTCTCTAAATAGCATTGATATTTCACCGGAAAACTTTTTATCTATGATAATATCCCGTTTCCCTGATTATTCGCTTATCAATGATCCAGATTATTATTATATAAAACGCAACACCGTCCAGAATACTGCAGAACAAGGTTCAGCTGCAAATACCATTTTTATGCATGAAGAAGATAGTTTTAGCATTAATATCACAAGAGGTGAATTACTGGCAACATTGGAAGAATTATTCACAAAAGCGAACAAAGAGTATGTACTTCTATTTAAATCATCATCTGTATTAAGGGATCTTAATTATACTCAAAAGAGTTTCCATGAATTATTAAAACTCCTTCTGGTTCAAACAGGTGGAGATTATACTGTCAGCAATGATATCTACTATATTTTCGATATTAACCGGCAGGATATTTTAAAACAATACAAATCAGCTGAATATTTGCAACTTAAATATCTTTCAGCAGAGGATATTCCCACACTGCTTCCTAATGTTTTAAGTTCCAGTACTTTCTATAAGATCAACAAAGATAGAAATGGTCTTATTCTCAGTGGCAGTATTGAGGAAATACGACCTTTAAAAGAATATATAGCATCTATTGATATACCGCTATCAGGCAGGCAGTATTATACTTTTTTTCTGGATTATATAAAGGCAACAGAAGCAGTAGAATCACTTCCCTCCCGATTGAAATCTCCTGCTCCCTTTCTTATGAAAGAGTCGAATGCCTTTCTGAGTTTATATACTAAAGACCAGAAAATTGAAGTAGACAGTATTTTGAATGTAATTGATCTTCCTATGGAAACTCATGTCCGTAATTCCTCCCCAAGTTATAACATGTTAGGTTAAACCAGGCCATTTAAGATCAAAGTTGTTGATGATTTCTCTCTGGAGTTTTGTAGGAGTACTGTAAATTGGTTTATACTTTCCTTTGAATGAAACCTTTGCCAACGTACTAATTCTAAACAGTAGTTGAGAGTAGGTCTTCAGTCTCCCGAGAGTTCTA
>JAQIBN010000298.1 GCA_027859095.1 Spirochaetia bacterium | reverse complement strand
CTTTTAATTTGATAAATGATGAAGATTGTTTCCATAATGAGTCATCTGGACCGGATATTTTCATAGTTCCACCTTTTTTGGATTTTATAAAATTAAATTCCCAATTATTTCCATCATCTAATGTTAGTACTAAATTGGTAATGGAAAAGTCATCATTCAGTTTTAATTTCAATACACCATGACCAGTTCTTAAATAATCAAAGCTCAAAGGTATAATCAGCCAATTATCATGTTTTCCAACACTATGATTAAAATATTTGATAAGTTCACTGCCTGAATCCATTTTTTTAATCTGATTTTTAATATTTTCTCTAATACTTTCTTTATCAACCTTAACAGATTCTTTGCTTTGTGATTTCCTTTCATGTTTTTCAGAGTTTTTACTATCCAAATTCCCTGAAAAACTTAAAATTCCATTTATATTTGTTTCACTAAGGGGTATCCCTTTATCAATCATCAGTAATAATATTTTTATTAATTTATGATCTATTTTCTTATATTTTTTTAATACAGAGAGAATTTTATCAAAATAAGATGGATCCAGAGACATATTTGTTCTAATTAAACCCTCAGAAATTAGTTTCCTTACGGGGTCAGTAAAACTATCCTTATAATCTATATTACTGTTTGAAAGATTTTTATTACCAACTACTTTTAATTCTAATTTATTTTCTATCCAAAATATTTGAGCATGAATTCGTGATCCAAGCTGTAGTGTACCTGAACTTTTTACAGTAATAAATTTTCCCAGTAATGATATCTGATAAAAATTTGGACTTATATTTTTATTTACAGTAAAATCAACAAAACTACCGGATTTCAGAGAATTCTGAAGTCCGGTAGTTTGAACCTTAATTGAGGTTGTTTCCAGAAGAAACATTTTTTCTAGTTACTTTCTTTTTTCTTCTGATCCTTTCTACGAATAAGCTCAGGAACCTTTGCAGCTTTTCCAACTCTATCTCTTATGTAATAAAGCTTAGCTCTTCTAACCCGACCTCTTCGAACTACAACAGTCTTCTCAACACGAGGTGAATGAAGAGGAAATATTCTTTCTACTCCAACCCCATAAGACATTTTTCGTACTGTAAAAGTCTTTCTGATCCCACTATTATTTATTGCAATAACAAGACCCTCAAAAATCTGAATACGTTCTGTCTGTCCTTCAACAATCTTAAAATGCACTTTAACAGTATCACCAATCCTGAAATTTTCAGAGTTTTCTTTTAACTGTTCTGCTTCAATTTCATTTATGAGTTCCATGCTCATTTCCCCCTATTCTCAAATAATTACTCTATATATCAATATTAATATCAGGTCTATTTTCCCGGGTTTTCAGAATCCTTTTATTATTACGCCATTCATCTATTTTCGCATGATTTCCAGATAAAAGCACATCAGGAACATCTAAACCACGAAAATCTGCAGGGCGTGTATAATGAGGATACTCAAGTAACCCATTAGTAAAACTCTCTTCAAGAAGAGATTCACTGCTAATTACACCTTCTAACAGTCTATAAACTGAATCAATTATAACAAGGGTAGAAATCTCTCCTGATGAAATAACATAGTCACCAATTGAAATTTCCTCATCGATGTATAAATCAATTATACGCTGATCAATCCCTTCATATCTTCCACAAACAAAAACCAATTCATCATACCCTGCAAGTCTTTCAGCCTGATTTTGATCAAACTTTATACCTGAAGGGCTGGGGTAAATTACCCGCTTTAACGAACCTCCTATAGAATCAAGAGCTGCAGCCAAAGGTTCCGGTTTTAAAACCATACCTGCTCCTCCACCATAAGGAGCATCATCACAGGTTTTATGCTTATCCAAGGCAAAATCTCTGATATTTATTAGTGAATACTCAATAAGTCCTTTCTCCACCGCTTTAGCCATAATTGAACTGGTAAAAAAACTATCAATTATGTCCGGAAAAAGTGACAGTACTGTTATTTTCAATCAAGTAACCAGAGAGCAGTAAGCTCAACAGTATTCAATTCAATATTAACTTCACCAATATATTCATTCTTAAAGGGTATTATATATATACCCGTTTCTGTTCGAACTTCCAGTAAATCATTGATACTATTTTCACTAATACCAATTATCTTTCCTAAAACATTGCCCGAATTAACAATCTGACAATCATTCAAGTCTTTCAAATAGTACTCATCATCTCCTAATACTGCGGCAAATTCCTCAGCAACCCAGATTTCCCAGCCAGCATAGGTTTTTCCTACTTCAGGACTATCTATCCCTTTTAACTTTACAAACACTGTACTGCCCGACGCTTTTATACTTTCTACAGCCAGGACCTTAACCTTTCCATCCTTCTTTAAAACAAATTCCTTAAGATTAAGGAAGTGATCTGTTTGTCCGGAAAAACTTAATACTTTCACAAAACCATTAACTCCATGTGAAGTTCTGATTTTACCTATAGCAATATCATCCATTTAAAATAAAACCTTTAATCCAGGATTTCCAGGACAAGACGTTTTCCTGATTTTGTAGCAGAAGCACTTAGAATTGTTCGCATTGCTTTTGCAATACGTCCATGTTTTCCAATTACTTTACCAATATCTTCCTGTGAAACTTTCAATTCCAGGATAGTTGATTTTTCACCTTCAACGATATTAACATCCACTCCATCAGGATCATCAACTAAAGATTTAGCAATATATACAACAAGATCTTTCTCCACTGTACACCTCTTTAGTTTACAGATCGTTGTAAAAAGATTTCCCTTTTATTCAACAACTTTTTTACAGTAGCTGTTGGTTGGGCACCTTTTCCAATCCATTCTTTGATCCTGTCTTCTTTAAGAACAACCTGCTTATCTTCTGCTTCAATGGGGTGATAAAGCCCAACTTCTTCCAATGTCCGACCATCTCTTGGTGCTCTTGAATCCATAACAACAATTCGATAATATGGTCTCTTTTTTGTTCCAAACCGTTTGAGTCTGATTTTCACGCTCATAAGAACCTCCTAATTAACTTCAACTTCAACACTATACTCCAAGGCTTTTCATTAAATTAGCCTGGTATTTCTTACTTTTTGCAACTTTTTTCATCATAAGTCGCGTTTTCTCGAATTTCTTTAACAGCTTATTTACATCAAAAACAGCTGTCCCAGATCCTCTGGCAATACGCTTTCTCCTTGAAGGACCAATAATTCTATGATTATATCGTTCTTTCATGGTCATGGAAAGTATAATTGCTTCCTCTTTTATCATTTCGCCCTGATCAATGTCTGCTGCATCGATATTACCTTTTGCACCAGGAATCATATCCAGAATAGATTCAATATTACCCATTTTGCGGACTCTCTGAAACTGTTCAAGATAATCCTGCAAATTAAATGTCGAAGAAATCATCTTTTCCTGAAGTTCTTCAGCTTCTTTTGTATCTATAGTTTCCTGAGCTTTTTCAACCAGACTTACAACATCACCCATTCCAAGTATTCTGGATGCAATTCTTTCTGGATAAAAAGGCTCCAGATCGTCCATTTTCTCACCAACACCAATAAACTTAAGAGCCTGTCCTGTAACACTTTTTAAAGATATTGCTGCACCACCACGGGCATCAGAATCAAACTTACTTAATATAACTCCAGTAATACCAACTTTCTCATGAAATTCTTTTGCTATGGTTACTGCACCTTGCCCTGTCATGGCATCTGCAACAAAAAGTGTTTCAACAGGCTTTGAAACAGAAGCTATTTTTTTAATCTCGTCCATCATCTTTTCATCAAGTTGGAGTCGACCAGCTGTATCAATAATTATAGTATTAAAAGTATTCTTTTTACCATAAGCAAGAGCATTTTTTACTACTCTTACAGCATCTTTGCTATCTTCCGAGTATACAGCTACTCCTACCTGTTCACCAAGGACCCGAAGCTGCTTAACAGCTGCAGGGCGAACAAGATCCGCAGCAACCAGAAGAGGTTTACGTCCTTCCTTCTTTAATTTCAAGGCAAGCTTTGCTGAAGTTGTTGTTTTACCAGACCCCTGAAGCCCCATAAGAAGAATTATGGATTGTGTATCTGGCCCTTTTAGATTCAATTCCTGTTTTTTATCACCTAAAAGAGAAACAAGTCTATCGTAAACAATCTTTACGAACTGTTGACCAGGATCAACAGAATGGAGAACTTTTTCACCAGTAGCCTCTTCAATTGTACTATTTATAAATCTTCGTACAACACGTAAATTAACATCAGCTTCAAGAAGAGCAATTTTAATCTCGTCTACCGCATCCTTAATATTTTTCTCGGAAATTGTGGACTTACCCGAAACATTTCTGAAAATATCTGTAAATTTTTGTGAAATCCGATCGAGCATACCTATCCCCAGAGTTTTTTGATTTTATACAGTAAATTTCAGGATTAGTCAATTGGCAGGACTCTACCTAATATCAATATAACGTCGTTTTAAGAACCTGTACCTATCCTGAGAGTCATCCCAGTAAATACTTGAAGGATAATTATCAATGAGTGTTTTATAATATATGGCTGATTTCTGTTCATTGCGAAGAGAACTATCTTTTTCATAGATATTTCCAAGAAGATATAAATAATAATCTGAACCTGATGTAATACTATTATCCTTAATTAAGGTTTCGAGAATTGATGCAGCATTAACAAAATAAGAACTATTATAGAGAAGTTCAGCAATTTCTGGTAAATTATTTATTACCGAAGGGACTTCACTGATAAGTATGTCAGGTATCAACCCAGCAAGATCAGTCGTATTCTCTTCAAAAATCAATTTATTTACTTTAGATTCCAAATCTAAGATCTCAATTTCAGTTAAATCTATTTCATCTGGTACATCAGGTAATATTTCAATATTTTCCTTAACTACTTCAGAAGGCTTAAGTATTTTAAGATTTATTTCTTCTACATTGAAAATATCACTTGATAAATCCTGATATTGGAAACGAAGTAAATAATTTCCTTCAATTTCAGGGAAAAAAGTATATATAGTATTCACGTCTGTAAATTTACGGCCATTATACTCAATATGACTATTTGCATTATCCGGCAGATATATCCATCCCTTACCATCCAGAAATATATCAAATTTTTCAAAAACAGGTGTACTTATATTCTGTTCAGTAATAACTTGATTTTTTTTTGATTCACTCTCATTTAAGTTGTTGTTGTCTATATCCTCCTGAATCTCCTTATCCAAAGATATAACAGTGCTAACAACAGAAGGTTCCTTATCAATATTAGATTCAGGTACATAATTCCAACCATATTCATAATCATCAGCATCAGCATCAGAATAAGATGGTATATAAGAATGCTCTACAACTATATGTATTTTTTCCTTTTTTTTCTTTACAACTTCAGGAAGATAAATTTCAGTACTTAATTTATCTATCTCAGGTACCATCCAATCTATATTTTCAAATGGTAATTCAATTTCTATAATTTCAACTACGTTATCTTCTTTCAATGGAGTATTTTGTTCATTTACTATTAATACAGGTTCGAATAATAACTGTTGATTATCATTATCCGGATTTGATATACAACCAGATAACAATAAAATAAATATGAGTAGAAATTGTTTATGGAATATCTTTGAATATATCATCAATAACACTCTCATTCTGTTCTTCCAAATATTCTAAAATTAGTTCTTTAGGATTCTGCCAATATGGTTCTATATCTTCCCATGACCATTTTTCCCTGTCTGGTAATAGATGTGACCAGGTTATTTCATGAAATTGTTTATAAGAATCAGGTACTATAAATTTAGACATATCAATTGTAGTATCTAAAACCAGATCCGTATCTGATACACTTTTATTATAACGAATATAACCTGGAAGTAGCGCTATGAGAGTAATAAGCAGTGCAATAAGAGAAAGTGCACCTACTATAAGAAGATATATCTTTAACTCTCTACTACTTAACCATGTCATAGAATCAGTCAGCCGCTAAATTATTACTTTTTTTATCAGCTTCAAGGCGCATAGCAACCATTTTTGATACTCCCGATTCTTCCATTGTAACACCAAGAAGAGTTTTTGCTCCTGTTACAGTTTTTTTATTGTGAGTAATAACTATAAACTGGGATCTTTCACCAAATTCCATCAGTAAATTCACAAATCTATTTACATTGGCTTCATCTAATGCTGCGTCAATCTCATCTAAAATACAAAATGGAGAGGGTTTTACCAGATATGTTGCAAAAAGCATACCAACAGCAGTTAATGATCTCTCCCCACCTGAAAGAAGTGCTATATTTTCAAGTTTTTTACCAGGAGGTTGAGCAAAAATATCAATTCCTGAAGTTAAAACATTATCAGGGTCTGTAAGCTTGAGCTCTCCCCTACCTCCACCAAATAATCTTCTAAACATAACATGAAAATTCTTTTTAATTTTATCATATGTTTCAAGAAATAATTCTGTAGATTCAATTTTAATTTGTTTTGTTATTGTAGTTAAATCTTCCCTTGCTTTATACAAATCATCCAGCTGACCAGTTAAAAAATCGTATCTTTCCTTTACTTCAATAAATTCCTCAGGAGCCATTAAATTAACATGCCCCAGATCCTTTAATTTTATTTTTACAGAAGACAAACTCACCTTTAGGTCTTTTGCTGTGTTCTTAATTTCAAAAACCCTGCTGTCAAACTCCGAAAGATCTCTGGAATGTATTTCTTTAAAATTGGAATATATATTCTTAACTTCTGTACTTACAGAAGAAACTTCAATCTGTAATTGTTCAACCTGACTCTGTATTTTACCAAGTAACTCCATCTGTTTCTTTAAGGAACCCTCTTTTGAAATCAAATCTTTATTTTTACTGGTAATTCCATTTTCAAGTTTGGAAAGTTCTTTTTGAAGAGATTTTTCCTCTTTTTCAAAATCTTTCAACTCTTGATCCAGTTTTTTAATATTGCTTTCAATACTTTTAATTTTTTCAAGATTTCCGGCTATTTCTACTGCAGCCTCTTTGAGCTGTCCCTGCAGTTCAGCAAGTTCTTTATTCAAAGATATTATTAAATCTTCTATACCTGCTTTTTGAGTATTAACCCTTGCCTGATTTACCCTTAAATCTGAAAGAGTTTTTCTATAATCCTCAATTTTCAATATGAGATTTTTATTTTCTTCCCGAAGTAACACAGATCGTTCCCGACGTTTAAGTATGGCTTCTCTTATTTCTTCCTGATTCTCTTCTATTTCCCGTTTTCTGGTAATTATACCCTCAGGAGCAAGAAATTCATCCAAAAAGGATGGAATAGTTTCTCTATACCCTGATATTAACTCTTCTAATTCCAAAACACTGACAGAAGAATCTTTTAACGCTGAAATAACTGATGTAAAGATCTCGTTTATCTCTTTTTTCCCGGAGGAATTAAGAGAAAGAGCATCTTCCAAAAGTAATATTTTCTCTTTTAATTTTATATTTAATGATTCTATTGCATTATCTATGCTATTTTCAGTCTTTTTTCTTAATTCATAGGAATACCCGGCATCTTTCAGACTGGCATCCAGCTGTCTGACAATATCGTCTGTAAGTTCCCTTAGCTTGTCCTGAAGAAGAAGATTTTCTTCTTCAAAGTTTACAATTTCAGATTCTACAGAAGATACTTCAGTCTCATTTTCCTTTATTTTCTTGTCTGCAGTCTCAATATTTTTTTGAAAGCTCAATATATTGCTTTCAAGTTCTTTCTGCCTATTAATAAAATCTGCAAGATTTTCTTTTTTCTCAGTTATTAATTGCTCATGCTGTTTAATTTTTGTTTCAATTGAATTTTCACGAACACGCTCTGTTTCAATTTGTCTTTTTAATTCTTCTACTCTTTCATTGAGTATAGCAATTTGGCTTGAGCGGTTATTTTTTTCAATATCTATTCCATATAACTTTTTCTGATTTTCTATAAGCTTTGATTCCATAGAATTAACAAGATCAAGATTTGTTTCCAGTGAGTCATTCATGGTATCAATTTTCTTTTTAAGTTCATCTCTTTGTTCTGATTTTTCCTGTAACTTTTCTTCTTTGTTATTCTGTATTTCAAGAAAATCTTTCAATTTCAAAAGATGTATATCTAATTCCAGGTTAAAGATTTCTTCTCTATACTTTCTAAAATCAGCTGTTTTTTCAGACTGTTTTTTCAGATTGTCATATGATCTTTTTACTTCTCCAAGAATACCTTCAACCTGGCGCATATTGGCTTCTGTTTTTTCAAGTTTACGTTCAGCTTCTGCACCTTTTTGTTTAAATTTTGTAATTCCTGCAGCTTCTTCGAAGATATATCTTCTTTCTTCCGGTTTATTAGAAAGAATCTGATCAATTTTACCCTGTTCCATTATAGAATAAGAAGTTTTTCCAATACCTGTATCAAAGAATAGTTCTCTTATCTCTTTCAGTTTTGCAGGAGTATTATTTATAAAGTATTCACTTTCACCGGATCTGTGCAGGCGTCTTTTAATAGCAATTTCAGAAATATCTATAGGAAGAACGCCCTCATCATTTGACATTGTAAGAGTTACTTCCGCAACATTTAAGGGCTTTCTGTTTTCGGTTCCATTAAAGATGATATCTTCCATCCTTTCTGCCCTTAACATTTTAGTAGCCTGCTCACCCAGAACCCATTTTATACTATCGACAATATTACTTTTCCCACAGCCATTTGGTCCAAGGAGGGCACTTATACCATCTGTAAATTCAAGTTTACTTCTATCTGCAAATGATTTAAAACCAAAGATCTCTACACTTTTAAGAAACACAGCTACTCCAAAAAACAATAATTAAATGACTATATCATAGAGCGAAGAAAAAAGGAAAGAGAGATTAGTTATTTAAGATTTTGAGGGATATGATGAAATACTATATTCCAGTAACTTCCTATAAAACTCTACTTGTAAAAAGTTCTATTTTTCTTCATTCTTAGAATGTGAATATTAGTATTTTTTTTAAACCAATAATTGATACCCTGGAAAGAATATTACTTTCAGGAGAAAAAATACCTGCAAAGCTGATGAAATTTATTATCAGACTTTTTAGAGAATTTAAAAGAGATAAATGTCTTATACGTGCCTCCAGCCTTTCGTATACAAGTCTCCTTGCACTAATTCCCCTTACGGCATTAAGTTTCTCTCTTTTCACTGCTTTCGATGCTTTTAAGGGAATCAAGGACAGTGTACAAAGATCTCTTGTAAATATACTGATTCCTACTCGCCAGGATGAAATATTAATATTTATTGATAAGTTTCTTGATAATTCCAAAACAATGGGTATTATTGGGTTACTACTTTTTGCAGTTACTTCTGTAATGCTTTTAAGCCGTATTAGTGAAAGTTTTAATTCAATATGGGGAAGTAAAAATGAGAAAAATTTTATTGGAAAGTTTACTTCATATTTTTCTGTAATTGTTTTTGGTACATTGTTTATTGGAACAAGTTTTACCCTTACCACCCCTTTAAGAAATTTTTTAGATAGTGTTCCGGAAATTCAATTTATTATAAGATGGCTGGTGGTACTCTTCCCTTCAATTTTTATCTTTTTTACTTTTATCCTCATGATAAGCGCAATTCCAGTGGGAAAAGTTAATTTAAAAAGCAGTTTCATTGGAGCCCTGGCTGGAACAGTTATGTGGGACATTGCCAGAAGAGCATTCACTGAGGGTGCAGGTTATGTTATAGGGATGTCAAAACTATATGGATCTATAGCAGTCATTCCGATATTTCTTTTCTGGCTGTATTTAATTTGGATAATAATTTTTTTATCCCTGGAAATTAGTTATGTCCACCAACATAAAACAGGCTGGGATAAAGGTGATTCAAATCAAAAACAGAATCTATCACTGAGGATAGAAAGGTGTCTGGCAGTATTTCATCTTATAGCCGATAATTTTGATACAGGTAAAGAATATTATTCTGTATCTGAAATTTCTTTAGCTCTGTCTTTATCAGAAGAACTGATAGAAGATATTGTAGAAATTTTTATACAAGCCGGATTTATATATAAAACCGATGAATCAGTGAGAAAATTACTTCCCTCCAGAAGTCTAAGTAAAATAATGTTAAAAGATGTTATAAAAGCAATTGTTGGAGATCAAGGCCTATTGGAATATGATTCTGCTGTATTTGAAACTACAAAAGCCTTTCTTTCTTCGGGATATAAGAGCATTGGAGCAATTACCATTGAAGATTTCCTTAAAAAATCATAAATTCAAAAAATCAGCATATATTTTTTTTGCAATCATTTATCTTTGTTTTTCAGGATGTTCAAATACACCTATCCCGGTATCATTAAATATTTCCAGAGACTCCAAAGTAAACTGGGATATAATTATAGAGTCTTTCCCGCTTCCTGAAGGATATATATTTGTACCCGGGTCTTCTGAAAACCTCACTATTCCAAAAGTGGTAATAACCATAGGAACAGCCGAATATTTCACTGAATCAGAAAAGACACTACTGCTTGAACGTGTTTATTTAGTTCCTGTAACCAATTTCTGGAATCCAGCTACTGATATAAAATTGAATGATATTTCAGAATATAAACGTGTTCCCATAGAAGATATAAAACTACCCGAAAAGGGCCTCTCTATTGAAGGGTTATATCCCGGAGATCACAATTATCCTTTATATAAGAACAAAGTGCTTTCTATTACTTTTCCAGAGGAATTAAATGATAAAAATGATGATTCGATTGATCTGGAGACATGGCTTAACAGTATAAAAAATGCTTTCGATATTACAGATACTAATCCTCCAAAGATTAGCTGGGTTGGTGGAGTTGGTGATATGATGCTTGCTAATCTTGAAGGAAGTATTACCTATTCAAATACAAAAACACCTAAATCATTTAATTTCAAGTTTGATCCAAAAGTACTACCAGTGCTAAAAGAGGTAGGATTTGACTACTTTTCAATAACTAACAATCATATTTTCGATTATGGTGAAACAGGCTTTAAGGATACATTTAAATACTTAAAAGAAGCAGATATTCCAACTTCAGGGGATGGAGGAATGGCAGGGTAAATTAATTGCTTATTCCTTGGGAAATTTCATCTTCCCAGGAATGGAATCAATGGAATTCGCAGAGGAATCAATGATTTTATCTTTAGGTATTTTGAATAACGAGATTAAATACATTAGAACAATACCTGTAAAAATAGATAATAAAAAGATATCAGTTGATAAATCGGGAACTATTTTAGAAAGGTTTGAAAATTTAAATAAGGATTTGATAAGGGGTAAAAAATGAAAATTTCACTTTTTGGAGCAGGAAGTGCTCAGTTTGGATATGGAACCCTGGGAGATATCTTTCAAAGCAAAATACTGGAAGGAGCAGAAATAGCTCTTATGGACATAGATCCGGAATCCCTGGAAAAGGTAAGATCAACAGCCTCCAGCTTTATTGAAGAAAATAAACTGCCTTTCTCTATTAGTGCGACTACATCAAGCAAAGAAGCACTAAAAAATGCAGATTTTGTAATTATTTCAATAGAAGTTGGAAACAGATTTGAACTTTGGGATATGGATTGGAAAGTTCCTATGGAATTTGGAATAAATCAGGTCTATGGTGAAAATGGTGGCCCTGGAGGCCTGTTCCATGCCCTAAGAATAATACCTCCTATACTTGATATATGTTCAGAAGTTGACAGTACCTGCCCGGATGCAACAGTATTTTGCTATTCAAACCCAATGACTGCAATTGTAACAACAGTTACAAGAAAATATCCGAATATGAAATTTATTGGAATGTGTCATGAAATAGCTTCATTACCCAGATATCTTCCTTCCATTTTAAATACAGAATATTCAAATCTTGAAATCAGGGCTGCTGGTCTGAACCACTTCAGTATTCTTCTTGAGGCAAGTTATAAAGATACAAAGAAAGATGCTTATCCAGATATAAGAAAAAATGCTCCTGATTTTTTTAAAGATGAGCCAGGATACAGTGACATTTGGAATTATACCAGACAAACAGGTAAAATACCGGAAACAGAAGGTTCTGTAAAACGATTTATATCTGAATCTGCAGATAATTCTTATAAAAGAAGAGAATGGCAGGACAGAACTTTATTTAAAGAAATACTCAGAAAATTTAATTATCTGCCAATTACCAGTGACAGCCACCTTGGAGAGTATATAGGTTGGGCAAGAGAATCTGCGGATTTAAAGGGTATTTTAGATTTTTATTCATTTTACCGTTATTCCCTATCAAAAAGAGAAGCAAAAATTGAGTTAGAACTAAAAGAAAGGGTTGTTCCTATAATGGAAGGAATAGTTAGTGATTCAGGATATGAAGAATATGCAGTCAATATTCTAAATGATGGTTATATCCCGGATCTTCCATCATGGATTGCGGTAGAAGTTCCAGCAATTATTCGAGGCAATGGTATTGAAGGCATAACTTTCCCCAATTATCCTAAAGGGTTTGGTGCACTTCTAAGAAACTACACCGGAGTATACGATCTTACTGCTGAAGCTGTTCTTACAGGAAAAAGAGAGTATGTTATCCAGGCTCTACTGGTAAATCCCGTTATTTCCAATATAAGACGTCTGGAAGAAATGGTAGATCTTATGCTGGAGCAACAGAATAAATGGCTTAGTTATATTAACTAAGCCTGTCTAAAGCTTTAATTCTCTCCCCTACTGTAGGATGAGAATAATGATAGAAACTATAAAGAGGGTGAGGAGTTAAATTAGATAAATTCTCCTTACTCATAATTATCAACCCCTCTTTTAGATCCTCTCCATAATCAGTATTTTTTGCTGCAAAAGCATCAGCTTCATACTCATGTTTCCTTGACCACATAGTAAACAATGGAGTAAGAAAAAAGGTAAATGGACCTGCGGCAAAACTCAGTATTACAAAAATACCATGATATGATACCCGTGAGAATCCAAAGGCTTCAAATAATGGAAGATAATTTAAAAAAATATTTACAACAAAAAACCCAAGAGTTGTAACAAAAAAAGAAAGAACAAGCCCCTTAATCAGGTGATGTTTTTTATAATGACCAATTTCATGAGCCAGTACAGCAGCTATCTGGGTATTGCTGAGTATAGAAACAAGGGTATCATAAAGGACAATTCTTTTAGCTTTTCCAACACCTGTAAAATAAGCATTTGAATGCCCGCTCCGTTTGCTGCCATCCATAATGAAAATTCCAGTTGTTTTAAATTTAAGATTTCCAGCTAAACCTTTTAATAAATTCTTAAGATTATCTTCCTCAAGAGGAGCAAATTTATTAAAAAGAGGAGCAATAAATAGAGGATAAATAATACTTAGAACCAACTGAAAAAGAATTAAACCAACAGAAGCTATAATCCACCAGTAAGCACCAGCTTTATCCATAAATAAGAAAAGCCCCAAAAGTAAAATTGAAAGAATAACTCCAGATAAAACAAGGTTCTTTATTTGATCTATAATAAACAAGCCAACAGTCATTTTATTAAATCCAAACTTTTCCTCTATTCTAAACTGGGAATAAATTGAAAAAGGTAAACCTATTATATAAAATAATAATGAAAGTACAAAAATATATACTAATCCCTCAATATAGGGATTAAGGCTAAATTCACTTATAAAAATATCAATTCGCCCAAATGTACCAGTTAATACAATTAACAAAAGAATAATGGAGCTAAAAACTCCGGAAACAATTGTAAAGAAACTTTTAACCCTGGTATATTCTGCTGATTTTCGATAAGTCTCAACATCTATATGATTTGTAAAAATTGAAGGAACAGAAGCACTATTTTTTTTAATTTCTCCTATATTCAGAATTGTTAGATAGTTCTGAAATAAAAAGTCCAATGCAAAAAAAACAAGATATAGGATAAGAATTGCTTGATATGACATTTAATCTCCTTTTTAGAATGAGAATGACAGAATGGATCAAAAAAAATCCTGTCTTTAGACAGGATTTCCGATAAAAGGTTTTTTAACCTAATTAGACAGCAGCTAATGCTTCCTGCTTCTTTCCATGAGCAATAGCTTTATTACATTCTTTACATATCGTAATTTTTTTCCCATTTATTTCGTTCTCATAAAGAACTTTAATACCGGTTCGTTTACAAACAGGACATGTTCCTCTTCCATTCTTTACCTGATCACGAATGCCAGTACCTCTATGTGCTTTAGACATTAAATCCTCCAATAACTTTCAGCGCCTAATATAGACTTAGATATGAAAAATGTCAAGATTGCTGGTTATTACAAAAACACTCTCCTGGTTCATCAAAAAGGACTTCCAGAGCTATTTCTGTCAGTTTATTTTTTGTTTCCTCAATCTCTTTATCATTTATAAATTCAACATCTTGTTTAATTCCTGCAGCCCAGTTTATTGAATATGAAACAGCTGCCAGATGTATTCCTGATTCCCTTGCCAAAGCTGTTTCAGTAGCACCAGTCATACCAACATAATCAGCACCAAACATTTTATACATTTTTATTTCTGCAGGGGTTTCAAGCCTGGGGCCGTTAGTGCATAAATAGGTACCAGAATTAGCTATGGGAAATCCTCTTTTTTCTGCAGATATAAGAATTTTAGATCCAAGATCAGGACAATAAGGTTCATCCATAGGAGTATGTTTAAGTCCGGTCTTACCTCCTTCATAGAAGGTATTTATTCTTCCCTGTGTAACATCAATAAATTGGGAAACCAATCCAAACCCGCCAGGAGTAACTATATCTGTTATAGATCCTACTGCGTATATGGCAAAAACCCGTTCTATTCCCAGTAGAGTTAACGCCCTTATATTTGCTCTGTAATTTATTTTATGGGGAGGAATAGAGTGATCACTTCCGTGTCTGGAAATAAAGTAAAGATTATCCCATTTCCCTGTCCCCTTCTTTATTATTACTGTACCATATTCAGTATTAACAGTCTTATTGACAGTTTCAATTCCATCAATACTGTAAACACCTGTTCCTCCGAGAATAGCAGCTTTCATTACTTAAGCTCCTTGTCCATATACACATTTTCCAGACCATAAGGGGAAATTAGTCCCATGGGAGTAATTATTCCAGCAATAAGATGAGGTGGAACAATATCAAATGCAGGGTAATATGCCTTCATATCCGATCTGGTAGTAGGAACACCCCTTATCATTTTTACTTCTTCAGGATTCCGTTCCTCAATTATAATACTCTCTCTACCACGTCTGGTCATATCCGGATCAATAGCTAAAGGGAAATATGGAATACCATGGTAATTTGCAGAAATAGCATTTTGAAAAGTACCAATCTTATTGGCAGCCCACCCGTCACTGGTTACAATATCCACGGCTGTCATATATTTTTGTATTTTCCCCTGGGACATAACATGTGCACACATACTATCTGTTATTAAAGTTACATCCGCACCAATTTCCATTAAACAGGGAGCAGTTAATCTTGCTCCCTGAAGGTATGGTCTTGTCTCAGGAGAAAAAATTTTAATATTCTTTCCCTGTTCCAATGCCAGAGCAATAGTAAGAATAAATGATGTTTCAGCAAAGCACATAGTGAGAATACCATCACCATCTTCAATTAATCCTGAACCAATCTCTGCCATTATAAAATATCTCTTTTCGTACTCTTTTTGAAAATTTTCAATATACCCCTGGACAGCAGGTTCAAGTTGATTATTACTCTCTATTTCTTTGCAAATAATATCCACAAGGCTTTCAAGAATCCGTGCCATTGTTGTATTAGTTGGTCGGGTTACCTGTAATCTTTCCTTTGCTCGAATAAAAATTTCTGCAGCGGGCTTTATATGACCACGATCAGCTCTTCCAGCCAGGAACAGCATTGCCACCATAGCTGCCTGCATCGGGCCTCCACCCTGGGTAACCATGGTTTCTATAGCTACCGCTACCTCTTCAACAGAATGACAGACCACAAATTCTTTTTTAAAGGGATAGGCCCTTCTGTCCCCTATAAGGACAGCATCACCTTCAATTCGTGCGATATTTTTACTTTTTAATATGAAAGGAAGATAATTATCCAGCTTTCTTTCCACTTAGATGCTCCTATTGTATATTTATACTGTTAAAAATAATTAGTGATATCCTTTAAATTGTCTGTTTAAATTTTCAATTTCATCTATAGGAAGAATTTGTATATCCTGACCACTTGATAAACATGTCATATATAAACCGGCAATATATTCCATATGACTGGCAATTGAATATGCCTGTTCAATAGTTCGGGCTCCACTAACAAGACCATGGTTAGCCAGCAACACAGCTTTTCTGTTTATCATTCCCTTAAGGGCATTATTAGCAAGCTCTGATGTACCAAAAGTGGCATATGGAACACATTTTAGTTCACCTCCTGCACTGGCTATCATATAATGGATTGCAGGCAGACCCTTGTTAAGGCATGATAATGCGGAAGCATGAAATGAATGAGTATGCACAACAGCATTGATATCTTCACGATTCGTATAATAGATCGTATGCAGTTTTAATTCACTTGAAGGTTTCTCGTCACCATCTATTATTTTTTCATCCAAATCTAAAACTATAATATCTTCAGGCTTTAGATCCATATAACCCTTACTTCCCGGTGTAATGGCCAATAAATTTTCTTTTCTATTGAATATTGATATATTTCCACCCGTGCCTACAACAAGACCACTTTCAAGCATCAATTTTGCGTATCTAACAACTTCCTTTCGTTCAGTTTCAAGCAGCATTTTTCTCTCCTTAGGTTGCATAGCCGAGCAGCAAACTTGTTTGCGACCAGGCATAAACTGTAATTAACCAATTTCTTACTAATTGTTACTTTTAATATATTATTATATTAGAAGTAATTTAATATACTAAAAGAATTATTATTATGTAAAGATCCATTTTCCGGTATATAATTATTGTATGGAAACAAAAGAACAACTTTTAAAAGAATTACGGAAACTTATTAAAGATGTACCCGAGGAAGGGTTAATCTTTCTTACTGAACAGGCTAATAAACTTGTTTATAACAAAAGGGTAGAAGAAATGAATGCTCTTCAGGCCAAAATAAATAAAAAAAGTGCAAGGGTCTCTAAAAAAACAAAACCCGAACCTGTTCAAAAATGTTCAATTTCAGTAGAAAGAGGTTCATTTAATAGAAGTTTTATACTCATAATTGGCAAAACACGTAAAACTATTACTGAAGAGGAAATGGTTAAACTGGTAAGAATCTGCCACATAGCCAAAAACGCAGCAGAAGGTTCTTCCAGACTTTATAACCGATTAAAACACGAAAGAGACGATATTCTTCTTGATGTTGGAATAGGAAGCAAAGAAGATAAATGTCTTACTGAAATTTATAAATATCTAAAAGCAAATTTCAGTATGGCTGATTAGAATTTACTAATCAGCCCTTCAATTTCGTTATATGCATTTAGATTTTTTATCCAGTTTTCAGGTATAGATTTTTTACCATTTATAATTCCCAAAAGCATACCAACAGTCATACCCCGAGCAGCACTCTCTCCCCCGGATTTAACATTTTCTTCCATTGCAAGTCGGTAATTATCTGTATACTTAGTTATCAAATGGATAACCCCTGGAAAGCCATGGTTGATATCACAGGCCTGACCAAAAGACTTTATTACAAGTGATGTTTTTTTCTTAGTACTGCTTTTAATCCCTTGGCTGATCCAGTCCTGAATTGTTTTACTGTATCCGGATCCAATAGAACTTAAAGATGATCTTAATTCCTTCCCTTCTAGAAGTGCAATAGCCAATTCAGCAAAAAAAGATGAAGCTTCGACTACAGACTTTGAGTTATGAGTAAGAGCTGCTTGAGACATAAAGGCTTTTTTAATTTCTTCTGGATTATTATTCAGTATTAACAAAAGAGGAACACCACGTCCAATTGCACTAAAATCTGTAGATCCTGAACCACAGGAAGTCCAATCTGCACCCTTTTTAAGATTTTCCAGGGTTTCTTTAGTGGAATGATCAATATACCCCTCATAGGTCTGCATCTTATCCAACCAGATTCTACCAAAAGCTGATAAATCGAAGGATGATTTTTCTGCTACCTGCCTTAATAACCAAAGCCCCTGGTCTCCATAGTGTGTAAAGTCACCTGCCTGTTTCTTACCATGATAGGTGGTTATGGGATTATTGTATCCTTCCCAGTTAAGATCTGCATCTTCAATATTTTTAGTATTATATTCCCAGTGTGGTCCAAGTGCATATGCGTCTGCACAGAAGGCACCCCATAGGGCACCATATAGTTTATCTTTATTCATTTATATATGATAATTATGCTCAACTAAAAAATCAAGAAAAATCGGTCAGAAGGTATTCAATTAAATTGGTCATTTTACAGGAAGAAACTTTCATAAAAGATTTAAAACTCCTGGGCTTTTTACCACTGGAAGTATCTGAAATGACCCTTGCCAGAAAAAAGGGAATACCATACATTCCTGCTGCTGCTCCAGCGGCAGCTCCTTCCATGTCTACAGCATATGCACCCAGTTTTTTTATTAAATCAGCTTTGTCACTTTGCAGAGTTTGAGTAAAAAAACTATCTCCGGTAATAATTCTACCCTGAACAACTTTAAAACCACCTGGATTCCATTTCAAAGCTTTTTCTAATAATTCTGAATCTGTTTTAAAAAATCTTGAATTACTTTTTTCTACGGAATTAAAGGATACTTCAGGTAATTCTCCAATCTTAAATCCAAAAAATGTGATATCCACATCCCACTGAACTGAATCTCCGGCAAGTACTACATCTCCAATATTCAGATCAGTTTTTAATGCCCCTGCAATACCAGTATAAAAAACTATGGAAGGATTATATTTTTCAATTATATAACCTACAACAACAGCTGAGTTAACTTTCCCAATACCTGTATGCCCTATTACACATTCCTGTCCTGCAAAGGTACCAATTACAAACTTATAGTTATTCCATTTGTCAATAATTCTTGTATCCATCTTTTCAATAAAGCATTTTGATTCTGATTCAAGAGCAGTAAGTATTGCATACATTAAAACCTTCCCTTGAGCCATTCTTCAACAGCTTCAGAAAAACCTTCATTATCATTTGAACTGACATTTTTGAATTCTGCCCGTAGATCTTTATGTGCATTGGCAACTACTCTGGACTCATCTGCCCAGCGGAGCATATGAACATCATTAAAATCATTACCTATAGAAAGAACCTTGTCTGATCCAAGATTGTAATTTTCAGTTAATATTTTCAAACTTTTACCCTTATCTGTATTTAACGGGAAAATTTCTATCCAGGCAGATTGATGATCCAGAGGTGAGGTTGTTCTGATTACTGTGTATCTGTCCAAATTTGAATCCAAATTATTGAATAGATCTCCATCAGGGATATCAATAACCAGAAACTGAGAACTCCCATCTGTAAGTTCAGAAAATTGATTTAATGGGGCTGCATAATCCTCATAAATCTCATATCGCTTCTGGTAATCAGAATTAGCATTATTTATTTTATGATACAGAAATTTATGATTATCAGGTAATGGAAAATGAACCATAAAATCACATCCAAGATCCAGGAGTTTATTACCAATCTGTTCAGTATCTTCTGTAGAAAGCCCTGTATTATAAATTAACTGTCGGCTCTCTCTACAATAGATACCCGCTCCTGAGGCGACAATAAGATAGTCAATAGGAACATCGTCGGTTAGAACCTTATTTAAAGAATAAAGAGATCGCCCTGTTACTATTACCCTTAAAATATTCATATCTCCCAGCTTTGAAAGAGTATCTTTACTACGATCTGATACAGTATGATCACTTTGTAGGAGTGTTCCGTCAAAATCAGTTGCTACAACAGCCTCTATGCCCTTTAACCTGCATTTATCATTCAGAAGCATTTCCTACTCCACAATTTCATAATTACTTACAGTTACAGGTGTCATTAGACTGTAAAGAACCTTTTCAAACATAACACCTTCTCTTCCAGGAGTGTTGTATCCAAATGTAGATCTTATGGCTAAAGAAACAAACTGAACAGCTCTATCCAATGCTATTGGAAGACTGTCACCTTGCAGCAATGCCCCTGTTAATACACTGGTAAAAATATCGCCTGTCCCTGGATATGCTGCAGGAATATAACTGCAGCTTACCTTCCAAAAAGTATCAAAAGACCGGTCATAGGCAAAAACAAAAGATCTGCTTTTATCTGATACAGGAACACTTGTAAATACCACTTTTTCTGGCCCTTTATCTGATAATTTTCTCATCCACTCTTTGAGTAAGGGTATTTCTATATCAGACCTGTAATCTTCATTAAGAAGAAGACAGGCTTCTGTAAAATTAGGAGTTATAATATCTGCCTTTTTAATTAATTCCTGCATAGCAGAAACCATATCACTACCATAAGGTCCATATGTTTCCCCCTCATCACCCATTACAGGATCTACCACTGTAAATTGACCTTTAGGAGAAAAATCATCAATAAATTGTGAAACTATATCAACCTGTTTGCTTGAACCTAAAAAACCAGTATATATTGCATCAAAACTAATTTTGAGCTTTCTCCAGTGATCAGAAATTTTTATCATCTCATCGGTTAAATCAAGAAAAAAATAATCTCCAAATCCGGACGTCTGTGTTGATAATAGAGCTGTAGGAAGAGGATTTGCCTGTACCCCCATGGCAGAAAGCACTGGTAAAACTATAGTAAGTGAGGATCTTCCAAATCCGGAAATATCATGTATTGCCGCTACTCTTGGAACAGGATTTGCTAAACTCATCTTGCCTCCACAGGATAATAAATATAGGATATAAAATAGTGAAAAACTACAAATGAATAACTAAAAATCAGGATAACATAGTTTTAATATTTAGGGGAGATGAATGCAGAGATTTGACAAAGCAACGGGATTTTTAATAGCAGATCCGGATTTAGATTATATTACCAGATGGCCCGACTATAGTTCAGTGTTAAAAGCAGCAGAGCCACTAATTCTATCTGCAAGTGGCTGGAGAAAGATATTTGCAGTAGATGGTGATGAAGAAAGCTCTACTGAACATATTTCTAAAGAAGACTATGTTATTGCATCTATTATGGCATTAAGCTTTTCTGAATTTTTAAAAAAAAGAGTTACTAATAGAAAACCCCTTATTCTAATAGGAATGGACTCAAGATTTACCGGCCCTGCAATTGCAGATGCTATGACCAGAATCTTTATAAGTCAAAATATAGAGATCAGGTCTTTATTTATTATAGCTGCACCGGAAATTATGGCTTATTCCGCAGTAGACTCAAATATTGATGGGTTTGCTTATATCTCTGCGAGCCATAACCCCATAGGGCATAATGGTTTGAAATTTGGAAGCAATGGAGGAGTTTTTGGTGGAGATGAATCAATAGAACTTATTCAAACTTTTAAAGAATTACTTGGTGATAAGAATATAGTTGATATAGTAAATGACACACTAAACAGGTGTGACACTATTAAATATATTAAAACTATTGAGTCCATACCTGATTGGAAGGGAAAAGCATATTCTGAATATCTAAAGTTCTCAAAGAGTGTAATTGCAGATTCAGATGAAATTTATAATATAGAAGCTATGCAGGTAAAACTTAAAACCGCAGCAGAAAAAAGAAATATTGGGGTAATTTCTGAATTAAACGGAAGTGCCAGGACATTATCAATTGATAGAGATATTCTAGAAAATTATGGGATATCAGTAAAGAGTATAAATAATACACCACGGGAAATAGTACATAGGATCGTTCCTGAAGGGTTTAGTCTTGATACCTGCCGGGAGGAACTTGAGAATCAATATAAAAAAGATAATCGTTTCATTCTTGGTTACGTTCCGGACAATGATGGAGACAGAGGAAATCTTGTCTACATGGATGAAAAAACAGGAAAGGCGGAAATATTAGAAGCCCAGGAGGTTTTTGCTCTTGCGGTGCTTTCAGAATTAGCTTTTATGAGCTTAAATAAAAAACAAGACAATAACCCATTGGCAGTTGCTGTAAATGGTCCAACATCTATGAGAATAGATACAATTGCAAATACCTTTGGTGTAAAAGTTTTTAGAGCAGAAGTGGGTGAAGCAAATGTTGTTAATCTTGCAAAGGATTTGCGAAAAAAAGGTTACACTGTAAGAATTCTTGGAGAAGGATCAAATGGAGGGAATATCACGTATCCTGCAGCAGTAAGAGATCCAATAAATACTGTTTTTTCAGTTATTAAGCTTTTACTCTTTAAAGATTTTTTTAAGTTATGGTGTGATTTAAAAGGTAACAAAGATAAAATAATAATTGATAATACAGAAAATTATGGTATTAGTGATATTCTCGCAACCCTACCGTTTTTTACAACAACAAGTGCCTACGATGATATAGCAATAATGAAAATTACAACAACAGATCAAAGCTCATTAAAAAAACAATACGAAGAGATTTTTCTTATGGATTGGGAAAAAAATAAAGAATTTCTCAGGATGGAGTTAAATATTCAATCCTGGAGAGAAATAAATTATGAAATAAAGGAAGAAAAAACAGGATTCGGAAAAAAGTTCAGATCAGGTGTTGAGAAAGGTGGTCTAAAAATTGTTTTTTCAGATAAAGATGGTCTGGATACAGATTATATCTGGATGAGGGGTTCCGGAACAGAACCTGTCTTCAGGGTTCTGGCTGATTGTATGGGTAAAAGCAAAGAAAGAGAAAAATGGCTTCTCCATTGGCAAAGATCTATGATAGAAAGAGCAGACAAATCATTAAATTAGGAGTTAGAAAATGAGTATACATATTGGGGCAGAAAAAGGTGATATTGCAGACTCTGTACTTATGCCTGGAGATCCTCTAAGAGCAAAATTCATAGCAGATAATTATCTTGAAAATACTGTCAGGTACAATACTGTCAGAGGTATGTATGGGTTCACTGGAACTTATAAAGGAAAAAAAGTTTCTGTACAGGGATCAGGAATGGGAATACCTTCAATTTCAATTTATGCTACAGAATTAATTGAAATATACGGTGCAAAAAAACTGATACGCGTGGGATCAGCAGGTTCAATGAAGCAAAATGTAAAGCTTCGAGACATAGTAATTGCAATGTCAGCTTCTACAGATGCTTCTTTTAATAAACTTAGATTTGCAGGTATGGATTATGCAGCAACTGCGGATTATGACCTACTGGAAAAAGCAGTATATTTAGCAAAACAACACAATTGTACTTACCATGTAGGAAAGATTCTTTCTTCTGATATTTTTTATGCAGATAATCCTAACTCATGGAAGTTGTGGGCGGATTTTGGTGTACTGGCCGTAGAAATGGAAGCTGCTGCACTCTATACCATTGCTGCAAAGTTCGGTGTTCAGGCTCTTACACTACTCACTATAAGCGACAGTATGGTTGATGGAAGTGCATCCAGTTCAGAAGACAGAGAAAAGACATTTACTGATATGATGGAGATTGCTCTAAATACAGTTTTATAATATACAACAATTTTTAAAAATTCACCAACTCAAGTTAAGGGTAACAATAACGTTGGTATTTTGGAGCAACAGTTGAATACTATTTTCAAGCACCCTAAAATTATTATTTTTGTAATTTCAATTATTACTCTATTCTTTTCATGGCAGTTACTCAGCATAAACTTAGACAATGATGTACTGTCATTCATCCCGGATGATAATCCTGAAGTGCTTAAATATTACGATACCGAAGAGCAGTTTGGAACGGATAGAATTTTTGCCATTGCTATAGAGTCTACTAGTGGAACAATTTTTTCTTCATATTTTATTGATCTGATTGTTAAATTAACAGAGGATTTCGAATCAATCGATTATGATATAAGTGTAAGCTCTTTTGCAAATACAAACTATATTGCAGGAACTTCCAATGAATTAGAAGTTAAACCTATGCTTAATGATTACACAGGCAGCCCTGAGGATATTTTTAAACTTAAAGAACGACTCCTTTCCTGGGATATTTATGAGGGGTCCTTATATTCAAAAGATTTTAGCTCCACTCAAATACTTGTTCAGTTGAATACTGCTCCAACTGAGAAGGAAAGAAATTCCATTTATGAACATATCCGAAGTTCTCTGACTAAAATCAACCACCCCTCCATCAACTGGTATATAACAGGATTACCTGCAGTTACTTACCTTATAAGCAATAATATGGCAGATGACCTTGTTAATCTTATTCCACTTGTATTACTGGTTGTAGTATTGATCCTTTATTTATCATTCAGAAGAATGGGCGGTGTTATTCTTCCTCTTCTTACAATAGTAATCAGCATAGTATGGACCATGGGATTTATGTCGATTCTTGGTATTGCATTATCTATGCTTGATACAATAATCCCTGTCCTACTTGTTGCTGTGGGAAGTGCATATGGGATTCACATAATAAGTCATTATTATGATGAAATCAGGATCAAAAATTTCATACTCACAGAAGAGGAGCATAGAAGGCTTGTATTCTCCACAGTAAAGCGAATTGGTAAACCTGTATTTCTGGCTGGGCTTACAACAATAATAGGATTTGGATCTTTAATTTCCAGTTCAGTTATTCCAATAAGAACATTTGGAACCTTTACTGCAATTGGTGTAGCTATAGCCCTGACAGTTTCTATAACCTTAATTCCAGCAATTCTTATTCTACGCCATAAAAGCCTGAAGACTGCAGGAACTGGAGGAATATTCAACAGCACTGTAATTTTTAATTACCTTTACAATTTTTTTCACAGTCATAATACAAGGGTGCTGATTCTTTTCATTGTGATTACAATTGCAGGTATTTACGGGACAACTAAAATAAATAGAGACAATATCCTGATAGAATATTTTAAAAAGGATACTGAAATTCGCGTTGCTGATAATTTCCTGAATTCAAAATTTAATGGTACCACTTTTTTTGAAATTATTGTGTCCGGTGAAAATCCTGGTGATCTCACAGATCCGGATATATTACTTGCAATAGATGATATGTCAAGTTTTCTAAAATCTACTTATCCTGAAATTAAAAAAGTCATTTCCTTTACAGATTTTGTTAAGAAACTTAATCAGATAATGAATACAGCAGGGAAAATAGAAAACGTAGAGATTACTGAACCAAATGAAGTTTCTGGGTTTACCAGTTTTTTCGAAGAAACTGAACCTGATCAAACAGATCACAATTCATCTGTTTTAGTTGAACCCAATACAAGTTTGGAAAATAAAAATATGCTGGATTCCAAAACTCAAATCACCTATGAAAATATCATTCATATTCTAAACCGGGCTTATCTTGAATCAGACAATGTAGAAATGAGTGCTGATGAATTAATTAAACAATTAAATATTGAGTTAAATTATCAGGGAGCAGCCTACTATGAAATCCCTTCTAATCCTGAAAAGTATCCCCTCAGAACCAAAGAGGAATTTAAAAACCTGATTTCACAATATTTGCTGCTTTTTTCAGGAAACCTAAACTCTTTGATTGATGATGAAATAGAACCAATGAAAACAAGGATTATTGTTCAGTTAAATGACCCTGGTACTTTAAAAGCAAATAACGCTGCTATCTCTGCAGCTGAATATGCTAGGGATAATTTCCCTGCTGGATACACTATCGAAACAACAGGGACTTCAAAGATAATGTATGTATTAACAAATCTTATAACAAGATCACAAACAATGAGTATACTTATTTCACTTGTCCTTGTTTTTGTTATTCTGTGTCTAACCCACAGGTCATTTGCAGCGGGATTAATAGGTATACTGCCCATTGGATTTACTGTTCTGATAAATTTTGGAGTTATGGGTATTTTTGGAATTATACTGGATATATCAACTGCAATGGTAGCTGCTGTCTCCATAGGAATAGGAATTGATTACACAATACATTACCTTAGTTATTATCACTATGAGCGTTTAAAAACCAGTAATCTGGAAACAGTTGCAAGAAAAACCCTTTCAGGGGCTGGAAAAGCAATCATCGTTAATGCTATTTCTGTAGCCTGCGGCTTTCTGGTTCTATTATTCTCAAAATTCACCCCCCTCAATTACTTTGGTTTGTTAATTGCTATTACGATGATTACTTCCAGTACTGCATCTCTTACACTGCTTCCAATACTTCTGGAAATATTTAAGCCAAAGTTTATAAGCAGAAAAAAATAGATATAAGGAGATTTTTTTTATGAAAAGATATATTTTGCTTGGAATTATTATTACAACATCTTTACTAACTATTTCTGCTCAAACAACAGCCAGAGAAATCATGGATTTACTTAAGCAGCAGGACAGAGGAAAAAGTACTCATGCCCTCGTAAATATGGATCTAATAGATAAAAGAGGGAATTTAAATACACGAGTACTTGAACTTTACAGCAAGGAAAACACTGAGGGAAAATTGAATTCTATGATTGTTTTTCACAGACCATCATCTATTAAAAACACCCGTTTTCTCACAATCGGTCATAGTGATAAAGTACCAGAACAGTGGATCTACATGCCAGCACTAAAAAGAATAAAACGAATTACTACAAGTGATGCAGATCAATCTTTCCTTGGAACAGATTTCACCTATGCTGATATGGGGGTTAATGATATTGATAAAGCAACATACTTACTTTTAAAAGAAGAGAAACTTAGTGGTATAGAGTGCTGGGTTATAGAGACAATACCGATAAAATCTGCCGGAAGTGACTATTCCAAAAAAATAAGCTGGATTAGTAAAGAAATGCTTCTGCCAGTTTATGTTGAAATGTTTGATAAAAATGGTGAGTTAATAAAAAAACTTACTACCGATAATATCAAACAAATTCAGGGTTACTGGACACCGCTTGTATCGATGATGGAGAATATAAAGACAGGACATTCAACACGCCTGACCATGGATAAAATTGTTTATGATGAAAATCTTCCTGATGGGATTTTTACATCTCAATTCCTTCACACCGGCCGACCATAAGATTTATGAAGTATTCTATGAAAAATAACTATAAATTTTTATTCATTCTGGGGCTACTATTTTTATTTCTAATTTCTCCTATAATTTCTCAGGAAGATTTTATCAGTTTTATGGATGATGAAACGACAACTGAACTGCAGTGGTCCGGCTCAGGATCTCTTAACACTAGATATTATACTGATTATCATAATCCTTTGGAATCAAATGTTGGAGTGTTTCCTAAACTTAAACTTAATCTTGATTATAAATCACATAGATCTGAGTTTCACAGCAGAATAAATTTATCCGGGGATCCCAATATTCTGATTCAGGACGATATGTCCTATTATCTGAAGAAAATGCTGGATGAAGTCTACTTCCAGATGTTTTTTTATAATATCAACTTTGAGGCTGGTTATATTAAACTAATATGGGGTAAAGGGAACAATTTTTTTACCTTCGATAATCTGAACGCACTTGATTATACAGATTTTCTTAATCCATCATATTTAGATAGAAAAATAGCTGAAGCTATGATTAAATTAAATATTCCATTTG
>JAQIBN010000263.1 GCA_027859095.1 Spirochaetia bacterium | reverse complement strand
CAGTTAAGATACTTATATCATTGTTTTTCATAAATCAATTTTCCATTTTTAATAATCGATTTCCGGTTTAGAACATCAATCTTTTCCATTTCAACAAGATCCAGAGAAAAAGTTGTTTTCTCCAGAGCAGTACCATACATTTTAAAGAAATCTTCTACAGAATCAAGACCTTCTACAGCAATATCTATATCAGAATTTTCATCAAACTGTTCCGGAGAAAGAAGAGATCCCCATTGATATATTCTTTTAACTGAAAAATTATTTTGTATTAATAATATAATATCCTCAGCCTCTTTTGCAGCTTTTTTAAATAATTCATATGAGTGCTGTTTTTTTTTATCGAATTTTTCTTTAAGAAAATTCCTGGCAGTGCCGTAATCAAACTCATCACTCATATTTCCCCCTGAAACCACTTTATTCTAAATATAGATGCATATCAAGATGTGGCGTGAATAAGCTTTTTGCGACGGGATTCAGCTGAGATTGATGGCTACAATAAAGTATTATCTCCGGGGAGTAGTTTTTCTGATTAAATTGGCATTCCCTCAAGGAATTCAGCAGTCTCAGAAAGAACAAACTCCGGTTTTTCAGGCACAGTAAAAATCTCCAGAGAGACCCACCCATTATATTTAAGTTCCTTTAAAACAGAAAAGGAGTCTTTGTATTTATCTGAATCTCCAGGATTTGGATGCCCTCCTTCGGGTGTATTTAAGTGCACATGTTTAATTATTGAAGTATTATTTCTTATAAGCTCAGTCCAGCTGTCTGTTTCATCTCCGCAGTTATGAAAGTCAAACATTCCGGAAATACCGTCTCTGTTTACCCTCTTTATCAGTTCTGCCGCTTCTTTTAATGTGTTAATTACATTTGTTTCAGCAGTAGCAAGGGCCTCGATGCAGACTGTAGAGTTACAATCAGATGCAGTATCAGCTACTCCAGCCAACCCTTCCTCCATGTATTTCCATGCATCTGCTATGCTTATTCCTTTGGCCATCCTCTGCTTCGGAGAACCAAGAGTAAGACAACCTCCCCCAAGTTCTCCAGATAAATTCAACAGGCGTTTCAAGTGATCCCAGGACCTTTCCCTTATCTTTTTATCCGGTGAAGTAATATGAAGATTCTCTGGTTTTACAAACAGCCAGTGCAGGCCTGCAAATTCAAGACCGCTGTTTCTTAGAGATTTCCTGGTCTGATTAATTTTGTCTGGAAGAATAGAAATCACATCTCCAAAGATTGTAAAAGGAGCAATTTCTATCCCCTTAAACCCATGGGCTGCAATTAGATCACAACTTTCCTGAAAACTCATTTTCCCAAATAATTCATTACAGATAGCGGTTTTTATCATTTGACTGGTACCTCTTAGTGAGATTTTATCATATTAATGATCTATATCCAACAATGTTATTAAGAGTAATATTGGGATATATGAGAAAATAGTTTATAATAATTCCTGTAACGACCAAGGGAGATCTCTATGAAAAAACTTACAGGACGTTCAGTATTTACAGGACGTAATATTGAAGCAAAATTCAATGAAGGTATAATAATTGATGTTAAAGAATTGAGTTCTTCCGAACACTTACCTTTTATATCTCCTGGATTTATGGATATCCAGGTCAATGGTTATTCAGGTCTTGATTACAGTTCAGATAATCTTCAAGGAAGTGATGTTGTAAAAATAACTGCTATGCTGGCTGCTGCCGGAACCAGTCGCCATTTCCCTACAATTATAACAAACTCACAGAAACTAATAATAAGGAATCTAAAAACAATAAGTCGGACAATTATAGATAATCCTGATCTTTCCGACGCTATCCCGGGGATACATGTTGAAGGCCCTTTTATCTCAGCCGAAGACGGACCAAGAGGAGCTCATGATTTACAGTATGTCAGAAAGCCTGATTTTGCTGAGTTTGAAGAATGGCAAAGTGCGTCTGGAGGTAGAATAAGACAACTGACTATAGCCCCGGAGTTACCCGGAGCTTTGGATTTTATCAAAAGAGTCTCTTCAGAAGGTGTAATTGTTTCAATAGGTCACACAGCCGCAGATCCAGGGATAATAAAAGAGGCTGTAAAAGCCGGAGCATCAATGTCAACTCATCTGGGAAACGGAAGCCATGGAACGCTGCCCAGACTGAATAACTATATATGGGAACAGCTGGGTTCTGATGAACTGAACGCAAGTTTTATTGCAGACGGATTTCACCTGCCTCCATCTGTTGTAAAGGTCATACTTAGGACTAAAGGACTGGACAGGCTTATACTGGTCAGTGATATTGCAGTTCTGGGCGGAACAAAACCGGGAATATATAAGTGGGGAAATATAGATGTCAAGGTTCATGAAGATGGCCACCTGGGGCTTGCGGGGACAGAATACCTGGCTGGATCCGGGCATCTTTTAAACTACTCTATAGCATGGCTTATGAATGAATTAAGACTTAGCCCTGCTGATGCAGTAGCCTTATGTACTATCAACCCACAAAAACTGTTTTTTCCATCTGATGATAAGACTGGACTCAAACCCGGAGCTAGTGCAGATTTAACACTGTTCAACTGGAACAGGGGTGATACTCAACTGGGAATACTGGAGACCTGGAGTAGGGGCAAAAAAGTGTACACTGCTCCCTGAGAAGGGAACAGTTATTAGAAATATCTAAATCTCGTTGACAGCGTAGACCGGTTTTCCACCTTTTAAAACAGCAGCGATATTCAAAGCAGCTTTTGTTTTAAGTTCCTCTTTGGACTCCTCACTGTACCAGCCAGTATGATCAGACAGAATCACATTATCAAGTTCACGCAAAGGACTGTCCTTTGCAAGAGGCTCTGTTTCAAAAACATCCAACCCGGCTCCTGTTATCCTACCTGTCTCCAGAGCCTCTGTTACATCAGCCTCATTTAAAACTGCACCTCTGGAGGTGTTTATCAGTATTGTACCCCTTTTCATGAATTGAAGCTGTTTTTTACCTATCATTCCTCTGGTATTATCAGCTAAAGGAACATGAACAGATATATAATCAGAGTCAGCCAGGAGTGAATCAAGATCTGATGGAACTCCGCCTTTCTCTATAATCTTTTTATCATCAACATAGGGATCATAAACCAGTACTTTCGATAATCCGAAACCCATGGTTTTTTCATGAAGCCTTCTGGAGATAGCGCCGTAACCAATAAGACCAAGGACTCCATCTTTTATCCTGTGGCAGGGCTGATCACTATGGAGGTTCCATTTTCCGTTACGTATCATCCTGTCCTTATATGCTATTTTTCTTACACAACCCAGAAGCAGGGCAATAGCCTGGTCAGAAACATCTTCAATAGAATAATCCGGAACTCTGGCAACCCATATCCCCTTTTTTGTCGCAGCATCAACATCAACATTATCGTAACCGACCCCATACCGGGACATTACTTTGCATTTATCAAGTTTTTTAATTAGATCTTCTGTTATTGGATGAAGATTTACTAAAAGAGCATCCGCATCTGCAATACCTCTGTCGAACTCTTCTTTATTTTCAGGATCCAGAATAACCAGTTCTGCACCTATTTCTTTTAAAACATTTATCTCTTCTGTATAACTTCCATATCTGTCATCGGTAACTGCAACTTTGTACATAGGTCGCCTCCTGGAGGAATTATACTTGTTGTATGATATTTAAACCATCATTATTTTTCAGATTCTTTTTTCTTTGGGCTTGGTTGCGTAGGATTAGGGACTTTCTAACCTGACTCCAATATATCATTTGCTGTATTTAAAAGAAATGAAGCTTGTAATTTTTTTGGGAAAAGTTAGGATTTAAAGTAAGAAAAGATTTAATATATAGAGATAAGGTTATTTCGGATGAATAAATTGCAAGAATAGATACATGAGAATTAGCATGAAAAACAAAGATTGTGTTTTCTGTAAAATTATTAACAAAAAGATACCCAGCTACATCATATTTGAAGATAAACTGGTAATTGCATTTCTTGATATTCAGCCAATTAATAATGGGCATGTATTAATCATCCCCAAAAATCATTATGCTCTAATAAGTGATGTTGATGATACTGTCGCTGCCAGAATGTTCAATGTAGCTCAGAAAATAAATGCAGCTATCAGGAAAAGTAATATTAAAGCAGAAGGTTTGAACTTTTGGCTTGCAGATGGAGAAGCGGCATTTCAGACTGTGTTTCATGCTCATCTTCACTGTATACCAAGATTCAGGGATGATGGATTTAAACTGTTATTTCCTGATGGGTTTCATAATCCTCCAACTCAGGAACAGTTAAGTTCAGTTGCTACAGATATCAAAAAGCATTTATAATAACATCTTATAATGAGGAGAGGATGGATGAAAATAGCAGGAATTATAAGCTTAAGGGATGCAGGTGCAGATTTTGCAGTTATTGCTTCAAATACTCCTCATATCGTTTTTGATGAAGTTGATAAATTATCACCCCTTCCACTACTCAGCATTGTTGAAGCAACAGCTCAAAAAGCTGCTACTTTAAAACTAAAAAAATTATTGCTAATTGGAACTATTTTTACTATGGAAAGTACTTTTTATCAGAATAGTAATTCTAATTATAATATTTCTGTAGTTGTACCATCAGCTGAAGAACAGGAAATTATTTATAATATAATCTTTCCGGAGCTGGAAGAAGGAATTGTTATTCCAAAGAAAAAAAATCAGCTGATTAATATATGTAATAAAATAATAGAAAAAGAAAATATAGATGGAAGAATTCTGGGTTGTACTGAATTGCCTCTAATGATAAAAGATGATGATTTTCGAATAGAAGTACTGAATACTACAAAAATCCATGTGGAAGGGATATTAAAATATATTTTTGAGAACTAACCTTTTTACTATTAATATCAGCCCATATCTGGTTTTGCCTGTTATCAACACAAGCTCAGCATATGTCGTTACATTCATAGTATAAATGTCAATTATATAAATTTATTCATTATTAAAATTCTATAAATTCTTTTTTTACCGCCAGGCCTCGACAAGATCAGCGTCGGGCTCGTTTGTTTTAGGAAAGGTTTTGTTCCAAAGTTCTTCGGGGCTAAGGTAGCCTGTGACCAAAGCTTCTTCCCCTGTGTCCATATAGATTTGGTAGATTTCTCTGCCGTTGGTGCTGTAGGTAGTGTTCAACTGCAGTTTTTCGGTATACAGTTTTGCCTGCATGACACCTTCTCCTACCTCAAATTCATTACTTTTGGCTTCTACCACAGCTAACTTGAAACCTTTATATACCAAAACATAATCGGCCGTGAGCTTTTTGGCCCGGATGCCGCCGGTCTGTATTTTACCTAAAGTAATGTGATATTCACGAAGAACTTTGGTGCCTTCCACCACACCCCAACCGCAAGCCTTTAGCTTAGGGTCGATAAGTTCTGCTCTGGTTTCTGCTTCATTCATATTTTATACCTTCCATTACTCTGACAATGGTATTGAAGATTCTAATACATTATTCCCATCTCCGCCAATTGATTTATCAATGTCCCATTTTATGGGATTATTTCTTATGTATTGTATTCAAAATAGGTTGACTGAATTCATTGCTGCGAAGCTTATTTGTGACTGATGGTGGGAGATATTCATATCCAGGATTAATAAGTTGCTGGAGAGCTGGAATTAGAGATATAAAGTCTTCTCTGTATTCTGATATGGACATTTGATGCTCCTGTATTTCAATTAAAACATTTTTAAGGTAACTGCATGCTTGTAGTCGATTTTAGAAGCATGAGCTGTTTCGATCCAGGCATCCTCCAGATGTGTAAGCTCCCGCAATTCTGATGCAGATTTATTTTTTAGTTTGCCTGTTACATCTATAATGAGTTCCAGTTCATTCTCAGTAAAGAAGGCAGAGGTTTTTTGATAGTCAAAATTATCGGGCAGATAAAAAAGATCTCCCATTTCAAACTCATCAGGTTCAGAAACAAGATTTTTCTCTTCTTCGGCAGAATACAGAATTGTTTTCCATTCTTCAGGAACAGGACCATGATCAATGGCTGCATACGGCCAGCCTGTTAAGGAGTGAACATTATTTTTGAATGATGCAAAATCGGCATAAAAGGCAATTTTAAGCAAGGCCATTTTATAGAGTTTTTCCCGGGCTGAGTACAATATTAGTTGCAGGAGGGCTATGTACTTCTCCCAATCCGGTCGTGTGTAACCAGTATATTTTTCCTGTACTTCTACCATTAAATCCAGGTCAACCTGATATAGAGGAACACTTTGTTCTGACAAGCTGTTTTCAATTTTTTTAATCTGAAAGAGAGACAATTTGTGTTTATTTTTTTCAAACAACTCGGTAAAGTTTTCAGGTTTATCCATCAAAAGGATAAGATTGCTGACCGACTTCGAAGGCAGAGAACCTTGCTCATAGCTATTAATAGTTAATTCTCCCAGATCAAGAATTTTAGCAAAAGCCTTTTGGCTAGCGCCGTATTTTTCCCTGATGGCGATAATCTCTGAAGGGGAAATTATATTTTCAAGTTTACGATACAGGTTGTATCCATTAGTAAGAGTAATATCCATCTGGTCCATAGTAGCAAAGTCTTTTCCACACACAGTGCACACAGAGTATTCTGCTTCAGATTCAATTTCCAATCCTCTAATTACATATTTTTCTATTTTTTTTATTATTTTAATATCACGAATTTCTTCGCAATGCGGACAAACGCCCTTCATGACATTGTCTCCTTATTCATGAAAAGATAAAATTTTTACATATTCTTCTTGTTCTATAGAAAATAATTTTAACTTTATGTACATTTTGCAACCTGAAACTGGATGAAGAAAAACCCAAATATACCCGGCACTTCCATCATGATCATCCTCCGGGCCTTTATAGTAGTCCTCTTCCGTAAGTTCTACTAGAATCCGGTAAACATCGCTAGTTGAAAGATTGTGATCAAATAAAGTTTTTGCGTTTTTCGATGTTTCAATAAATATAGCTCTTTTCTTTTTTACAGCGTCCTTGATTTTGCCCAGGTTAATATGGATCAGCTGTTCTTTGAATCCTTTTCTCATAGTATATCGTCATATTTGGTATTTATCAATACCATTTTTAATAAAATTTCACTTTCCAGAGCGGAAGCAAGCTTTACAAGGGTTTTTACTGTAAAATTATTTTGTCCATTTAAAATATTCCTAATATAGCGGTGGCTCTTCCTCATTTTTTTTGCAAGATCAGATTTGGAAATACCTTTTGCCTCCATCAACTTCAGAATATCCTCAATTATTATGCCTTTTGTATAATCTTCAATAAATTCAGGATCTTTTTCAAGCTCCAGATCCGGAAGGTGTTTAATCTCTTCAAGTAGTTCTGTTGTGGTTTTATTAACTTTTTCTTTCATGAGGTTAACCCGGTTGTGGAGTCAGGAGCCTGCTTTGTTGTTAGATAAATTCTACATTCTTCTATTGTTTTTTTAAATGATAATAATTCCATAATCACCTCTGGTTTTAATTTCTTATCCTTTGGAGACCTTGCTTCCTTCCTAATTTATACCATCCATTTCTCCTGATTATATGGTATTGATGATTCTAATACATTATTTCCCTCTGCGCCATTAAATTTATCCCTGTCCCATTTTATGGGATTATTCCTGATATATTCTGATATCCTGAAAAATTCATTTTCATTTCGAATGATATGTTCCCAATAATTCCGTTGCCAAATACGTTTATCAAAGGGCGGTACAATATTTTGTTTCACCATTTTAATATATTCAATGGTTGTATGCCGTTTAAATGATTGCACAATCCGCGCCAATTTCGATGATTCCATGGATGTGGCTGGGCATTGTTATGTATTCATTTTTATATGTCTTTCGTTGCGGAACAATTAGATTATGAAAATCCGATTGAGGCAGTTCATGGAATCAGTAAATATATTGATAAATATAATTTTAGAAGACCTCATGATTCACTTGGGAAAAGAACACCGGATGAAGTTTATTTTGAAACTTCTGAATATGGATTAAATCAAATTAAGGTTAGTTGATTTTTTGTCTTGACAAAGGGGTCCACTGTATTCACCTCTTCCCAAATGCACAGGCTCACTTGGGGACCGTAAAACTGAAGCACGGCTGCTTAGTACCGAAATAAACCGGTTCGGAAATCTGTCATAAATTCCTAACCATATAGTATGCACCACTGATTCCAGTTGATCTTTTCATCCACATTAGAGAATGAGAAGATTTTACACGATATCCACACCTCTCATATAGTGCCTTTGCCTTTGGATTTTCGTAAATTACCATGAGGGTAAGCGTCCTCAAGCCTCTCTCTTTCGCAAAGGCCTCAGAAAAATCGAGAAGGTGAGTCCCAATTCCCTGGCCTCGAGCTTCTACGGCTACGCCAACAGTATCAATGTAGAGTTCGTCTTCTTTGACTTTATGATAAAAGATCATAACAAACGATATTGCCTTTATTATGCTGATCAAACCATATTTACGAAACAGCTCCCGGTTGGAAAGGGTTCTAGGAGCTTTTCGTTTGGATTGTCTAGCAAACCGGAGAGAAAGAAAACCCAGGACACGGCCATCAATGATTGCAGAAAATTCTCTATCACCTGCTTCGATATCAAATAGGCCAAAATCACGGGCAAAAGAGAGTTGCTGATCGATTTTGCGAGTTACATAATTAAACTTTGAGGAAAACCCTTCATTAAAGATGTTGAGAATGTCTTTATAGTGAGCCGGTGTGCTTGGATTAACACTTATTTTCTGTTCCAAGATGCCCTCCAATAGTCGATGCCTTTTCGAGTTTATTTCCCCTTTGATTTCGATAGCTTACGATTTATCTTTCATCTCTTTTTCCACATTTTAACATGGTTTTCTTTAAAGCACTACAATAATAAATACATTACAATCCTAATACAGTTCCGGAAGGGGTGGGTAATTGCGAAACTCGCAGCGACTCCAACACTCCCAAAAGAAAAACTTTCGCCCAGGACTAAAATCTGATACAATATATCACATGGGGGATAACATGTCTTATAAATTCGGAATAGTAGGTTTGGGATTAATTGCAGAATTTCACGGCCAGGCAATCGAAGCTATGGCTTGCTGTGAGATTTATTCGTGCATGGATTTCTCTGAAGAGAGAGTTAATGCCTTCAGTAGTAAATTCAACTGTAAGGGATACACTGACTTAGATGATATGTTGAAAGATCCTGAACTAGATATAGTAACAATTTGTACTCCGTCCGGGAATCATATGGAGCCCTCTCTTAAAATTATTCATGCTGGAAAGCATCTAATAGTGGAAAAACCATTGGAAATCACTTTAGAAAGATGTGATGCTATAATAGATGCGGCAGAAAAAAAAGGCATTAAACTTGCTACTATATTGCCATCCAGATTTCATACGGCATCTAAGCTTATAAAGGATGCTCTGGATAAAAATAGATTTGGCAGACTTGTGTTGGGGGATGCATATATTAAATGGTTTCGGACCCAGGAATATTATGATAAGGGAGGATGGCATGGAACCAAGTCCCTGGATGGCGGTGGTGCTCTAATGAATCAATCGATCCACGCTATAGATCTTCTTCAGTGGTTTATGGGTCCAGTTGAATCAGTCAAAGCCTATACACAAACATTGGGCCATGAACGAATAGAGGTTGAGGATGTAGCAACAGCTGTTTTAAAATTCAAAAATGGTGCCCTGGGTGTTATTGAAGGATCAACAACTGTGTACCCTGGTTATCTTAAAAAAATTGAAATTTCCGGTACAGACGGTAGTATGGTTCTTGAAGAATCATCCATTATTAAGTGGGATTTCAGAGAAGAGCTTGAAGGAGATAATTCAATTAGAATTAATTTTGCCTCAAAAACTGATTCAGGTGGTGGGGCTTCGGATCCGGGAGCAATAAGTGTCAAACCACACCAGTGGCAGTTTGAGGATTTTATCTCTTCACTTGATTCTAATCAAAAAAGTGTTGTAGAAGGAAAAGAAGGTCGGAAAGCTGTTGAGATTATACTGGCTATCTATGAGAGTGCTGAAAAAGGAAAAGAGGTTATACTATAATTAAGGTTATCCAGGTTGCCTGGGCGATCAGCCTAAATTGTTGTTCCAGGAATAAATTCCCCGGTAATAAGTTCCTGGATCATTGATTCATCCCGGTTAACAATCCTGTTTTTCAGCCAGAATGCAGCGTCTTTTCCCAACTGATCTGTGGATAAGTCTATGGTGGTAAGCTTATCCCAGAAAAGATCTCTTATGGGAGAGTTATCGAAACCAGTTAGGGCAACATCTTCCGGAATGCGAATACTTTTATGTAGAAGAGCCTGGTAGAATGTAATTCCCAGGTAGTCATTACAGCAGAGGATCGCATCTTTATTCCTGATATGCAGTTTATCTATGTAATCAGAATCTACTTCATCTATTGAGGAAATTATCTGTACATTTGCTGAAAGGTTAAATTTTGCACAAGCTTCCCTGAATCCGGCTTCTCTCTCCTCCAATACTCCTATTGCACTGGTAAGTCCGATGAAAATGAGTTTTTCTGCATTCCTTTTCTCCACAAGATTTTTCACCAGCAACAGCATACCGGATTTATGATCACAGCAGATATAGTTATGATTTTTTTTCATGCGGTTTAAAAATACAAAAGGTATTTTGCGTGATCCTAGTATTTCCAGAAGGGATTCCTGTGGATCGGAAAATGCAAAAATTACTCCATCAATATTTCCGGTTTTTTTATGAGAGAAAATTTTGCCTTTCCCAATATCAAGATCTATAATTATGCTTATCCGCGTATCACCAAATCCATCTTCAATACCTTTTATCAGTTGTGCAGCATCGTAGAAAAGATGCATATAAGGGTCTTTCCTGTAGGGAAGAATTAGGACAATATTTAAAATTGTTCTTTTCCTATGCCGCTTGATCTGTCTTTTTTCATAGCCCATTTGAGTTGCTGTTTCCTGAATAAGTCTTGTTTTATCATCACCTACAAGTTGCGAATTGTTCATAACCCTAGAAACTGTGCTGACTGAGATGTTTAATTTAGCTGCAATATCATAAATTGTAATTTTATCTGATCCCATAACGCCTGGCTTTTTGGAAATATATAATCTTCCCGGTATAATTGATAAAATTTGACAACTCTGTCAATATTTTAATGCAGAAATTGAAAATAATCTTGACAAATTGATATCTGTAATTCATCATAGATAATAGTTGCATGCAACTATTGAGTTGTCAACAAAAATAATTTTTGAAAAAGATGGTAATTGATCTGAAGTGAGAAAAAATGGATAAGAGTATAATAACGTTTGGAGAGATTATGCTTCGGCTGGCAACTCCGGATTATCAGCGGTTTAGTCAGGCCGGGGTGTTTGAAGCAACATATGGTGGTGGTGAGGCGAATGTTTCAGTGTCTCTGGCCAATTTCGGGATGAAAACAAAGTTTATTACCAGACTTCCTGATAATGACATTGGCAAATCGGCTTTAATGAATCTCCGAAAACTAGGCGTTGATACTTCAGCGATAATATTTGGTGGAGATAGAATGGGTATCTATTTTCTTGAAACCGGTTCAGTCAGTAGAGGTAGTAAAGTAATATATGACAGAGCGCATTCTTCGATATCAGAGATAAAAAGCGGTATGATTGATTGGGACCAAATCTTTGATGATTCCTCCTGGTTTCACTGGACAGGAATTACTCCGGCAATATCTGAAGAAGCAGCGGAAGTCTGCCTTGAAGCCGTTAAAGCAGCTAAAAGAAAAGGTATCACAGTTTCTGTTGATTTGAACTACAGAAATAAACTTTGGAAGTGGGGAAAAACTGCAGGAGAAGTTATGCCTGAACTGGTTTCCTACTGCGATATTATTCTTGGCAATGAGGAAGATGCCGGGAAAGTATTCGGTATTCATCCGGAAGGTCTGGATGTGACTTCTGGAAATATAGAGGGAAACGAGTATGAGTCAGTTGGGCAACAGTTGCTGGAGAAATTCCCGAAGGCAAAAAAAGTGATTATTACTCTCCGGGGTTCGATCAATGCCAATCACAATACCTGGTCCGGAGTTTTATGGGATGGTAAAACCCTTTACAAAGCTCCTGTTTATCAGATTACCCATATTGTAGACCGTGTCGGTGGGGGTGACAGTTTCATGGCTGCTTTAATATATGGTCTGGAGACTTATAAAGATGATCAGAGAGCACTCGATTTTGCAGTAGCTGCATCCTGTTTAAAACATACAATTAAAGGTGATTTTAATATGGTAACTGTGGATGAAGTTGAAAAATTGATGGAGGGTGATTCTTCCGGACGGGTAAGCAGATAAAATACAAATAACTGGAGACTAAAATGAGTGAAGCATTGGATATTTCAGTAAAACTGGGTGATATAACAATGAGAAATCCCTTTATTGTCGGGTCTGGGCCCACAGTTAAAACAGTGGATCATATACGCCAGGCCGAGGATAGTGGTTGGGGAGGAGTGTCAGTGAAACTGGCCATTGATCCTGTTCCATATCTTTCCCTTCCTCCAAGATACAGATGGCTGAGAAAAGAGAAGCTTCATATTTTTACAGCTGAAGAAAGATTAACACCGGGTGCTTCTTTAAAAGTAATTGAGGAAGCACGAAAGGTAACAAAAGATATAATAATATTCCCTAACATAACCTATGATGGTGAGGATCCTGAGGGTTGGGTTAAACTTGCCAAAAGATTTGAAGATGCCGGAGCTCACGGAATTGAGCTCAATATGTGCTGCCCTAATATGTCCTTCAATTTAACAACTACAGGAGAAACAACAGAGAAGGCAACTGGTGCGAGCCTCGGTTCAGATCTGGTTGAGCTTCCAAAAGTCGTTAAGAAAATTGTTGATGGAGTTAACATACCAGTTGTAGTTAAACTTACCCCTGAAGGCGGAAAAATTGCCCAGGCTGCATGGCAGTCCCTGGCTGTGGGAGCAGCGGCAGTCGGAGGTGTTGCCAACAGACTGGGAATTCCTGATATTGATATTAGAAACCCAATGGGAACCATTTATCGGCTGCAGGACTCCATAACTCTAGGCTGTCTGTCCGGACCATGGATAAGGCCTCTAGCTCTTAGAGATACCTACGAAATGCGAATATTTAATGGTCCTGAACCTTTTATATTAGGCTCCGGTGGGGTGTCTGATCTTTCCAGTGCTGTCCAGCAGATTATGACAGGAGCTGATGCAGTCTGGATATGTACTGAGACTATGATTCGGGGTTTTGACTGGATGCCTAAACTGATTGATGACCTAAAATCTTATATGAAGGATATGGGTTATAACAACATTCGGGATATGAGAGATGTTCTGCACAAGAATATCAAGGATGCTTCAGGACTTAAAGTTTATGACGGATATGCCAAAGTGAATCTTGATAAATGTACATCTTGCGGATTGTGCTGGAACATCGGGCATTGTAGTTCCATCACTCATCCCAGGGGAATTACTACGATTAATGAAGAAACATGTGCAGCATGTTCAACCTGTGTGGATGTTTGTGCTCCAAAGGCAATAGAGATGGTTCAAAGATAAACCGAGGGGGGGGATATATGGAAGTTAAAATTGGAATAATAGGTGCTAAGTTTGCAGGTGATTTTCATGCTCAATCATGGGCTTGGGTTCCGGAGGCCAGAATTTATGGAATCGCTGATATCGATTCTGAGGCTCGGGAAAACTTTGCCTCAGTTTATAAAGTAAAAAAAACTTATGATGATTACAAAAAGCTTATAGAAGACCCGGATATTGATATTGTAGATATCTGTCTTCCTAACTTTCTCCATGCTGAAGTGGCTATTGCTGCAATGGAAGCTGGTAAAGATGTAATATGCGAAAAGCCTTTTGCAACAACCCTGGAGGACGGCGAACGTGTTGTGGCTGTACAAAAGAAAACCGGACAAAAGTATTTTTATGCAGAAGACTGGATTTTTGCCCCTTCCCTTGTCAGGGCAAAAAATATTCTGGAAGAAGGCGGCATAGGAAAAGTTCTCTACCTTCGTGGTAAAGAAGTCCATAACGGATCCCATTCACCTTTTGCCCAGAAAATAAAATTCTGCGGAGGAGGGAGTGTAATTCATCTGGCAGTACATCCCATTGGTTTTTTTCACCATCTCCTGGGAATGCCCGCAAGCGTATCAGGCAGATGTTCCGGTGGCGGCGAAAAGAACATGGTTCATAAGAAAATGGAAGGTGAAGACTGGGGGATCGGAATGCTCTCTTATGCTGATGGGACTGAAGTAACTGTAGAGGGGAATTATATTACCCGGGGCGGTATGGAAGATGTTGTCGAAATATATGGAACAGACGGTCGCCTGACAGTCGATATGACTTTTGGTAATCCATTATCTGTGTTTTCAATGAAAGGTTATGGATATGCAATAGAGAAGGCGGATTTCACACAAGGTTGGACTCGGCCTGCTGTGGATGAACACCAGACACTGGGTTATAAAGATGAATTACGTCATTTCAAGGATTGTTTTACAGGGGATGCAGAACAGATGGAAGGGACTAGGGCAGAAGACGGACTCAATGTTCTTAAAATTATAGATGCAATTTACAGGTCTAATAAGACCGGGAAAAAGATAGATATTTAGTACTTCGGGGGAAAAGATGTATTTAACTGGTTTTGCTGATGAGGCTGCAGACAGTTTGTCGGAGCAGATAGAAATTACAAAGAGTCTCGGCTGGAAAAACATTGAATCCAGAAATATTGATGGAGTAAATATCCATGATATTCCGGAAAGAAAATTTAATTTTGTATGTAATGAGTTGGAAGAAAATGGAATAGCAGTAAATTGTTTCGGTTCCACAGTGGCAAACTGGGGAGTGCAGATTACTGATTCCTTCGAAGGAACTATGGAAAAGATAGACAGGTCAATTCCAAGAATGCAGAGGCTTGGAACCAAACTCATCCGAATGATGAGTTATGCCAGATTGAAAAATACTGCTGGAGTATTAGCAGATGATCAGATGGAAGAAGAACGCTTTAGAAGACTTCGTATAATTACAGACTTATTTCTTGATGCCGGTATTACTCCTGTACATGAGAATTGTATGAACTATGGCGGAATGGGCTGGAGCTATACTCTGAAAATGCTTGAAAATGTTCCAGGATTAAAACTTGTATTCGATACTGGTAATCCAGTAGCTAATATAGATCATTCTGCAGATCCGCCGGATCAGATGCAGTCTTCCTGGGAATTCTATCAGAAGGTGAAAGAGCATATTGCCTATATTCATATAAAAGACGCAGTATTTAACGAAGATAAAGACGATCTGGACTACTGTTATCCCGGAGAGGGTGATGGTGATGTGAGGGAAATAGTGAAAGACCTCCTTGAGAATGGCTATAATGGAGGCATCTCAATGGAGCCTCACATGGCTGTTGTTTTCCACGATAAAAATGTAGAGGCAGACTCTTCCTTTAGAAGGGAGAATTACCTGGAATATGGTCGTAGATTTATGAAACTACTGGAAGAAGTAAAGGCAAATGTTTAAAGGAATTACCCTTCGGACATTTCCACCGGAATTGGATTGGAGAGAATGTATTTCCCTTGCAGCTTCTGCGGGTTTTGATTCAGTAGAGTTGAATCTCGATGGACGTCTGGAACTGAATGCTTCAGATTCCCTTCTGACAGAAATAAAGAAATATGCCCAGAGTAATAATATTATAATCGACTCTGTATATTCCCGCAGGCAATGGGCAACCCCCCCAGAGGTCGCAAAAGCCTTGTCTGAGACTGGATACAATCTATCTGTAACTTCAGAGGTTCTTCCACCATACAAATATCACCCGGAGCATCTCTGGGAAAGTGTCGGTAAGCGGATTGATTCGCTGATTGGGGATATAGTAGTTTAGAAACACTTTTTACGATGAACTCTGAACCATTTTCGAAGTACAAGCCCTCCCCTTCCAGCACATACCATATTTTTTTTTGCTCATGTTTATGGGGCTTGAATGGGTTTTCTTCTATTCAGTTCCTCAAGAGATTCTGCCTTTATAAGCATAAATTATCCTTTTTTAAAGGCCGAAACTACACTATTCCTCAAAGAAGCAACACCTCGTCTGAACCATCCGACCTTGCTTAGTATTGTCAGCATGGTAATAATAAATAGAACAGCTGAAATTGGTCTTGTAAAGAATGGAAGTAGACTACCGTCAGATATTATTAGCGCTCTTCTAAGATTTTTATCTAGGATATCCCCGAGGATGATACCAAGTACAAGAGGTGCTACAGGGTATTCCATTTCTCTCATGTAGTAGCCGATTACACCAAATACCACCATTACACCGACATCAAAAATTCGACCTGTAATTGCATAGGCACCAACAACACAAAGTACAAAAACAATCGGCATCAGCTTTTGTCTCGGAACCATAAGAACTTTTGTTAAGGGTTTTACCATAGCAAGGCCCAGTACCAGCATAGCTGTACTTGCCAGCATAACCATTGCAACAACGCTATAAACAAAGGAAGGTGATTCTATCATTATAAGGGGTCCGGGTCTTATACCATGAATAAACATTGCAGCAAGCAGCACTGCTGCCGGTGCTGATCCGGGAATGGCCAGGGATAATACAGGAATCATGGCTCCGGCAACACAGGCATTATTTCCAGCTTCTGCGGCAATAAGGCCTTCAACTACCCCGGTTCCGAATTTATCACCATCCTTGCTGGAGCGTTTAGCCATATCGTATGAAACCCAGGCGGCAATATCTTCACCTACACCTGGGATAGCACCAATGAAGGTTCCCACTACACCGGATCTTATAATAGTTTTCCAGTACCGTTTGATTTCCCTGAACTTGGGAATAACCCTGTCAATTTTAGTTTTCACTACTTCATATTCAGGATGTTTCATGACTGTCATCAACTCAGCAAAACCGAAAGCTCCCACCATGGCAGGTATGAGCCCTATGCCGCCTGAAAGTGAAACTGTACCGAAAGAAAAGCGCACATAGGCATGTATTCCTTCCATTCCGATCATCGCAACAAAGAGTCCCAGAAATCCTGCAATCCAACCCTTAAGAGGGTCTTTTGGAGCTGTTAAATTCCCGCAAATTACAACTCCAAATATTGCAAGCCACATGAATTCAAAGGAGAGAAATTTAAGAGCCACATTTCCAATTAAAGGAGTAAAAAATGCCAAAAAAAACATTCCGATTACAGAACCAATATATGATCCTGTAGTCGCAATACCTATGGCTTCTCCAGCTCTGCCCTGCTTAGACAATGGATAACCATCAACTGCAGTAGCAGCATTTGCAGGTGTACCGGGTATGTTTAGAAGAATGGCGCTTCTGGATCCACCATAAATAGCGCCCACATACATACAAACCAGGATAAGGACAGCATTTCCCGCATCCATTTTAAAGGTTAGTGTAGTCATTAATGCAACCCCCATGGTTGCAGTTAATCCTGGGAGCATTCCTACAATTATACCGAGCTGAGTGGCCCAAAGTACAGAGAATATAGTAGCGAAATTCATAAAACCCATCAATTCCTGGGCAAACATTCTTAAGCCTTCAAACATTAAGTGTTCCTCCTTTGCCCATTATCCAGGCAGATTAACAAGAAAAAGGTAGCGAAAAACCCAGTAGATACTTCCTGAGGTAATTATAGAAAGGATTAGGGCTGAAAAAATAGTTTTCTTTTGATTCAAGAGCTTTTCTCCTTTTTTGAATTCAAATATAAATACAAAAAAGAACATGTATAGACCCGTGGCAAGCAGATAATGCATGCGGCCCAGAAGAATAAGGGCATAGCCAACACTCATCAAAAGAGTCACCAGGAATCGTTGTGTAGACAAGTCCTTTACCCAAGCTATTATTTGTACTCCTGTAATCTTAATGCGATATCCTTTTCTTAGGATTGAGCGGATTAGCATTACAATTCCCAGGAAGGAGAATATTATACCAAGAATAAATGGTACTACTCCAGGGGCTGAATAGGGGTTTGCATTCTGATCAGCCAAATCCGGCATTTGAGAGGAGAGAATCATTACAAAAATACCGAAAAAAAAGAGCATAATTGACATTAGAAAATCAGCTTTCGGCATGTTGCTTTCTTTCATATCTAAACTCCCGCTGTTCTATTCTATTTTTTGGGGTTAGTCAAAAAATATGCAGGCCTCCCAATAACGAAAGACCTGCATTAGTAACTAATCTAAAAAACTATGGTCTGGCAATTCCTATTGTTTCAGGTGAAACCTTTGCTTTTCCAGCATCATAGTAGAGCCATGCTACAGGAGCAATGTAAGACATAGCTTTCTTTGTAGCCTCTTCACCCCAGTAAGGTGTGAATACAGCTCCTCTTTCATCAGCGTAGTCTTTTATTGCCTGTGAATTGGCAATGTACTTGTCCCAGAGTATTCCGAAGGTTTCAATAACTTCTTTTGGAGCGCCCTTGGGAATCCAGATACCAAAATAATTAGGCCCTGTTTCATAATTGGGAATCCATTTCTTAATTGATGGAATAACACCAACACCCTTCATATCCATATCTGCATCCGACAAAACTGCCAGAGGTCGCAGCTTACCGGCACGCAGCATATCAGCCTGCTCAACTGCCATCTGGGTTGTAACTTCTGCTTCACCTGCTACTGTTGCAATAACTGCAGGATTTCCACCGTCATAAGGAATCATTTTGTATTCAACGCCTGTATATTTCTTAATAATTTCCATTGCAATATGGCCTGCTGAACTTTGTCCAGCAGTCGCAACACTCACCTGACCTGGTTTTGCTTTAAAGGCAGCTAAAAGATCGTCAAATGTCTGGTATGGACTATCGGGGTTAACACTTACAATCATTACATTTGCAACACCAAGGAAGATATCCCAGTCTTCAATTTGTGAATCAATTAAACCGAGTATTTTGTATACACCAATATCAACTGCAGCTCCTGCTGTCCATGTATATCCATCTCTTGGAGCATCCATGGCGCTTTGAGTTCCTACTGAACCAGAGGCAGGTACACAACAAAAGGTTGGACTGAATGGACAGAAGGTTTTGTTTATGGCTCTATGATATTTCAGTTTGATGCTACAGGGGATGAAAACTATCTGAACCTTGGAAGATTATATACCCTTGAGAGAATGGCCAAACATGTGACCCACACGGGGGTTCATGATCATGGTTTTAATAATATAAGTACCTATGGAAACCTTCTGAGACTGGCTGGAGAAAGCAGATTTATATCTTCAGAATGGGAGAAAAGGTTTTATAAGCTTGCTTTGAAGACCTCCGGTGCTGTTCAGGCCTCCAGATGGACAGAGCTGCCTGGTAATTATGGATTTATACAGTCCTTTAATGGTCCCCATTCTCTCTTTGCGGATACTGTCCGTTCTCTCCGGTCTCTGGCTGTTGCCTATCAACTTGGGCATCTCCTTTTTGGGGAGAACGACAGAAAAATATCTTTACTTGACCGGTTAATAAGACATGCAAGAACAACTGCTGAATATATTGTTTTTTATGGCAATGACAGGGACTCTTATGATATTTCCGGTAGAGTAGTCCATGAGGCTATATTTAATGTTACTGATGGAAAATTCCGCTGCCCTAATACACAGCAGGGCTACTCTCCATTCTCCACATGGACCAGGGGGCTGGCATGGATAATCACAGGCTTTGCAGAACAGCTGGAATTCCTGGCTTCTTTGGATGATTTAGAACTTGAACCCTTTGGAGGCCGTGCTGAAATAGAAGGGTTCATGAAAAAAGCCTGTATCGTCGCTGCGGATTTTTACATCGACAACAGCCCTTCCGATGGAATCCCCTACTGGGATACCGGAGCACCAGGGCTTGCGAAGATGGGAGACTGGCGTTCTGTTCCTGCAGATCCTTTCAATCATTTTGAACCAGTAGATTCCAGTGCTGCTGTAATAGCCTGTCAGGGATTGATGCGCCTCGGTAAATACCTGAATGGGAGTGGTGAGGTTGGTGGTGACCATTATTTTAACAAGGGTATTGAAATACTCAATGTTCTTCTAGAGGAGCCATATTTGAGTGAGAAGGAGGATCATCAGGGACTACTTCTACATTCTGTTTATCACAGACCAAATGGTTGGGATTATGAACCTGAAGGAGACGGGGTACCCAGAGGAGAATCATCAATGTGGGGTGACTACCATCTTCGGGAGGCTGCTCTATATGTTCAGCGCATGGCTGAGAAGGGATCTTATTATAAATTTTATCTTTAAAAAGGAGCTTATTATGATTATTTCTGATTTGCAGTTAATAGAAGGCAGGACATATCCTGCCAGGAGAAGAACACAAAACCTGGTGGGAGGTGCAGCCCCAATCAATGCAAAAAGTTTCTCAATGGGATATGTAACCCTTGACCCCAAAGGAGGTCAGGTTCCATGGCATAATCAGGAACAGGAGGAAACATATTATATTGTAAAAGGCCAGGGAGAAATGTGTCTTGGTGATGAGAAACAGGGGATCAGTACAGGACAGGCAGTCTGGATACCACCGGGAGTTTTTCATCAGTTAACGAATATCGGAGATGAACCTCTATTTATGATATACGTTTATGGACCTGCAGGTGGTGTTGCTCACTGGAAACAGGAACTGGCAGGAACTCTTCCAAGGGCCGGTGTTGATGTTCCGGCACTTCCGGAAGGAGCATGGAAACAGTGCACTGAGAAACCGGAGTAAGAAAGGAGAACTCAATATGTCAGTTGAAAAGATTCATCGAGTGGGAATAATCATGAACGGGGTTACCGGCAGGATGGGAAAAAATCAGCATTTACTGAGGTCTATTATTCCCATTATTCATCAGGGGGGTATCAGTGTTTCTGACGAAGAAATTATTATGCCGGATCCTATACTTGTTGGAAGAAATGAAAATAAACTGAAGGTATTAGCAGCTGAATCTGGAATAGACAAGTGGAGTACTGATCTTAATGGACTTCTTCAGGATCCTAAATATTCGGTTTATTTTGATGCAACCATGACCAATATACGGGCGGCCAATATTGAAAAGGCAATCAGGGCAGGAAAAAACATATATTGTGAAAAACCCACGGCTATGAATCTGGAAGATGCCTTGAGAATTTACAATCTTGCTATTGAAAGAGGGGTAAAGCATGGTGTAGTTCAGGATAAGCTTTGGCTCCCCGGGATAATGAAACTAAAGGATTTAATTGACAGAGGATATTTTGGACGGATTTTCTCAGTTCGGGGAGAATTCGGATACTGGGTATTTGAAGGGGATACGGTTCCTTCTCAGCGTCCGTCCTGGAACTACAAAAAAGCCGAGGGAGGGGGGATTATTTTTGATATGCTCTGTCATTGGCAATATCTCCTTGAAAATACTTTTGGGCGGGTAAAAAGCCTCTCATGCCTGGGTGCTCTTCATATAGATAAAAGATGGGATGAAAATGGGAATGAATATCAGGCAGATGCGGAAGATGCTGCTTATAGTACCTTTCAGATTGATGGTGCAAATGGAGAGATTGTTGCACATTTTAATTCATCCTGGCAGGTACGTGTTAGAAGAGACGACTTACTGACGATTCAGGTTGACGGTACAGAAGGCTCGGCTGTTGTTGGCTTGAGGGAATGCTGGATTCAACCCTACGGAGCAACACCAAAGCCGATATGGAATCCGGATATCCCTTCCTCGATAAATCATTTTGATAACTGGATTCAAGTACCTGAACAGAGAAATTATGATAATGCATTTAAAGTTCAGTGGGAATTATTTTTGAGACATCTGGTTCTTGATGAACCTTTTCAATGGGGATTACAGGAGGGAGCAAAGGGTGTGCAGTTTGCAGAAAAGGGTTTTGAATCCTGGTCAGGCAGAAAGTGGGCAGATATTCCAAAAGTAATATAGAGGAGTCGTAGATGAACAAAGTTGCTATAATAACAGGCGGCACAAGGGGTATTGGA
>JAQIBN010000247.1 GCA_027859095.1 Spirochaetia bacterium | reverse complement strand
GTAGAAATTGAATATGAAGGTGAACGTCGTAGATACGGGTATGTTGATAAAAAATTTGCTGATGAATTATTGGAATCAGTAAAAACAGGAGCTTTCCCGGATAAGAATATGATTGCACTATCTGATGATGGTAAAAAATATCTTGATAGACAGGTTAAAATTGTTCTCCAAAACTGTGGAATTATTAATCCTGAAAATATTGATGAGTATCTTGAAGCTGATGGTTATAAAGCTCTCACTAAATGTGTGGAAGAATATAAACCTGAGGAAGTAGTTTCAATTGTAAAAGAATCTGGTCTTAAGGGCCGTGGTGGAGCTGGTTTCCTTACAGGTCTCAAGTGGTCTTTTCTTGCAGGAGCAAAGGGAGACTATAAGTATTTAGTTTGTAATGCAGATGAGGGTGATCCTGGTGCTTTTATGGATAGATCTATCCTGGAAGGTGATCCTCATAAGGTAATCGAGGGTATGCTTATTGCCGCCTATGCTACAGGAGCCATGGAAGGTATTATTTACTGTAGAGCTGAATATCCCCTTGCAATAAAAAGGCTGAATATAGCGATTGCTGCAGGTGAAGAGAAGAATTTTATAGGTGATAATATCTTAGGAACTGATTTTTCTTTTCATCTTCATGTAAAAGAGGGTGCAGGTGCGTTTGTCTGTGGTGAAGAAACAGCACTTATGGCATCTATTGAAGGTAAAAGGGGTATGCCCAGGTTAAGACCTCCTTTCCCTGCAAACTCCGGTATAAAAAAATCTCCTACAAATATAAATAATGTTGAAACATACGGAAATGTTCCATTTATTATTCTTAATGGTGCAGAATCCTTTAATAAGTATGCTTTTAAAAACAGTTATGGCACAAAGGTATTTGCCTTAGCAGGGAAAATTAAACGTGGTGGTTTAATAGAAGTTCCCATGGGGCTTTCCATAAGAGAAATTGTTAATGATGTTGGTGGTGGAACTTCTTCCGGACGACCTGTTAAGGCTGTTCAGATGGGTGGTCCTGCAGGCGGATGTATACCTGAAAGTCTGTTTGATACACCTATTGACTATGATTCTATAAATGAAACCGGTGCAATTATGGGTTCCGGTGGAATGGTTGTTATGGATGATTCCACTTGTATGGTTGATGTTGCAAGGTACTTTCTTTCTTTTACCCAAAATGAGAGCTGTGGTAAATGTACATTCTGTCGTATAGGTACTAAAAGGATGCTGGAAATTCTTACCCGTATTACTGATGGACAAGGAGAAATGGAAGATCTGGACAAACTGGTAGAACTAGCTGGTCATATTACTAAAACATCCCTATGTGGTTTAGGACAGCTTGCACCAAATCCAGTTCTAACAACAATAAAATATTTCCGTAAAGAATATGAAGCTCATATAAAGGATCATAAATGTCCTGCTGGAGTGTGTAAATCACTCATTACAATTCAGGTAATTCCGGACAACTGTACTGGCTGTACCCTGTGTGCAAGAGTTTGTCCTGTCAGTGCTATTGAAGGGATGCGAAAAAAGATTCATGTAATTGATCCTGAAACATGTACCCGATGCGGACTCTGTATTGAAGCATGTAACTTTAACGCAATAGAGGTAGTGTAAGATGGCAATAGTTAGTGTAAAAATAAATGGAATTGCTGTAGAGATAGAAGAGGGTTCAACAATACTTGAAGCATCAAAAATAGCCGGTTATGAAGTTCCCACACTTTGCCATGCAGAGGGGCTGGAACCTTTTACCAGTTGCTTCCTTTGTGTTGTTAAAATTGATGGAGGCCGGGGGAATCTGGTTCCTTCCTGTGCAACTAAGGTAACAGATGGTATGTCGGTTACAGTTGAGTCTGATGAGATAAATGAAAGTAGAAGAATGAATCTAAATCTTCTACTTTCGGATCATTCTGGAGACTGTGTAGCACCATGTACGGTTGCCTGTCCATCATCAATAGATATTCAGGGCTTTCTTGCTCTTGTACGCGAGGGACGGGAATCTGATGCAGCTAAGTTAATACGAGAGACTGCACCTATTCCAGGAGCACTTGGACGTATTTGCCCCAGACCTTGTGAAACAGCATGTAGAAGAAACAGAGTTGAAGAGTCAATTTCTATCTGTTATATGAAGAGACATATTTCAGATACGGAAATGAAAGAATTTGGTCAGGTACAGCTTCCTGATCCAGCACCTGATACAAATAAGCATGTAGCAATTATCGGTGCAGGCCCAGCTGGTATGACAGCTGCATATTTTCTTCGCCTACAGGGGCATTCTGTTACTGTCTTTGAAGCTCATGCAAAATCCGGGGGGATGCTTAGATATGGTATCCCTTATTACCGCTTAACTGATCAGACTTTGAAAGATGAGTTTGATGCTATTGAAAAACTTGGGGTAGAGGTAAAATATAATACTGTAATAGGCCGTGATATGAGCGCCAAACATCTTGAAACAGATTATGATGCTCTTGTTATAGCAATAGGAGCTCAGGGCGCATCTTCTATGCGAGTGGAAGGCGAAGATTTACCTGGAGTGTATTCCGGAATTGATTATTTGGGTAAGATTGGAGAAGGTGGAGATCCGGATATAGGTAACAAAATAGTTGTTGTAGGTGGTGGAAATACTGCCATAGATGTAGCCCGTACAGCAATTAGAAAAGGTGCAGAAGTAACTGTTCTTTATAGACGTACACGAGCAGAAATGCCTGCAAGCAGTTTTGAAATTGATGAAGCTCTTCATGAAGGTGTTAAAATTGAGTTTCTGGCAGCACCAGTAAAAGTTGAACAAAATGGGAAAGGCGTAGTAGTTAGATCCATTAGGATGGAGTTAGGTGAACCCGATGCCAGTGGCCGTCGCAGACCTATGCCCATTGAAGGATCTGAGTTTGAAACTGAAGCATCTTCAGTAATTAGCGCAATAGGTCAGAAGGTTGTTACAGATAGTATTGTGGATACTGGAGTTGGTCTTACCAGATGGGGAACCATTGTAGCAGATCCTGATACATTTATGACAGACCGACC
>JAQIBN010000245.1 GCA_027859095.1 Spirochaetia bacterium | reverse complement strand
AGGTGAGTCTGACAATAGACGCTTTTGCATTAATTTTTTCAACTGCCTGGGAATAACTCCGGCTGACTCTTTTGTCTTTGATTTGCCTGGTGACAAGATCAATACCTGAGACTTCCTTTTGTTTCGAAAGATTTTTGACCAAATCGATAACATAACGTGTTTGTCCGCCTGTATCAGCGTCTCTGCCTAATTCAATATTTTCATTACGAATAAGTCCATGGATGTTAATCATTAGTAAATACATATTAAAAAAATTATAACTGTTTCCGCCTATAAGGTAAAGTCCTGGAAATTTTAATATGCCATTCATAGTTTTATATTTTACTTGAATATGGTTTTAATGTCGGTTATTCTTATATACTGATACTAATGTTTTATAGATATCCAAAGAGGTTTATTAGTGTATTCCAGTAAAGGTTTTCAAAACTCGGAACTTGGCGATATAGAGGTTGTAGAACATAATAATATGTTCCATTTATTTCATCTGGTTCTTCCTAATCATGACTATATTGCCCATGCAGTCAGCAGTGATGGTTTTCTCTGGCGAAGAACAAAAAATGCACTTTTTATAGGAGAACCTGGGGATTGGGATGATGATATGCTTTGGACTATGCATATCTCCCCAGATCCTGATGGGCCGGCAGCCTGGAGAATGTTTTATACCGGGATAGCCCGAAAAGAAGTAGGAAGGGTTCAGAGAATTGGACTTGCCCGATCTTTTGATTTATACTATTGGGAAAAAGTTGCATCTACAAATTATCCTCTTTCTATAACAGGTTCACATTATGAGGAATCTTTAGAAGAGGGTCGCAACTGGGTAAGCTGCCGTGATCCTTTCTTTTATAACGATGGAAAAGAAAGACTATTACTGGTAAATGCCCGGATACCCTATGGCCCATTAATTAGGAGGGGATGTATAGGTTTGGCAAGGGAGGTGGAAACGGATCATTTTGAATGGCAGGAGCCATTATTTTTCCCACGAATGTATGATGACATAGAGGTTCCAGGCCTTTTAAAATTGGAAGATAAGTTCTACCTTTTTGGAAATATAAAAAAGGACATTAAGGTTCACTATTGGCATTCTGATTCCCTTTGTGGAAAATATGAAGCTTTTTCAGATAATGTACTTTTGCCCCGAGGAAACTTTGCAGCCCGGTTTACTCAACAGGATAAGAAGGTTTTATTATGGAATTTTTTCAATGCAAATGGAAGTGGTGCTTCTATACGCATTTTACCACCACCTGTAGAACTGAAAGTAGCAGATGACAATACTCTGTTTATAAAATCATATTCAGGTTTTAATGAGAAAGTTGTAAAAAAAATAAAGCAGAAAGATTTTCTTCCCATGCGCAGAATTTTAAAAAATCCTACTGCTTCGCTTGTGGAAGAGGATAACTCATTTAGTATTTCCTGTGAAAGCGGATATGAGATATTTTTAGCTGCCTGCAGCAGTATTAATTTCAGACTTAGATTTAAAATACGTATGAAAGGTATTGGAAAAACCGGTATTCTGTTCCGTTCTGATGATCAGGCAAACTCCTACTATATTAGTCTGGATTTAATAAACGGGCTTGCCCAGGGGAGACTATGGGGAGTACGTACTGAAGGATATCATTTCGAAAAAAGTTTCCAGTACATGGAACTCCAGCAGGCTCCTTTCAAGTATTCCTCCGACGTCAGTTATCTGGTGGAAATTATTTCCTTTGGCGGTTATTTCGAACTGTCTATAGAGGGAAAAGTTATACTGAGGTTTGTTGATACTACCTATATGTTTCATGACAAACTTGGATTTTATGTGGAAAGCGCCAATATAAATATTAGCGACTTAACATTGGATTTCCTGAATGGGCCGGAAGAGGAAGACCATAGTGTAATTTGATATGATTTTTAAAATCTTTTAGATGTATAACTTTAGTTTTAGTAACTACTTATTTTTTTAAGAAATATAAGCTATAATTATTTCAAAATATTCTATTATGCTGTAGTAAATTTAAACTGAATATTTAGGATAATCAAATGAATAATGGTAGAGCAATATTAAAATTATCAGGAAAAATTCTCTCTCATGGTCTTGGAGAAGGTAAAGTATTTATATACCACGATACTCTGGAACATTTTGATCAATTTTATAATATAGTTGACAACTTTCAAATTGAAGATGAGCGGAATCGTCTTAACCAGGCTATTATTAAAATTTCAGGTGACTTAAATATATTGGCTGATCGGGTGGAAACAGAAATTGATTCAGACTTTGCAGGAGTATTTCAATCACATGTAGCCATAGTGCAGGATACTACTTTGAGTGACGAGATTAAAAAAGAAATTGCAGATGAGCTGGTTAGTGCCGGCAGTGCAGCGAGAACTGTGTTAAGGAGATGGGAACATCGTTTTAGCTCTATGGAAGACGATACGTCCAGACAAAAAGCTGATGATATTAGAGATCTGACAAGGCGTCTTGTCTCTGCACTGGCCGGTATCCATGCTCATGTTCTGAATGATTTCCCCTCTGATGGGGTTTTGGTTGCCAGGCGTTTATTACCCTCTGATACAATATTTCTTGCCTCCCGTTCCGCATCTGCTGTTCTGCTGGAAGAGGGTGGAATGGGTTCACATGCAGCTCTCTTTGCCCGTGAAATAGGCTTACCCTGTATTTCCGGGATTAAGAACCTTCTCAGTATAGTTCGGCCTGATAATTATGCTCAGGTAGATGCCGAAACGGGCACAATTATCATTAATCCTGATGCAAAACAGCAAAGAAGATTTCTAAAAAAAAGCAGACAACAGAAACTTATACGTGTAAAAGCACAATCCAGGGCTTTGAAACCAGTTAGAACAAAGGATGGTACACATATTACTGTCTTTGCCAATGTAGGCTGCGCTAATGACACTATGAGAGCAATAGAAAACGGTGCGGATGGTATAGGACTCTATCGCATTGAAAAGGCTTATATGGGGTTTCAGGAACCTCCGAATACTGTAAAGCTATTAGACGTATTGAATAAGACCCTGGGGCCAGCGAGGAATTTACCAGTATATGTACGCTTACTGGATATTGGTGCAGATAAAACCCTTCCTTTTCTTGAGCTTAAGAAAGAGCCAAACCCCTCCCTTGGGCTGCGCGGTATTCGATTCCTTAAAGAATATCCGAATCTACTGCAGACACAGATCGACGCCCTCCTCCAGCTTTCCATACATTTTAATCTCCATATTCTTGTACCAATGGTCACACTTCCGGGGGATATTCTACTGGTAAAGAAACTCTTAAACGATAGTGCCATAAGAATAAATGTGACCCGAATGCCAAAATTGGGAGCTATGATTGAAACACCTGCAGCTGCCCTTGCAGTTTCAGAAATTGCTAAACATGTGGACTTCCTAAGTTTTGGTACCAATGACCTTACACAATACACCTTTGCAGCTGACCGGGAGAACGGAGCAGTTGATCTCTATTTTAACGATACTCATGATGCCATTTTCAGATTGATGAGTATTGTTCATGAAGATGTACCAGAGAGCCCTCTTTCTATATGCGGGGAGCTGGCAGGTAATTCAGAGTACACGTCCAGAGTCCTAAACTGTGGAATCACTTCTTTGAGTGTTGCACCATTATCCATCCCGACAATAAAAAGCGCAGTACGTAAAACTACGCTTTAAGTCAATCTGCTTTCT
>JAQIBN010000241.1 GCA_027859095.1 Spirochaetia bacterium | reverse complement strand
AAGTTAAGCTGCCAAACAATCTGACCAATTTCAGGGACTGATCCACTGCAGGCTAACAAGGGAAATAATAACACTATTATAATTCCCAGTTTAAATCTAATAATATTTACCATTGTTAACTTTTATTTACTTGAAATATAATTTTCATAACTTGTTACAGGATTTGCATAGGACTCAAATACAATTTCTCTAACCCCCTCTGAAAGTCTTTTATATCTATTAAGAAATTTTTCAACATCCTGAGTAGTATATTTGTTATCATTTTTTTTACTTTTATTAAGTAAATCATAGGAAATATAATTTGATTTCCATAGACTGTAAGATCTATGAATTTTCTTATCAATCTCTTCTGCTGCTTTATTTTCATTTTTAAACTTACCAGAAAGAGGTTCTGAAAATGATAAATGAACATGCCCTTTGTAGCCTTTCAGACCACTTGCCATATGTATAAGGTCTTCATATTTTCGTTTTATATGAGATCCATGAATCTTTTTTCTATAAATGGACCATCCTTTTGCTCTATCCAGGGGATCATATTCATATGAAATAGATACAGGAACTATAGGATATTTATCAATAAACTCTGTAAAACTTAATTCTTTTCTTTTACTTAAATAGATCATCTTTAAAACTGCAGGGTTAGTTTTATCCAAACCATCCTTAGCCCTTCCCTCACGTTGAGCAATCCAAATTGAAGAACCATTTTCAATTACATTGCACATATATGCAGAGAGATTTAAGGATGCACCAATTTGTTCTCGCATGGGAAGATTACGCTTAACTATTATTCCATTATTAGCTCGTATAATATCTTCAACAATTTTATTAACCATTAAATTATCACCAAAGGCAATTTGAGGGAAATTAAATCCATAGTTATATAATGTACTAATCATAAAGGCCGGATCTAAAACAATATCTCTATGATTGGAAATAAAAATATAATTTTTATTAAGATCCAAATTTTCCAGACCACTATAAGTAATTCCTGCTGTAGTATCTTTAACAAGATTATCAACAAGTATATCCAGTGATATTTTTTTTCTGAACTGATCAGTTGTTTTAATTCCTGATATCTTGAACTTTAAAAACTGATGTATAAGATATTCAATAAACTTGTTGAAAATTTTTGGAACCTTTGAAAAATATGCTGTTCTGACACCTTCCAAAACCCATTTATTACGAATTATTCTACCTAAAACTTCTGGAAGTTCTTTATCACTATATGGTCTAATATCATCAAAATCCATTAAGATAAACCTACCACCGACTTAATAAACTGAGACCGTTCATATGCTTCAGGATGTTTGCTGTTTTCCTGACTTAATATACCCTTAAAATCAGCTATTTTTGTATAGTTCTTTCTATCCATCCATTCTTCAATACCACTGCTAATTTCTGTAATATGACTCACACCATTTTTTAGAAGAGTTGAACAGAGTTGTACAGAGCTGGCGCCTGCTAAAAGATGTTTTATTGCACCCTCTGCATAGTGAACACCAGTTGCAGCAGAAAAATCAGCTGATATTTCACCTGACATTAGAGCAATCCATTGCAGGGCAAGGTGTATTTCTGAGGGATCACTTATAATTGGAGATGATTTTATGTTCAAATGTTCAATATCTATATCAATTTTATAAAATCGATTAAATAAAACAATTCCCTGGGCTCCGCTGCTTGCAGCACGATTAATAAAATTCCCCATACCTGAAAAATGATAACCTATTTTTATTGAAACAGGTATATTAATATTTTTCTTTACATCCTCAAGAATTTTTATATATGTATCTTCAATTGTTTTGCCATCAGTGGAAATATTTGATGGAAGAATAAACATATTCAACTCAAGAGCATCGGCTCCTATATTCTCAAAACGTTCTGCATAATCAGTCCATTGGCCAGGGGAGACACAGTTTACACTTGCAATTACAGGAATAGAAAGGGATTCTTTTGCATCCTCAACAAGACCCAAATATTCATCGAGATAATAATCTGTACTTGATGCGTTAAAAAAATCATATGCATCTGTATAGGCATCAAAATTCATATCTCCAACCATTCTATTCTTATCAGATGTAATCTGTTCTTCAAAAAGTGATTTTAAAACTACAGCACCGGCACCAGCATCTTCACATTTTTTAATATTTTCAAGATTCCCGGTTAAACTTGAACTGGCTGCAATAATTGGATTTTTGAGCTTAAGGCCCATATAAGAAGTACTAAGATCTGACATAATAATCTCCTGTTTCCCTAGTTAATTATTTATACCATAATAAATGCAGATTATAAAAGTGGGGAGCACAATAAATTGTACTCCCCTATTTTTTTTAGTTAAAAACTATTTATTCAGCATGCCATTTAAGTATGGGCTGTTTAACCGCCATTACCTCATCTACCCTTCTTACAGCAGTGTTATGTGGTGCTGTATGAAGTTCATCTGGATTGGTTTTGGCTTTTTGGTAAATTTCAAGCATAATTTCAACAAAATTATCCAATGTTTCCTTTGATTCAGTCTCAGTAGGTTCAATCATCATGGATTCAGGAACAATTGAAGGAAAATATATTGTTGGAGGATGAACACCATAATCAAGCAAACCCTTTGCAATATCAAGGGAAGAAATACCAAATTCCTCCTTCATTTTTTTCATTGAAAGTACAAATTCGTGCATACAAGTTGTATCATAATAGAGATGATAAGTTGTTTTCAGTCTTTCTTTAAGATAATTTGCATTCAAAACAGCATATTCACTAGCTTTCTGCAAACCATCTCCGCCCATTGTAATAGCATAAGCGTACGCTCGAACTAGAACAGCCATGTTACCATAAAAACCAGAAATCCTTCCCATAGTATCAGGGAGATCATAGTCAAAGTAATAGCCATCATCATTCTTTTTAACATCTGGTGTAGGTACAAAATCAACTAGCCGCTCTGAGACAAGGACAGGACCTGCACCTGGTCCACCACCACCATGGGGCGTAGAAAATGTCTTATGCAGATTAAGATGGACTACATCAAAACCCATATCACCAGGCCGAACCTTACCCATAATGGCATTCATATTAGCACCATCATAATATAGGAGCCCACCAGCATCATGAACAAGTTTGGCAATTTCAATTATATCTTTTTCAAAAAGCCCAAGTGTATTTGGATTCGTAAGCATTATTCCGGCAACATCATCCTTAAGTAAACGTTTTAAGTCCTCAACAGACACCAGACCTCTTTCATCTGCATGTATCTCTTCTATTACAAAACCGGCAATAGTAGCAGATGCAGGATTCGTTCCGTGAGCAGATGTGGGAACAAGAACCCTTGTTCTATTTAATTCCCCTCTCTTTTTAAAGTATGACTTGAAAAATTTCATTCCTGCAAACTCACCATGAGCGCCAGCATATGGCTGAAGAGTTCCCCATTTCATACCCGTAATTTCACATAAACTCTTTGTTAATTCATGAATAATTTCAAGAAAACCCTGAACACTATCATCTGACTGAAGAGGATGTATATTAGCAAATCCAGGAAGGGCTCCAACATCCTCATTTACCTTGGGATTATACTTCATAGTACAGGAACCAAGAGGATAAAAGCCGGCATCCAGTCCAAAGTTTCTCTTTGCCAGTCCATTATAATGGCGTATAATATCTACCTCAGAAACCTCAGGCAGCACAGGAACACTGTTCCGTAAGAGAGAAGAACTCACCTGATCCTTTAAGGGTAGTTCTGGTACATCAAGATCCGGAAATCTGTAACCCTTTCGTCCTTCAGATGATAATTCAAAAATAAGCTTTTTACTCATTTTAATGCCTCCTTCATAAGTTCAACATAGGCATCTATTTCTTCTTTTGACCGTTTTTCTGTAACAGCAATAGTTACTGCATCTCCCAGATCTGGAAAAAAACGAGAAAGACCTACTCCAGCAAAAATACCCTGAGATTCCATCTCAATAAGAACATGTTCTGAGTTGGGAATAAGTAGTGTGAATTCATTAAAAAAGTCATTTTTTGCAAGAGGTTTAAGACCAAGTTCTTTAGTCAATCTATTGTAAAGATAATGAGCCTTCTGAAAACTCATGGAGGAAGCTGCCTTTAATCCCTTCCACCCAATTGTAGATAAATAAACTGCACTGGCCATAGCTGCAAGTGCCTGATTCGAACAGATGTTAGATGTTGCTCGTTGTCTTTTAATATGTTGTTCTCTTGCCTGCAGTGTAAGTACAAAAGCACGTTTTCCGTCAACATCTTCAGTTTGCCCTACAATTCTCCCAGGCATCTTACGTGTTAGTTTTTCCCCTGTTGAAATATATCCTACAGAAGGTCCTCCAAAATAGGTAGCCAATCCAAAAGGTTGAGTCCCACCTATGGCAATATCAGCTCCCCAGTCTGCCTGGGATTTTAATATTCCGAGAGACATAGGATTACTGGAAACTATAAAAAGAGCCTTATTTTCATGAACAAGGTCTGCAAATCCAGATAAATCTTCTGTCCATCCGTAAATATTAGGAGTCTGAATTAAAACGGCAGCAACAGATTCATCAATTAGCTCTTTTAGCGCATCAAGAGATGTAACATAATCTTTTGAAGGAATTTCTTCAATTTTTATAGGGACATCAGAAAAGAAAGTTTCAATAACAGCTCTTGTATTTGGATGGAGAGTACCGGAAACCAGAATACGATCTGCTTTTTTTCGTGAATTAATAGCCATAGTTATAGCTTCACTAGCAGCTGTATGATCATCATAGAGAGAGGCGTTGGAAACTTCCATTCCAGTAAGTTCACAGACAAGAGTTTGAAACTCAAATATTGACTGTAGGATTCCCTGTGATATTTCTGCCTGATATGGTGTGTAGGCAGTATAAAAATTTGGTAATTGAATAACATGTTTAACGACAGAAGGTATAAGGTGATCATAAGATCCACATCCCATAAAAGAGAGACCCTGTCTATTTTTTTCTGAAAGCCCCGTTAACCGTTTTAGCACTTCATATTCTGATATACCCTTAGGTAGATCAAGGGGTGTTTTCTTTAAAATTTCTTTAGGGATATCCTTAAAGAGATCATCAATTGAATCCACACCTATGACTTCCAACATCTCTTTGATGTCTTTTTGAGTCTGAGGTAAGTACGAAAACATTATTACTCCTTTTCCAGGAATTCTTTGTATGCATCTGCATCCATTAAACTGTCAAGCTCTGATGGATCTGACATTTCAACTGCAAAAATAAAAGAACCATAAGCATCTGAGTTAATATTCTCTGAATTATCTTCAAGGTCTTCATTAACCTTTATAATTTTACCTGTAACAGGTGAATAGACAGGAGCTGCTGCTTTTACTGATTCAATATTAGTAGCTTCCTCTTTGCTGTCTATTTCTGTATCAATCTCTGGAAGTTCAACATAAACGATATCTCCTAATTCATGCTGTGCATGATCAGAAATACCTACATATGCAACATTACCTTCAACTCTTACCCATTCATGTCCTTCGGTGTACTTTAAATCGCCTGGAATATTCATAATTTGCTCCTTTGGTTGCATAGGCGAGCAGGGACGAAGTCCCGACCAGCCTTAAATTAAATATTTTTATAAAAAGGGGTTTTTACAAGTTTTGCTGTTTTTAATTTCCCCTTAATGTCTATTTGTATTTCATCACCAAGTTTCAGTCCTAAATTTCTTTTAATTAAAACAAGACCGCAAAATTTATTTAACATAGGTGATTTAGTTCCACTGGTTACATGACCAACCTCTTTACCGTCAAGAAAAACTTTGTAACCTTCTCTCGGTATTCCCTTATCAACCATTTCACACCCACGTAAAGAACGGGGAATTCCATTTTCTTTTTGTTTAACAAGAGCATCCTTTCCACAAAAATCTTCATTTTCAAGATCAATAAAATAACCAAGATTAGCTTCCAGTGGTGTAATATCTTTTGTCAGTTCATGGCCATAAAGTGGAAGTTTTGATTCAAATCTAAGTGTATCTCTGGCACCAAGGCCAATGGGAAGTACTCCATTAGCTTTTGTTTTATCAAGGATATAGGACCAGACAATAGGGGCGTCTTTTCTATCAACATATATTTCATAACCCACTTCACCAGTGTATCCTGTTCTTGAGATTATGCATTCTATACCATTTATTTTTAAATCATCTCTGAAATAAAAGAAATCAATATCGTTAACCTCTGAACCAGCCATTGCAGAAAGATATTCAGTAGACTTTGGACCCTGAAATGCTACAGAAGACATACTTGTCGATAGATTTTCAAATACAGGTAAATTAGATTCTTTTTTTACCCATTCATTTTCCTTTGTAATCCATTTATAGTCTTTCTCAACGTTGGAGGCATTAATAACAAGAAGATATTTACTACTGTTGTACTTATATACAAGCAAATCATCGACAACACCTCCCTCAGGATAACACATAGGAGAGTAAAGACATTGATTATCTTTCATCCCTTTAACATTATTGGGAAGCAGCCAGTTAAGAAAAGCCTCACTGGTATCACCTTCTACTGTTACCTCCCCCATATGTGATACATCAAACAATCCTGCATTTTCACGAACTGCCATGTGTTCAGCAATTATGCCAGCAGCAAAATTTACAGGGATTTCCCACCCGCCAAAATCAATTAATTTAGCACCTTCATAATCTTTATAAACTTCGAAAAGAGGCGTTCTTTTTAGCATATTCATTCCTCCAGATATTAAAATTCTTATATAGTATTATAGTACATATGGCACGACTAGGTCGATACCTTCATAAACTACAAAGGTCTCAATATCCTGAATCAATTCAATCTTAGATAGTTCCTGACTAAAAAAATCAAGAAGGCTAAACCCATCTGCCGGGTGCAGCAGAACATAGGCAATAAGGTCATAACGTCCAGTTACAACACTAACTGAAACAACCCCCCGGAGCTGGCTAAATTCCTTAGCCTTAGCTCCGAGTTCAACTGTGCTCATTTTTAAAGCAGCCAGTATCATTTGATGCCCTGGAAGTGCATTGGGATTTACCAGACCTGAAATGTCCAGAATCCCATCACTCAACAGTTTATTAACCCTTGATCTAACTGTATTTTCTGTAATATCAAGCTCTTCAGCTATTATACTGTAAGGTTTCCGGCCATCTCTTAAATGTTTAATTATAGCAAGACTGGTACTGTCAATTTTTACAGAATCAGCCATTTTTTCTACTAAAATCCTTCATAAAATCAGTTAGAGTTATAACATTAGATTCAGGAACGCCATTATAAATTGATGCTCTACAACCCCCAACACTTCTATGACCCTTAAGAAACATCATGCCCTCTGCTGAGGCTTCTTTTACAAACTGAGCTTCAAGGTCTTCTGAAGGAAGTCTGAAAACGATATTCATATTAGATCTAAATGAAGCATCTACCGGAGATTTATAAAAATCATCTGAATCAAGAACATCATAAATCAGCTTTGATTTTTTATCTGCTAATTTTTCCATTCCGGAAACACCACCATTTCTCTTTACCCATTCCAAAAAGAGTTTAACACCCCAAATAGTAAATACTGGAGGAGTATTATACATTGCATTTTTTTCTGCATGCGTACGATAGTTAAGATAAGCTGTAAGATTATCGGGAGATCGCTCAAGAAGATCATTTCTAATAATCATAAAAGCAGCACCAGCAGGGCCAAGGTTCTTCTGAACACCACCATATATCATAGCAAACTTATCAAAAGGTATTTCTCTACTCATAATATCACTGGACATATCACATATTACAGGAGTTTTTCCTAATTCAGGCCAATCTTTCCATTGTATACCACCTATGGTCTCATTTGATGTAAAATGAAAATATGCAGAATTTTCTGAGGCCTTCATTGACGAAGCTGATGGAAGAGTTGAATAACCACTCTCTTTTCCATCAAATACGACATTAACATTACCTACTTTTTTTGCATCCTCAAGTGCTTTTTTTGCCCAGGCTCCGCTATTTACATAATCAGCTGTTTTCCCCTGACCTAAAAAGTTCATAGGAATCATAGTAAAAGCAAGAGTTCCTCCACCACCTAAGAATAGTATTGAATAGTTATCAGGAACTTTAAGAAGTTCTTTCAATAAAGATATTGCTTTATTATGGACATCATCATAAAGCTTATGTCTATGGCTTACTTCAGCAATAGATATCCCATTCCCCTGGTAATCAACCATATTTTCTTTCATCTCTTCAAGAACTTCTAATGGAATAGCACAGGGTCCTGCTGAAAAATTCAACTTCCGACTCATATCTTTCCTCCTTTAACTAATTCCTCAATTATACTAAAGGCTTCAGAGCCGATTCTTAATAAATTCTCGGCGCTGCTTGCTCCAAGATGTGGTGTCATCTGGACATTTTTTGCACTTAGAATGGGATAATCAGCTGGTGGGGGGTCTTTTGGCCAGACGTCGGTAGCATAGACACTAACACTACCCTCTTCAAGAGCAGTCTTTATGTCTGCAGCATCAATACAGGCACCTCTTCCGGTATTTATAATTACGGGCTTTTTGTTAAAACTGCTTATTACTTCTTTATTAATCATTCCTTCAGTTTCCGGTGTTAAAGGGAGATGCATGGATATATAATCTGCTTCTGCAACAGCTTCTTTTAATGTTGACTTAATTTCAGCCAAATCGCTTTTATCAACATATTTATCATAAGCTACAACCTTCATTCCAAATGCTGAAGCTCTTTTAGCTACCTCTTTGGATATATTTCCAAGACCTACAAGACATAATGTTTTTTCATAAAGTTCTGTACGTTTCAGTTCTTTCTTTATCCATTTACCATCTACCATGCTGTTATGCCCTTCAACAATTCTATTGGGAACTGAAAGCATATGGGCAAAGGCAAGCTCAGCAACGGCAATTGAAGAAGCTTTTGGAGTATTTCTGACAATTATTCGCTTACTTTCTGCATAATCCTTATCAATATTATCTATACCAACACCACCCCTTATAATCAATTTAAGGTTTTTGGCTTTATCAATATATTCCTTATTACATTTGGTCTTACTTCGGATAAGTATTACTTCTGCATCAACCATTCGTGATTTATCATCAGTAACTTCCCCAAAACCAGCCAACTTACCAGATAGAGAGCCATCAAAGGCATCTGAAATCAAAATTAACATAGAATCCTCCTGCTGTATTTTGTAATTATCGTAATACCTTCTTAGGTAAATGTCAAATATTTATTGTATTTCTTACGATTTCATTAATGAAAAAAGACCAGTATAAATACTGGTCTTTCATTGGGTTGAAAATCTAATTTCTTCTGATTAGTAGTTCTTCATTGCCTGAACTTTCCTCAGTTTTTTCATCTGTTTTCTTAGTAGGGCTTTATTCTTACGATTCTTGATTGTTGACGGTTTTTCGAAGTGTTCATTCTTTTTCCACTCTCTAATTATACCCTCTTTTTCAACCATTCTTTTAAAGCGCTTAATCGCTTTTTCCAAAGGTTCTGATTCATCTATTTTTACGAATGCTATGGGGAATCACCTCCTCTCTGACTACTCAGCCGTATAACTGTCCACTATACTTATTATTAAAGAATTGTCAATTAGTCCACTCTTAAGCAATGAATCAGGATTTACAGAAACCCCAGCCACTCTAATTTCCCAATGAAGATGAGGTCCTGTTGCCAACCCTGAAGAACCCAGTGTTCCAATGGCAGTGTCTTCTGTTACATTCTCGCCTAGAGTAACCAGATATTCGTTTAAATGAAAGAATATCCCGTAAACACCTGGCATATACTCTATTACAACACTGTTTCCCGTTATAATCCGTTCACCTGAAAATACGACCTTACCTGCATACCCAGCAGATATTTTTGTTCCAAAAGGAGCAGCAATATCTATTCCGCTATGGATGGATCCTGAACTTTCTCCATTAGTATAAATAAAATTTCTTCGATCTCCATACCATGAGGTATAAATGCCCTGTTTGATAGGAATAGTAAGAGATTTATTACCTGAAACTGAAAATAGTCTGGATGTTCCATAAATTTCGTGAATAAAAACTGCTTCAGAAGTGATTTTTGGATTAGTACTTGTTCTTAAAGTTGTATTATCATAATTAAGAGAAATATTCTCTTTTTTAAAGAGATTTTCATGTATTAGGATTTCTCCTTTGCTTTCAACAAGACCATCTTTTTTTATAATAAGTGTATAGACACCAGCTTTTAATGTAGATTCAAGTCCAATAAGCGCTGCCTGACCTTTAAAATTATTAAGATTCAAAGGGAAAAAGATGTTACTGGCTATATGCTCATTAAAGCTGTTTACAAGTTCGAGTGTATGATATTCATTAGTATCCGAAACTAAAACGGTAACGACATCCCCTCTGTCGAAATTAGAATTATAATAAAAGGTTGGCTCTGCGAAAAGTAAAGACGTAAGCAATAAAAAGAAAATTAGTAGATAATGCAGTGGTTTCATGTTCAACCTTTTAATGTTTATTATAACTAGATACTTCCAGTTCCTGGCCGTCTTTCTAAAGGAGCAATATCATGTCATGAAGATTTATACAAGGGATAGGTGTGTATTCTATATGGAGGTGACTGCATTCTGATTTGATTGGTGGAAGGGATATTTTTACAGTTAACAAATGTTTGAACCTTGATTAAAGGATTATGGGATGGCCTTGATGGGAGAGAGGAAATAGTAGAAAAATATACCAACACCTATCCGAAATCAGGGAATCAAGTAAATCTGGCAAATCATGGTCAATCATGGTTCAGACAATTTTTGAAGTAGAAAAACATTTTTTAGCATATTAATAGTTGCAGCATAAATAATTCTCAATATAAAGGTTGAAATGTATGAAATATGGAGATTTGACACATAAAATTATTGGATGTGCAATAGAGGTTCATAAAACTCTTGGCAATGGATTTCAGGAGGTTATATATCAAAGAGCTTTGGCAATTGAATTCAAATATGCAGATGTTGAGTTTGAAAGAGAAAAAGAGATGACAATCTGTTATAGAGATCTACATATTGGTACAAGGAGAGTTGATTTTTTTATTGCTAAGAGCATTATGGTTGAAATTAAATCAGTTATCAATTTGGAAGATGTGCATCTGGCTCAGGCAATGAATTATGTTGAAGCATATAATATGGAAATCGGGTTGTTAATTAATTTTGGTTCAAAAAGTTTGCAGTTTAAGAGAGTGCATAATAACAAAATGGACACTGATTGAGGGATTGCTTTTGCAGTTAACAGGTGTTTGAACCTTGATTATAGGGATTACCTTGATTGGGGAGAAGAATTTACCAGCACTTATCCGAAATCAGGTAATCAAGTTAATCAGGCGAATCACGGTTCAGACAATTGTAGGCGTTTAACTCATTCTGCTTATCCTATCCAGCTATACGTCAAAAGATCTCTCTCTCTTTCCCTATGCCGAACTAGGGGATTGTAACAAAATAACTTGCATGATTAGGAATTCTGTATTATAGTTATTTATGATCATATTAGAGCAATCAATTTCAACCCGTTTTAATTCACTCGAACCTACTTTCAATGAGAAGAGTCGCCGTATTTGGGCAGCAGCTGAAGCACAAGCTGTAGGAAGAGGCGGAGTTGCTATGGTTTATCGTGCTACCGGAATATCACGGAATACTATTTATCAAGGGATCAAAGAACTTGAGAATCCCCAGAAGCTACAGGATCAACTAACTCGAACAAGAAAGTCAGGAGGAGGAAGAAAGAAAACCGTTGATGTCAATCCTGAAGTACGAATTGCTTTAGAGTTCCTTGTGGAACCAATTACTCGTGGAGATCCAGAATCTCCCCTACGATGGACCTGTAAGAGTTTACGAAACCTTGCGGAAGAATTGAAAGATCAGGGATATTCAGTGAGCCATCGCATGGTTGGTGAGTTATTTCATGAGATGGGCTACAGTCTCCAGGCAAATCGGAAAACCTCTGAGGGTAAACAACATCCCGATCGAAATTTACAGTTTGAGTTTATAAATCTTTTAGTAGAGGAAAACCTTAAGAAAGGGAATCCTGTTATATCAGTTGACGCCAAAAAGAAAGAACTTGTTGGCAATTTCAAGAATATTGGTCGGGAATGGCATCCCAAGGGTGCTCCAGAGCAAGTTAATGTCTATGATTTCTTGAGCGTTGCAAAAGGAAGAGCTACTCCCTACGGTGTTTATGATATTGGAAAAGATGAGGGCTGGGTCAATGTTGAAGTTGACAAGGATACAGCAGTATTTGCAGTGGAATCGATACGACGTTGGTGGGATACCATGGGGCAAGCGAATTATCCTGAGGCAACAGAATTAATCATCACTGCTGATGGAGGGGGAAGTAATGGGAGTCGGATCCGGCTTTGGAAAACTCAACTCCAGGATTTCTGTAATGAGATTCGGATTCCAATTTCTGTTTCCCACTTTCCACCTGGCACCAGTAAATGGAATAAGATTGAACACCGTCTTTTCAGTTTTATCAGTATGAATTGGAGGGGCAAACCACTTACAAGCTTTGAGACTATCCTGAATCTGATTTCTTCAACCACTACAAAAAGAGGGTTAACCGTAAGAGCTGAAATTGATTTGAACAAGTATCCAAAAGGGATCAAAATAAGTGATACGCAAATGAGGTTGCTCGCTATCAGTCGAAACGAATTCCATGGTGAATGGAATTACACTTTACACCCTCAGCCGATACTCAATTTGTAGATGTTATTTTGTTACAGTCCCTTAGTACGCGCTTTCCTATCGTACAAATCTCAGTATTCCTTTCCATTTCACTGTCTGCGTCTCTCTTCGCTCCGCTCAAGAACCTAATTTCTCTTATTCTGCAGTTCAGGGTCCTGGGATTTTTATCACACCTTCTCCCGTTACCTGTTTCACCTGTGTCATTAAACCTGCCCATAGAGCGGGAAGATCTCCCACAGAGTATCGTTTTTGTACCGTATAGGCACCATTGCCAGAACCAAGGGTCATTTTAACCTGATAAAAAGATCCATCCCTTCTAAACCATGTTTCCAGCTGCAGTCCTCCCTCTCTAGGAATGGCGCCAGCCTGCTCCACTCCGGCAGATATAACATTAACTATCATTTCCGATATTTCTAGGGATTCTCCCTCTGCAACAGGAGGTTGGATATCCACCAGATTTCCGGCCAAATACAGGGCAATTGTTTGTTTTGATTCTGAAAAAAACAGAGCTTCTTTTAGGTATTCAGGGATATTGATAAGAAGTTTGACCTTGCCATTTTCTACCTGGTAGATATAGCGGGAGAGGGCAAAACCTCCGTTGCTATTGGATACAATTATGGGGCTAGATTCATAATCCTTATCGGTCCTCCTGATGGAGAGCCATGTTTTCATATCACTGTCTGTTGCCACAAAACGATAAAAAAAAGCCGACTCCTTTGTATTCTGTTTCGCTTGATATTCAACCATATCACTGTTTACATGATCCAGTGTTAGGAGAGAGACATCTTGAGTCCAGTCTCCCAAAAACTTGATCCCAAGTTTGGTAAGAGTTAAATTTAGTCTTATGGGCAGCATATATTCGTTCGTAATACTGTTTTGATAGGCTCCCATATTGTCTATGACCAGGATTTTTTTGCCCTGATCAATCATCCTATCAAGAAAATCCAAATAGGCTACCGGATTTCTCATGGATGGCCCCCTAAACCAGGAAATGATAGCATGGTGAAATCGAGTAACGCTTTCTCCGGGAATACCTTGGTCTATATCCCAGTAAACCACTTTGAATCTCAGCTCTTCCAATGTCCGTGACATATAGAAAAAAATCTCATTTTCTTTCTCAGTCTGACCTTCAGATGATTTGTACAGCGCCAGAACTGAATTCTGATAGTCACTGCTTTGGGCCGCCATGCTTACCAGGGTAGCAGATAAAATCAAGATAATAAAAATAATTCTTTTCATATTCAACCTCATTAGGTTATCAGATAGTTGGTGGGGAAATAATCCAAAAAAACCGTCTGTATTTTCTTAAGTGCAAATACTACCATTCTAGAGCTCCGTTTCCCTGTAGGGTGGGGTCCTGAAAGGACAGAGAGCCACCTATTTCACGAGAGGTCCGGCTAACCTGTTCAGCTGTCTCCCGGTAAAGGGAATCCACTCCCTTTGTGCCTGAAGCCAGGGCTTCGATCAGATAGTAGGTAAACAGACGGTATCCCTTCTCCGGCCAAGAGCTGGAAAACTGAGTTTCTGTCCCTGCTGCAAGAACAGCAAGATTTCCACCTGAAGAAATATTGATCTGACTCGGAGATAATCTTGGAGCAGCTTTTCCCTGATACACTGAACGTCCATCTGTTTTTCCGGTAAAGCAGCTGTCCATAAAGACAATAACCTTGCCCGCTTTTGAGTTCTGAAACATGGCGTAGAGATTACGCAGATCGAAAAAAGGCTCTTCGGCAATGTAGTCAAGATCCATATCTGTGGGCAGCATATAGGGGGCGTTTCCCTGCACCGGGTTGGGCACCCCATGTCCATTGTAGTAGAAATAAAGGGTATCTCCCTTTGATATCCCCTCATCAAGCAATTTTTTCAGCTTGCCCTTTATATTGCCACCTGTAGCTTCGCCGTCGTAAAGGGCAACAAGATGGGACTCAGATACTCCGAAAACTTTCTGTGCAGTTAAAGCAAAAAGTTCGGCGCTTCTACGGGCGTATACAATATCGTCTGTGTTAAGATATTTTTCCGCCCCTATTACAAAAGCCCAATTACTGTTGTCCACAGCTGCATCGGGCAAACGGGTAATACGCATGTTCAAATCGTCATCAAAACCGGTTAATGCCTTAGTACCGTCTTTGTAGGTAATTTCTCCCACTGCATTCCTATCAATGAATGCAAGGCTCTGCTCCTGTGGAACAACATAGTTGGCAGTAGTATCAATAGAGGCCACAAGCAGTTCCTGCACTCCCGCGGTTTCTCCCGTGGGAAGAGCTGTAAAGGTTCCGTCCCCGTATAAAACTGCTATTTCCCTAATACCGAAACCACCTGAAATATCTGTAAATGGTACAATTTCAATTTTAAGACTCTTAGGATTCTGAAATGCAGCCTGGCGAAGTTCCTTTCCAGCGTTTTCTACCACAAAACGTCCTACTGCATCGCTGCCGAAACCGACACTGTTCAGAAAAAGGTCACCGGTATCTTTATCAAGAGAAGCTTCTTTGAATGCAACATTCGTAAAAAGTTCTTCCATGGTAAACAGGGCGAAGGCGCTACGGTAATCGGAAAGTATGCTTACCCTTGCTCCCTGAATCTGCTTTAAGGTCACAACCTCACTGTTGCGTTCTTCCACCTGAAGCCGATATTCATCCTGAAGATCATCTATTACCTTCTGTCTCTCCTTCTGGGCTACAAGGACACGATCCTCAAACTCCTTGTTAGTTTCCCACTTCTCCTGGGTAAGTTCCAATGAAGGAGGTGTTTCAGGCTCAGGAATTTCCCGGGGAAAGAATTTATCACCCATAGCAAGCCAACCTTCCAGCCGTTCTTTGGAGCTTCGTGCCACATAATCAGTCCAGGACTCTTCTGCTCCACGCTTCTCCGCAGTAAAAGAGCAATAAGCCAGGAACCTGGAAGCTATGGAAAGATTACCATTGTACTCTTCTGTTTTTTTGTAAATTCCCTTCATGACAGCAATACGGTCATCGAACTTATCCTTTAGTTCAGGGAATCCGTTTGCTGAAGCTTTTTCCAGGGGAGTCATGCCAAAACCGTCTTTTACACCTAATCCGCCTCCTGCAGCAGCAAGCATTGCAGCAGCGTCGGTCTTGCCATTAGAGGCAGCTACATGAACAGGAAGCTCTCCAAAAACATTTACAACTTTAGACTCGGCTCCTTTTAGAAGAAGCAGCGCTACAAGGTCTGTGTGGCCGTAACGGGCAGCTATAAAAAGGGTTGTTTCGCCATAGACATCGGTTTCAACTAGGGAGACACCCGATTCCAGAAAATCGAGGACACTCTCAACGTCTCCTGCTGCGAGGACTGCACGAAAATCTTTTTTTAATGATCCCCCAGCAACATCATTCACAGGACGAACAGCCCCTGTTGACTGACAGGAGTTATATAAGAAAACTGATACTAATAGAATAATAACCGTAATATGCGTATTTTTTTTAATCATCCTGCATCTCCCATGGTAGAGCACAACCAAACTAAGAGGAAATCTCTACTCTTAATATCCTTTTTATACAAAAATCAGCTGTAAAACAGCAGTGCTTACATAAATTAATTTAAGGTCTATTTCCGGATACATGAATAATTTTGGAACACCATACAACACCGGACTCTTCCTCTTTTAACGCTTCCAGTAATCTACCGTAAGCGTATAATCCTTCATTACTACTCTCTACAGTGTTTTCCGAGACCTTTCCGAACCTGGAAAGATTAACAAAGGATTCCTGAGAGAACAACCCCAAAAGCATATCCGTGGAAGAGTTAAAACCTGTCGCAGGTTCTGCCACAAGACCATTGGGATATATATAAGGATCAGGATAAAGAAAGGATTCCCCTTCTATAACTGGTTCGTTTTCCAGCAGGCTAATTACAATTCCGGCGTTATCTATATAAAAAAGAGTAAGAAAACCTGTTGCAGGTGGTTTAATTTTTAAAGAAAAACTCTGTCCCTCCCGAAGGGTGTCGGAAGGCTGTCCAATTAGAACCGAACCATTCAACGACCCCTGAACCAGGGCAATTTTCCCCTTACCACCGGAAAAAAAGAAATTTTCGGTAAATTCCCTGCCTGATAGAGCAAACGAACGGTTACCGACTGAAACACTCCATAGCTTGTTTTCGCGGGAAAGCAAAAAGCTGCCGGGTACCTTATTTTCCGTAAGGAAGCTGTTAAAAAGGAGGGATTTCTGAAAAGGACTTTCCTTTCCAGAGCTCAAAGAAGTAATTTCCCCATTTCTGGCCGCTTCCAGTACCCGAACGCGCAGAGGCCGGTTATCGTAGCGATAGAGAACATAATACAAGCCTCCCCGTTTTTCCTCTACAATTTTTACTGCTCCCGTAAGAACAATATCCGTAGCTGTTTCAATATTCTGCTCAAACAGCAGGGAGGATTCACCTTCAACTTCCTGCTCCGCTATGATGGTTTTTGCTGAAACTCTTATTTCTACCTGCTCTGCTATTTCCCGAAGAGACTCGGTTTTCGCTTTATCTTTCGTCTCCCCTTCTCCCATCCCCTCAATAAAACCTGGACTGACGGTTCTGTTCAGATACCAGACCGGAGGTGAAGAGACACAGGAAGTAATAAACAAATAGATAACTGGAAGTAACAACGTAGAAAATAGGGTTCTTTTTTTAATAACACTTATAGACATAGTTAAATAATAGGAATTCTGTCTGTGGTTGTCAATATACTCAAAATACAACAGTTCATAGAGATTTATACAAGGGATAGGTGTGTATGCTATATGGAGGTGACTGTATTCTGATTGTTAGGGAAGAAGGGATTGATTTTGTAGTTAAGTAGGTGTTTGAACCTTGATTATAAGGATTATGGGATTGCCTTGATTGGAGAGAGGGTAAAGTAGAAGAATTTACCAACACTTAATCGAAATCAGGTAATCAAGTAAATCTGGCTAATCACGGTCAATCACGGTTCAGACAATTTTTGAAGCAGAAAACCATTTTTTAGCATATTAACAGTTGGAAGCATAACTAATTCGCAAGATTAAGGTGAAATGTATGAAATATGGAGATTTGACACATAAAATTATTGGATGTGCAATGGAGGTTCATAAAACTCTTGGTAATGGGTTTCAGGAGGTAATTTATCAACGGGCTTTGGCAATTGAATTCAAATATGCAGATATTGAGTTTGAAAGAGAAAAAGAGATGACTATCCGTTATAGAGACCGGAATATTGGTACAAGGAGAGTTGATTTTTTTGTTGCTAATAACATTATGGTTGAAATTAAGGCAGTTATCAATTTGAAAGATGTGCATCTGGCTCAGGCAATGAATTATATTGAAGCATATAATATGGAAATCGGATTGTTAATTAATTTTGGTTCAAAAAGTTTGCAGTTTAAGAGAGTGCATAATAACAAAATGGACACTGATTGAGGGATTGCTTTTGCAGTTAACAGGTGTTTGAACCTTGATTATGCGGATTTATGGATTACCTTGATCGGAGAGAGGGATAGTAGAGGAATATACCAATACTTATCCGAAATCAGGGAATCAAGTAAATCAGGCTTAATCACGGTTCAAACAATTGTCAGAAAACTACACCTCTGTTCTTTTAATATCCATAATTGTAAGTTGAAGTTTTTCAATATTTTGAAAGTAATTTCTGCCAAGACGAAAAACAACATCAACCTTTTCATCGGTGGAAAATTCAACATTTACTTTTTCTGCAGCTCTCCAGTAAATTGCAGGCCATTTGATTGAACCAGTATTTACAAGCATTTTAACATGCTGTTGTTCTGTACGACCAATTATTTCCATGTTTTGCAGGGTCACTCCTCTTAATAGAAAAATTAATGGAGGATTACCCTCTCCATAGGGTTCAAAGGTTTCTACAATAGAAATAATATCCGGAGTCATATATTTAAGTGGTAATTCAGCATCTATTTCAAGAGATTCAACAGTTTTGTCAGGAAAAACAAGATTTTTAGCTTCTATTGAAAATTTCTTCTGCAGCTCCTGAAGCTTATCTTCTTTAAAGCTAAAACCTGCGGCGTAATCATGCCCTCCGTAATCTATAAAATAACTTTCAAATTTTGAAAGAAACTGTTTTACATTTACTTTTTTGGCACTGCGCATGGAACCTACAAGATGGTTCTCAAGATATGCTACAACCCCTGCAGGAACTCCAAAAGTATTTGCCAGCCGGGAAGCAATAATACCAGTAATTCCTCTATGTATTTTTTTATCAACAACAAAAATCATTTTTTCGTTTAATTCTTTAAAACTTTTCTCTGCTTTTGGGAATACAGACTTCCAGGCAGCTTCTCCAAGCTTTTTCCTCTCTTTATTCATACTAAC
>JAQIBN010000197.1 GCA_027859095.1 Spirochaetia bacterium | reverse complement strand
GGGTAATCCCCACCCCAACCAACCCCCAAACACCCGTAAACTACAAGTATAACAAATAAACGGGAGAAAAAAATGATAATTCATATAACAATCAAAGGACAAGAAATCAAACTAACCAGAAAAGAATACCTCCGCAGATTCGCAGTCAATAAACAAAATAACCCCTACAACGACAAAATGCTCCGCAGCAGCTACAGTGAACAAAACACCAGGAACCACACCAAATGACAACATTCGGCCTGATAACCTGGGAATACTGCAAAACCCACCTCGAAATGGACGACAGAGATAAAGAACTAACAGAACTCCTGATATTCTCCGCCTCCGCAGAAATAGAAATATACACCGACAGAAACCTGTTTGAGCGAGAAATACGCGAACTCCACGATGGCTACCTGCAGAAAGAAATAGAACTCCGCCAGTACCCGGTAAAAGAAATAATAAAACTATACTGCGACACCACAAGAGAATACACAGAAACTAAACTAGTAGACCCGGAATACTACAGCTGCAACATACCTTCCATTGACGGAACTACAGAAACAAGCTCCGAAATAATATTAACCGACGGTTACAGCTTCCCAAAAGGCCGAAACGCAATCCAAATAATCTACAGAACCGGCTACAAACACGACGAAATGCCGGAAAACCTAAAAAGAGCAACCCTGGAACTGATCGACTGGAACATAAAAAGAATGAGAGGCGGACAACTGGGAGCAGAAGGACTGGTTGGAATTAGCAAAACCCGAATACAAACATTCTATGAAAAAAGAATGCCCCAGCACATACAGGACCTTCTAACCCCATACAAAAGGAAAAGGTGGTAGAAATGGATGAGATAAGAGTACCGGAAGAAGAAATATTAACAATTATGAAATTATCCCTGGCAAAAGAATTACCAGAGATCCTTGAGAATTTAAACGATGAGAAGCAAACAGAATGGCTCCTGCCCTTCGAAACAATAAGCACAGATATCAGCAGAATAGACAATGACAGAAAACCAGCAGCATACCTCTCCATAAAAAAAACAATAAAGAAAATCGAAGACGCCTTTATCGAAAAAGGTGAATACAACCTTGAAATACACACCCTCTTTGAAGAGGAAAGAGAACACGAAAGAGGATTCCGCTACGGAGCGATACTGTACAGATTACTAAAAACCAGCACCCTGATTCCGGCAGTCGCAGACAGAGTAGTCCTCTCCCAGATGGAATACATAAAAAACAGAAACAATATAAACGGAAAATATTCTGAAGCAATATTCAAAATCCAAATAATAAGGGAAGGCTTTTAATGGAAACAGTAACAGTAATAAGAGAGATGAGAGAAAACCAGATAATACCTGCAACACGAAACACTCTTAGGTATGTACCCCTGCTCCTGGACAAAAAACCAACAGCCGGAAAAAACATAATAAAAAACCCTCAAATACTGGAGCGAAAAGTAACCGGCTGCATAGTAACAAGAATGACAATAACTACAGCCCCAGTGCTCTTGCTCCTTGCTACAGGAGAAATAGAAGTAGAAGGACACAGACCCCAGACAAGAGGAATTTACTACCACGAACTAATAACTCTGGATACCAGCCTCTACTACTTTGGGATAGAGACAAAAAACGAAACCCATATACGAGAATACCTTAATCTGATTATTGAAAGCTTTGAATTACGAGGTGAACGGGGATCCGCCATTTATATGAAAATAGATGTATCCGGCAGGACTGAGACCACCAGAGAAAAAAACAGTGAGAATATTGAAGTACTGGAGGAGATAAAATCTGAAAGGTACTTCTTTGTAAGAGGCAATGAAATTTCGGTAAACGGGGAAGTAATAGAGGACACTGCAGGATTTAAACTTGAAGGGAAACTATTACACGAAACAGTAAAAACCCACACCTTCAGCATAAGACGAAAAGAAACAGACAAAGTTGATTTCTCTTTTATGAGAAGCGAAATAACTGCAGAGCTTACATTTACAAACCCCGAAGAATATGAAACAGGATACAAAGCAAGTTTTAAAATTTCCCTGGAACGCCTGGTCTACGAAGGGGAAGAGAGCTACCCCGATGCAAGTGGAGTCTGGGGAAGGAACTTTCGCTACAGAGTTTACGGGAGCCTGAAAGTACGAGTCTACACAAATACTGAGGAACTTTGATATGGGATTCTTTGAACTTGATCCCTCATTAGAGGCAGCCATATTAGATCCTGAAAAAGTTGTAAAAGTTCGCCTGGAACTTGAAGATGAAACCGGAGCTTTTACTCCAATACAGGAAGATGCAATCATAGATGCAGTATTTACTTCTGGCTTTGATTCGTCTGGAGGAATAGTAAGCAGAGGCCACGTAATTATAGATGAAAGCATACAGCCCCTGCCTCCTTTCAAAGAAACAGAAGGAAGAATAAAAGTCCTTTTTACTGCAGGGGAAACTGGAAGATACCTCCACCGTTTTACCATGTATACAGACCCGAAAGGATTTATGCGGATTACAGAGGGTGGAAGAACTGACAAGGTTGAGGTTTTTCTGGAAGACTTCCCGGGAAGGCTAAAAAGAACCGGAGGCTTTAAAGACTGGAGCGAAGCCGAGGTTTTAACAGATATAAAGTTTGCAGATAAGGAAGATACTGGAAACAGCCTGCTGTACAGAATAGCTGCAAAGGGAGATGTTGCCCCGGATGAAATAGACAGCTGCACAGTACTCCTGACACTGCCCTATATACGATTAACAAAAGACCCATGGGAAGAACTCTGCGAACTGGCGAAAGCCAGCTTTGCCCTGGTAGAGGGAGGAACAGATAAAAAGATTATCTTTTCTGCTTCCCCCTATCTGACAGGAGCAATAGAACCGGAAGAGGCAGAACCCCTGGACCTGGAACTATTTTATAAAGTGGAAATAGAAGATGCCCTGGATGTTTTTAACAATGATGTTCGCCTGCGGTGGAACAAACCGGAAAGACTGGAGATACAGATACTATGGAGATATGACGATCCTCCAATATTTTATGATGTGGATCTGAAAAAATCTTACCCCTTCAAATTTCTGGGAGAGAAAAGAGAGATTGAATCGGGAGATTTACCATATTACGCACCCTACACAGCGAGACTCCCGGACGGCACAGAGCTCCGAGTAGTATTTGCAGATATGCTTGATCCAGCATTCGATATTGAACTCGGAATGGAGGCAGATGCGGATGGTCTGACAGTTGAAGCCTTAGATACAACAACCTATCCTGAAAAAGCAATTATCAAACTTGCCTGCAGTGAAGACACAGAACTTTATGAACTGTCAATTTATGGAAGACCCATTGTTGTTAAGGCAAACTACTCCTGTTACAGACGGGATACTGAATCTATAGATGATTATGGCCTCTATGTACTGAATGCTACAGGGAAGTATTTTTCTGATGCAGAAATATTTGGATTACCACATTACCAGGAATGGACAGAGAGAACCCTGCTTTTACGCAAACAGAGACGACGAAGAATAAGACTTTCAAGTGAATACGGCCTTTTCCATGCAAGGGTTGGGGCAAAAGCTACCATAACAAACATAGAAGATGTCGGAATATCCTGCTCTGTTGAACACCTGAAATTTACATACAGGAAAGAAAATGGTTTTACAGCTTCCCTGCGGATACTTGAGGAGGTTCCCGGTGAGTAATGAAGACAGAATACTTTTAACAAAACTGCTTAGGGAGATATCTGAGCTTCGGGGGGAGATGAAGGAGTTTAAGGAACAGACAATCTACCGCCTTAATCATGCTGAGAAAAGCAGTGAAGAGAGGCAGAACGATCCCTCAAAATGCACCGTTGGCCGGAGCCTGAAGGATCACCTTGGAACTCATGGGGAGAGAAAAGAGAGTGGACGATCGGTGATCTTCCTGGTGCTGGAGACAGGGATGTTTGCAGCAATGATTTTGATAGCAGTTTTTAAATAAACAGGAGGATAGAAAAAAGTGAAGATGAGAGATGGGATAATAATTTCTAACAAAGCAATCTGGGACATGAGCCCTAAGGAACACCTTGCAATACTGCTTAAGAGGACAATAGCCCTTCCTTCGAAAATGCTGGGATTCAAACCCTTCTGCCTCTACCTTGCGACATGGCTTTTGGCTAAGGGATACATAGGGGAATGGGTCTGGCTCTTTGTTCTGATGATGGTTCTGTTTGGAATAGTGGGATTGAAAGTTGCCGGAGGGATGTTGAAGAAATAAGACGGGTGTCTCGATACATTTTTGCGGAGCAAAAACACTCGACAACCGGAAACAGGAGGAATTGGAATGAGTTTTACAGAGCGTTTACGGGGGATTGGTGGGATGGTGCTTGCTGTTTTGGCGGGTGCTGTTGGATTTTTTCTTTTAACTTTGGGTGTAAAGGGAAAACAGGGCTTTGATGTTAAGGAGGTGGAAATTGACAGTAAAAGGATTAGGGATGATTCGAAGAAGCGGATTATGGATATGTCTTCTGATGATTTTGCTACTGAGTTCCCCGGTGTGGGGGATGCAGCCGAACGTGGAAAAAGACGATTTGCTGACCGGGTTAAAGGATTATTACACAGAAGAGGAAGTGACGGAAATAGTACTGGAAATACTGAGGATAGCAGAGGAAGAAATTGAAAGGACAGCTATTAGTGCAGGAAAGGAAGCGGCGGCACAATCTGCCGGAGAGGCCGAATATTACCGGCAGCTCTCGGAGATGTGGTTTAAGAAAACTGATGATCTGGAGAGTGAGAATAAAGTGATTGCAAAAGAAAACAGATGGCTGAAATTCGGCTTGTTTACAACAGGGGGAATAAGCATTGGGGCAATAGTTTTTTCTTTGCTATGCGGATTGGGAAAATAAGGAGGACAGATGTTTGAGAGAATAAGGATGAGGGGAAAGGTAACTGTAAGGGTACTGGATGCGACCGGAAACGTAAAAAGACGGAAGCCGGGTTTAATCAGAAAATTGTTAAAACTCCCCGGGAAAAAGATGGAAGTTGTTAACCATAATATTGTTACTTCCCAGGGAGATGCACTGCTTGCAGACTGGATAAGTGATGTGCCAACAAAGACCATTATAGACGGTGCAAACGGATACATAGAGGTTGGGACAGGCTGGTCCGGGATAAGTCCTAAAAACAACACTGCATGTAATACAGCAACCGGGGCAAGAAAGATTATGGATGCCGGGTATCCTATGACAAAGGGAGCATTCGGGGCTGCAGATGATAATGTTACTGTGTATCGAGCAACATTTGCTGCAGGTGATCTTAATGTAAGCGGTATAGATGAGGCTGCTTTGATGAATCACCTTACTGTTGGAGATTGTCTTGCATATGCCCAGGTGACACCGGAGGTGAATGTAACAGTCAACGATACCCTGCAGATTGAATGGGAAATAACATTCCTTGGAAGCTGATGATGGGTAGGATTTTAAAAGTAAGTAGACCTTTCTCCTATATTCAGTCGAAAAATGACTGCCCTACAGGTGTTAAGGGTGAAGCTTACGGGCGAAGCCGGAGCCCCATACTGCAGTTTTCTAAATGGGATGATGAAGCTTTTCTTCTGTTCAAAGGTAATGGCAGGAATGAGAAGACAAGGTTACTGGAGAGAACGAACAACTCTTTAATTCTTACAACAAACAAGAGAAAGCATATCTACCGTATTCTTGATGGTGAGAATATGGAGTATGACATTGTTCTGTATGAGAAACCCAGAAGCCCAGTTATAGAGATGCCTCTGGAGATTCCAAAGGGACTTTCCTTTTATAAACAGGGAATTAAGTACCCGGGACTGATGAGGGATGATGTTTTTGGAAGTTATGCAGTCTACTGGGATAAACAGAATAACAGGTATAAAACGGGTAAGTTCTGTCATATCTACAGACCGAAAATATTTGATTCTACAGGTAGATGGATATGGGGAGATCTTGAGTTCGACGGGGAGAGCCTGTTTATAATTATAGATGAGACGTGGCTTAAAAAAGCAAGATACCCAGTAACTGTTGACCCTGTTATAGGGACAAGTACCGTCGGGGCAAGCCATCTGAATACCGAGGATCCCAGCCCTGCAGAATGGTATGACTACTTTTATGAGATAACCATGCCCGTTAATCCATACGTTACACCGGGGAGTGTTTCCGGAAGCTGTACGGCTTATTACTACTCCTACCATTCTGACGGTGAAGCCAGGGGCTACCCAGTAATTTATTCCAACAGTGCTGGCCTACCGGCAAACAGGCTTTCTACTAATGAGAGTTATGCAGACCTACGAAACCCATCTTCTTCCGGTGAATGGCTCTCGGCAGCCTTTGATATTAACGGCAGTATTCCGGGAGGATCGAATATCTGGTTCGGCTATATGTCCAGGTTTTATATGTTTCCATATTTTGATGAGGGTGGAACCCTTAAGGAGATGGATGTAAGCGGCAACTCCACTCCGCCTAACACTTTTGTTCCTTTTGCTGGTTCCGATCAGCTGACCCTTAGCATGTATTTTGAATATACGGCTTCTGAAAATTACACCAGGGATATTGCAACAATAGCTGCTCTTAGTGACGGGTTATCAAAAATATATTCCGGGAAGAGGAAGATGGTGGAACCAGCTTTTTCTTTATCTGATTTCCTGCGGGGTGGTAAAGGGATATCTAAAAAACTTATTGCAGGTATCGGGATTGCTGACTTTTCCGGTAGAGCCCTGGGGATGTTTAGAAAAAAGACAGAGACAGAGGCAGTCTATGAAGGACTGACTTTTAAGATAGCTTTTAAGAGAATAGTGAGTGCTGCCATTGGCCTGATTGATTCTGTTATCCGGGATCTTACGAAGACAAGACGGATTATAAACAACCTGGGGATTACTGATATTTTAGCACGTCGCCATGACCGGAGACAGAAAATATCTGAGAGCCTGGATCTTCCTGAAAACTTAACAAGAACACAGAACCTTATACGAAAACATAATGAAAATATCTCTGCCAGTGACGGGATAATAAGAAGACTAATGATCTTTCTAAGAGTGATAAGCAGCTTTAGTATCTGGGATTATCCCTTTTGGAAGAAGGCCAGGAGCAAGGAGGAACTATTTATAAGTAGCCCGGTAATAACTGAGATTGAAATTGATTCAGAAATTTAAAGGAGCCATTAAAAGGAGAGTAGATGGGAAGAATTTACAAGGGACAGAGTAGTCTTAAGATTACAGTGAAAACATATATAGATCTAACCGGGGCTGAAGAATGCCTGGTTAAGTATCGGAAGCCCGATGGTTCGGAAGGATCATTTGTCGGAACCATAAGCGATGAACAGGACGGGATATTTAACTATGAAATAAAACCCGGGGAGATTGATCTTTCCGGTTGGTGGCGTTTCTGGGCGTTTGTAACTTTTATTGGAGGAAGGACAGCACCGGGAAGAAGCAGAAAGAGATTTATTTGGGATGAGGGGGAATAAATATATGTCAGAAAAAAAGGTATTAAAAAAAATTACAGAGAGATTGCAGAAGTTTGAAGAGTATGAGCAAAAATGTGCTGCAAAGATTTTGGCCATGAAAGAGAGTTACAGTTTTGATGAGCGGGTATTGGATTTTGTTGGATCTTTGAGGAGGAAGGAGTACATGGAAAAGCCAGGTGAACTTGCTGTTCTGTACCTGACCTATATAAAATATTCTGAACAAGTACCCTTGGAAAAACGAAATGAGCCTGAATACATGGATAGAAAGTACTGGCTCTATATCGAGGCTCTAAGTGATATGGAAGAGTATCCAAAGGGAATTTACAGACCTGATGAATACTTAGACAGGGAAGCTGTTTTTGTGACAGCAGAGATTAATGAGGCTGGAGAAGAAAGATACTCTGATCTTTTTAATGCAAAAATGATGACTGGGAAGCATGGAAGTAAAATACGTTTCTGTGGCCCATGGAAGAAATGGGTTATATGGGACGGCAGCAAGTGGAAGAGAGACGATGAAAATCTTATCTATCAAATGGGTATTGATACTATTAAGGGGATGTACAAAAAATCCATTCCAAACAAAACAAAAGATGAAGCAATGGCAATGATGGAGCACGCCGGAAGAAGTGAGTCTGCAAGAAAGATTGAAGCGATGATCAGGGTCACTGCCTGGAGCAAAGATATAAATATAGTTCCTGATATACTAGACAGGCATTCCGTTATATTTAACTGCAGTAATGGAATGATTGATCTCCATTCAGGGAGACTATTACCCCATGAAAAAGAGAGGATGATTACCAAAATATCACCTGTAAAATATGATCCTGAAGCAGATTGCCCAGTGTGGAAAAAGTTTTTAAAGGAGATTTTTGATAAGAACAAAGACCTTATAAACTTTATCCAGAGGGCTCTTGGATGGGCTTTAACAGGCGACAACGGCAGCCAGGCAATGTTTATCCTATACGGTAACGGGGCAAACGGTAAGAGCACCTTTATAAATACAGTAATGAAGCTGATGGGGGACTATGCAACGAGTACTCCGACAGAGACCTTTATGCAGAAGAAGGGAGACCAGGCGAGTAATGATATTGCCCGGCTTAAAGGGACAAGGTTTGTTTCGGCCATGGAGGCTGAGTACGGAGGGAAGCTTGCTGAGGCAGTAGTAAAAAGGCTTACCGGGGATGATGTTATTTCTGCCCGTTTCCTTTATGGGGAGTTCTTTGACTTCTTACCCACCTTTAAGATTTTTATGGCAACAAATCATAAGCCGAAGATTGGCGGGACGGACAATGCTATATGGCGAAGAATAAAGATGATTCCCTTTGAAGTAAGCTTCCCTGAGAATAAACAGGATAGGAAACTATCTGAAAAACTGGAGAATGAATTGCCGGGAATACTAGCCTGGATAGTTGAAGGAACCCTGAAATGGCAGAAGGAGGGTTTGGGAAGCGCTCCTGCCATTGTTGAAGCAACGTCAGTATATCGTCAGGAGATGAGTGCTATTGAAACATTCCTTGAAGAGATGTGTGTTAAGAATCCAACTACCATGGTGAAGTCTTCGTTCCTGTACAATGCCTACAAAAAATGGTGTGAGGAGAATAATGAGAGGGTACTGAGTATGAGGGGTTTTAGTATACGCCTGGGAGAATCAGGGATGGATAAGGTCAGGTTGTCACAGGGAATGCACTGGCTTGGGATTGAACTAAGGGAATGATTATTTTGAGATAAAAGTAAGGGATTAGGAGAATCTAAAGCATTAATAACTGACTCACTTTTTTAGATTATTTAATTTATTAATCTGATTCTTCTTTTCCCTTCTTCTGATTTGCCATGAAAATTCACCTCTTATAAGAGTATAGAGAAACCAGACTACTAAAATTACAACAAGTACAGGAGCGAAATAGAGAGCGACAATTTCTAATTTTACCATTTTTAAGATCCTTTTTTATGATGTTTAAATTGTAATATATTGGATGGCTGTAGTCAAATGTGGGATTAGTATTGATCTACTCCGGCCCCCCGGTCGGATGTAGGAACATTTTTTTTAGTGTATGTTAAAACAGTGTTAAAGGGGCAAAAATGATGTAGGATATCCAAAATTAGTGTATGATAGCATGTAGTTTGAAGCGGTAAATTCCCAGCTGAATATATTTCCCTGTGGGACTTTCCCCGTATACCCCTATCTTATTGATAATCATATTACATATGGAGCACCCTCTGCTACATTAAAACTGTCTGCCTGTTCCCATCTTTTACAACTGGCTAATAATTATTTAACTTAATAAACTTATGTTTATTTATATAAATAAATAAATATAAATATAAAAAGAAAGAGTATAAGAGAGATAGCCAAACAAGCATAATGGCATTGGATTTTCTTCATTTACTGCAATACTGGTACTGATCCTACTCTGGTGAAGGGAAAAAAATACGCCCCCCTGTAAAATTTTTTGAAATCCATAAAAATCAGATCTTAAACTAATCCCCCTGGGGAATGTCTTCTGCGAGGAACGAGCGGAAGTCTTTCCCCAGGGCCTTGGGATAGCATCAGACCCTAATCACGAATCAACAGAAAACACTGCTCCGGCTGGTGTTTCGGGAACTGGTTGGATCATTAGCTGGAAGAATCAAACATTGACCGGAACATTTGCCGGGGTGGTTGTATCATGGTTTACTCAAGGGCCCGGGCGTGGCAGCTTGCTGCTATTTCCGGCCCGTTTACTGAGACCTTACCCCCTTGGTGTCAGATTCAGTAAACAATTTCCCGGCTGGATTTGAAAGGCACTCCCGGAACCGTGATAGTTAATGGCTGTGATTTGATAGATTAGATTTGTATTTATTGGTTCTGACACTTAGTCATTGGTTGAGAGGAAAAGGGAACAGAACCTCCGTTATCGGAAGCATAGCAGTATGATTTTGCTCCGGGCTTCGGATAACGGCTATTCTGTTTAGTGAGCTTGCGAACGACTTGCCCGGACGGTTTTGGGCTTCATAGCCGGTGACACAGAATGAGTTGGTTGTATTCCGGGATGGTCAGACTTTTTTTGCCGAGGGGGGAGTTTGTTTAGAGGCGAAGGGAGGGAGCAAGGGCAGCGTTATGGTTTTTGTGTTTCTGTTTGGGGAGAATGATGGTATTATGGTTGGGGGACTTTGTTTTGGTTTTTACTTTGGGCTGTCTTTGCGGGGGGACTGAGCCGGAGGCGGCGGTTGCGGGGGGAGACTGTGATCACATTTTGAG
>JAQIBN010000135.1 GCA_027859095.1 Spirochaetia bacterium | reverse complement strand
ATGTAGAAAAAGCTAAAGCCAGATCAGGAAGAAAGGATGAAGAAGTCAGTATAATGGCTGTTACCAAAACAAAAGGAATAGACGTCGTTAAAGCAGCATATTCAGCAGGATTCCGTCTTTTTGGTGAGAACAGAATCCAGGAAGCTGGTGAAAAGTTTACAGATTTTTATCCCGATGCAGATCTTCATATTATTGGTCATCTTCAATCCAATAAAGTAAAAAAGGCTGTAGAAATAGCTACTTGTATACAGTCTGTTGACAGACTTAAAATAGCTAATATGATAAATAAATTCTCTCATGAGTATTCTAAATCAATTGATGTTTATCTTGAATATAATACCTCGGGTGAAGAATCTAAAAGTGGATTTACAAATGAATCTGATTTTTTTAATACTCTGGAAGAAATTTTAAAAATGGAAAATGTTAAGATAAAAGGTCTAATGACTATTGGCCCCCTTAACAGTAATGAAATTGATATACGTAAATCCTTTACCTATTTAAGAAACCTAAGAGATAAGGTTAATGTTAAATACCCTGATGCAGGTATAGATGGTTTATCAATGGGGATGTCCGGAGACTATGAGATTGCTGTTGAAGAGGGCGCTACAATGATTCGTGTTGGAACAGCTCTGTTTGGATCCCGGCAATATTAATGCGTCTTATTTCTGTTTTAATTATATTATTACTAATGTTTCCCTTTTTTTCGATATTTGGAGAGAGTCTGCCTGATTATGAGCCTTATGAAGAAAAAGAATTCCCTAAATGGGCAAGAGATCTTAGAAGAGGGGAAATAATATTTTTTGGAACAATACCATTTACGTTTTTTATCTCCAGCTTTTCGTTTGATCTTTATAGATATGCCTCTAATAATTTTGATCCGGACTTAGCACCGGTACTCTTGGGAAACACAACCCCTATTATTTTAACAAATAATGAAAAATTACAAATAATTACATTTTCTGTTTCTTTTTCTTTTATTCTTTCGGTTCTTGATTATTTACTTGGAAAACCCTGGAATGAATAGAGATATATCAGAAGTATTTACTGTAGAAATAGAAAATAATGAAGGACTTCGTGCTGATCGATATATTGGAGATTATTTACAGCTATTTACACGAAGCCAGATAAAACACCGGGATGTAAGAGTCCTCTTAAATAATAAAGAGATAAAATTAAGCAAATTACTCAATTCCGGAGATGTCATTACTATTGAATACAATAAACCTGAACCTCTGGATCTTATTCCGGAAAATATGGATTTGGATATAATATTTGAAGATAAAGATACTCTGGTTATTAATAAACCTCAGGGTATGGTTGTTCATCCTGGTGCAGGAAACTATACAGGTACTCTTGTTCACGGTCTTCTTTTTCACTGCAATGAGGTGACGGGGCGATTTTCTGATAATGATATCAGACCAGGAATAGTACACAGACTTGATAAAGATACTTCTGGTGTAATCATTTTAGCAAAAAATCCAGATGCTCTTGAGTTTCTTTCCTCGCAGTTTAGAAATAAGACTACTCAAAAATTTTATCTTGCTATTGTTAAAGGCGTACCAATTAAAAAAGAAGGAATTATTCAAACAAATATAGCCAGGGACATAAATAATAGGAAAAAGTTTACAGTTTCAGAAACAAGAGGGAAACTTGCTGTAAGTAGATATAAGACTATAGAATCCTATGGTAATCTTAGTCTAATTCTTCTTGGTCTTGAAACAGGTAGAACCCATCAATTAAGGGTTCATATGCTTGACCTGGGTAATCCTATTTTGGGGGATACTGTCTATGGTAGGAAATCTGGAATGTTTCCCGAAGAGACCCTTATGCTCCATGCCTGGCAGCTTTCTATTAATCTACCTTCCTCTACAGAAAATGAATATACAAAAGCTAGTACATTCAGGGCACCTATACCTGATCGTTTTATGAAAATTATTGAAAAATTTAGTAGAGATCCAAAGGAAACCCTTATTCATATAGAAAAAGCTCTGGATTAAAATCTTTTTCCGCTTTTATGGTGGAAGGAGGACCATGGCTTGGAAAAACCAATATGCTATCATCAAGTTTTTTTATACCCTTAGAAATTGATTGGCTGACCAGTGCAATGGTATTCTTGTTTTCCCATTCTCCTATACTTCCTGCCCCAAGTGTATCACCAGTAAAAAGCATTTCTTCAACTTTATAAATTAGTGTATCTTTTGTTTGACCTGAAAATTCCATAACTTTAACTTCAATACCTGAAAGGTTGATGGTGCTGTTAGGGTGAATTAAATTTGAGGGATAACCCAGTATATTTTCTTCAGAACTATATATTTCTGCATCATAAATTTTAAGCAAAGTTTTTATTCCACCAATATGAGGTTTATGATTATGGGTTATTAAAATATGTTTTATATAAAAATTATTATCTTCAATTAGATTTAATAATTTAATATTCATTTCTCCAGGATCTATAACTATTGCATCTCCACCATCATCAGGACCAATAAGATAACAATTTGAAAATCCTGAGAGTGAAAAATTTATAAAACAACGCATATTCTACCTGTCCCTGTTAAAAAATGCTTCTTCATAGTTTGAGTATTTAAAACTTACATTATTTCTTTCTGATTTATAAAAATCAGTTTTTTTAAGATTACACTCCACAAAAGTTGTATTTGTTAGTTTTGAAGAAGTAAATGTTGAATAATATAAATCCGAATCGTTAAATGAAGAATTATGAGTATTTGTACCATTAAAATTTGAATTAACAATATTTGAATCAATAAAACTACAATCTGAAAAAGTAGAACCTGCAAATATTGTATATTTTATTGTCGTATTATTAAATATACAGTTATTAAAAGTAGAGTATTCAAAGAGTGAAAATAAAATACTGGATCCTGAAAAATCTATATTATAGAAATTACTGTTTGAAAAATTTGAAACAATTATCATTTTATCTTTTAATATAATAGAATTAAGTCCAATAGTTGATAAATTCCAATTTCTGATCATTTCTTCCTGCTGTAATTGTGAAGTTACTTTTTCTATCTGATCCTTTCTGTTCTCAATGTGTTTCAGGCACTTTTTATTATCTTTAAATACAAAATAGTTACAGTTTTTTTCTGAGCATTTTAAATGTGAATACATTCGTACAGACTACCATTTATTGTAGGTATGTCAAGGAGGAAGATATTTCTTTTGCAGATATTGCAGATAATCTTATAAGCAGATAGACTTATGACCATGGCAGACAATTCAATAGTATTCATAGATTCGGGAGTAGGTGGACTTCCTTACCTTAAAATGACAAGAGAATGTATGTCAAAAGAGAATTTAGTTTATGTAGCTGATAACAAAAATTTTCCATATGGAGAAAAAAGTACCCAGGAAATTAAAGAGATAATTATAAATCTTATTCAAGAAATTATTACTAAAATTGATCCGAAATTAATAGTTATTGCATGTAATACTGCTTCTGTAGTTGCTCTTTCAACATTAAGAAATAAGTTTGGTATTCCCTTTGTAGGAGTTGTTCCTGCCATTAAACCAGCAGTAGAGTATTCGGATAATGGTAGAATAGGTCTTCTTGCTACAAGGAAAACTGTAGAAGATCCTTACACCGATAAATTAATAACAAACTTTGCCTCCGGATGCAGTGTAAAAAAATATGCAGGCATAGATTTGGTTGAATTTGTGGAAAAAAAATATTTTTTGTCCACAGATCAGGAAAAATTAAAGGTGATTACTGAAGCCTCCATGGACTTTGTAGACAGTAATATTGATTCTTTGGTTCTTGGGTGTACACATTTTATCTATCTTATAGAATATTTTAAACAAGTGTTAGGGAGTTCAGTTGATATTATTGATTCCAGAGAGGGTGTTGTTAAACAGGTAAAGAAGTTAGTTGAATATAATGGACTTTCAATTAAAAACAAAAACAAAGATACATTTTACATAACCGGAAGTAATTATGAAAAATCAAATTATAGGGAATTTGCGAATAAATTTAGCCTAAATTGGGGAGGAAGTCTTTGAGTCTTAGTACAGGTACCTCGCAACCTAATGAAGGATTGATTCTTAGTGGGATAAACAATATCTATTCTGTATATTCTGAAAATTCCGTTTATTTATGTGAAATTAAAGGTAAAAAATTAATAGTTTTGGATAATGTTTATAATCCTCTTGCTGCTGGTGATAAGGTGAAATTCTCTGTAGATCTTATTAGCAATACTAAAGGTATGATCATTGAAAGATTAGAGCGGCAAAATGAATTTTCCAGATGGAACAATAAAAGGAATTCACCCCAAACTATTGCCGCAAATATTGATTATTTTATATGTGTTTCTTCTGCAGGAAACCCGCCATTTCGCCCTAGATTTATTGATCGGGTGCTTGTGATGGCAGAATCAGGTATTAATGTTCTTATTGTTTTAAATAAATCAGATATAGGTTTAGATGATACTACCGTAACTAGAATGGAAGATTATAAACGTATGGGATATAACTATATTATCTGTTCAGCTGAAACAGGTGAAAACATGGATAAATTAAAAGAAATAATTTCAGGAAAGATATCTGCTTTTGTAGGACAATCTGGAGTAGGAAAATCAACTCTACTGAATGTTCTTTATCCAGGCCATGAGTTGAAAACAGGTGCTGTTTCAATAAAACATGACAGAGGAAGGCATACTACTAATTATTCAAAGCTAATTTTTGAAGGTGATGGTGGATTTATTGATACTCCCGGTATCAGGGAAATTGAAATATTTGGTATTAAGCCGGATGATCTGGGTTTCCATTTTACTGAGTTTTTAGAATTCAGTGATACTTGCAGATTTCAACCTTGTCAGCATAACAATGAACCTGATTGCGGAGTTATTAAAGCTGTAGAAAACGGTCTTATTCATCCGGATAGATATGAAAGTTACCTCAGAATTTTAACCAGCCTGGAACAGGGTGGAGCTGTCTAAAATGAATAACCGAAGTGCAGTTCTTTTGGAATTTGATAAGGTTTTAAATTTACTTCTTGGGTACTGCATATCTGAAGAGGGTAAAAGAAAACTCCAGTTACAGAAATTATTTTATACAGAAGATTCTTTATCTCATTTTCATAATCTACTTTCCCAGTTTAGAACTCTTCTTGAATCAGATGAAGTTTTCCCTGATGTAAATTTTCCTGAAATAGAGTTTCTTCTTAGTGTTTTTATCAAAGAAGGCACTTCTCTTGATGGGATTGATCTTTATAATATTGCCCAATTCATAAATTCCTCCTTAAAGGTTAAATCATTTATCAGTAATACTAAAATAGCAGATTTAAATTATATCTCTGAGATTGCCGAAGGGATTCCTCCTCTGGATTATCTGGTATCCGAAATAGTTTCAGTTATAAATTCTACAGGACAGATTAGAGATGATCATCCTGAACTAAGAAATCTAAGAAAGAGGTTAGGAGAGTTGAACAGGAATATATCTGTTTTATCTTCTTCGTATATATCAGAGAATAGGAATTTATTTCAAACAGATGTTCCCAGTCAAAAAGGGGGTCGAATTGTCCTTCCTCTAAAATCCAGCTTTAAGGGAAGGGTAAAAGGAATTATTCATGACATATCCGCAAAAGGAAATATTCTCTATGTTGAACCCTTTGATATTCTGGATCTTAACAACAAAATAGCAGTGCAGGAACATGAAATTAGTATTATTGCAAATAGAATATTCAGGGAACTTACAGAAAAAATAAGAATTGAAATTGAAAGTCTGAAAATTCTTATAGATTCTTTTGCATTTATTGATACCTTAATAGCGAGGGCTAAATTTTCTTTTAACTATAATTGTTTTAGACCTGAAATTTCTAATTCAAAAATTGATCTTAAAAAAGCACGACATCTGCTTCTTGGTAGTAAAGCAGTTCCTATTACTATTAGTATTGAAGAAGGGCTTCATACACTTATTATAACTGGTCCAAATGCCGGGGGTAAAACTGTTTCAATAAAAACGGTTGGATTGCTGGCTATGATGAATCAATTCGGAATACAAATTCCAGCAGAAGAGGGAAGTAGTCTTCCTGTATTTGATGGAATATACGCTGATATAGGAGATGATCAATCCATTGAGGAATCCTTATCAACTTTTTCCGGTCATATGACAAATATTGCTTCAATTTTGGATAAGTCCAACAGTAAAAGTCTGGTGTTACTGGATGAACTGGGTTCAGGAACAGATCCTGGTGAAGGAGCAGCAATTGCAATGGCAGTATTGGATGCTCTTATATCTAAGGGTTCTATTGTTCTTACCACCTCACATCATGGACTATTGAAGAATTATGGATATACAAGAGAAGGTGTTATGAATGCATCTATGGAGTTTGATGAAAACTCTCATAGTTCCACTTACAGGGTTGTTCTTGGTATCCCTGGAGACAGCCATGCAGTTGATATTGCAAAATATAGTGGCATTCCTCTGGATATAATCGAGGAAGCTCAAGCATATCTTAAAGATAAGCAGACTGAAGTTGGCCGTATGATAGGTGAATTGGAAAAAAAACATAAATTAGCAGGTGAAAGAGAAAATGCAATCTTACACAGAGAAAAAACTTTAAGAAATCAAATAAGGGAGAATGACCTTAGGTTACTTTCTTTAAAACAGTCAGAGAATGAATTAAAAAGAAATAGAAATAGCGAAACAAATAAATTCTTATCTAATGCACGAAAAACTCTCGAAAATCTGGTAAAAGAGCTTAAAGAAGGTGAAATTACCCAGGTCAAAACAAAAAAAGTTAAGGGGTTTTTATCTGATATAAGTGATAAAATTGATACGGAAAAAGAAAGTCTTGATAATTTTATAATTAATAACCCTGAAAGTATAAAAGAAGATAAACTTGAACCTGGAATGGAGGTTCTTGTTGGCGAATATAGAAGGTCTGGTCTAATCGTTCGCAAAGGGAAAAAGCAGGATTGGATTATTAATACAGGAGCATTGAATATTTCTATGAATTTAAATGATATTTATCCTGCTCCGGAAAATAAGAAGCAGGAAGCCTATGGTGTTTCATTGAGTACAGTGAAATCATCAAATTTAGCAAATTTCACTCTGGATCTTAGAGGGTTCAGGCTTGAAACAGCATTGTCCACTATTGAAAAACAGATTGACAATGCATTGATGTCAGGTCTTACTGAGTTCAATATTATACATGGAAAGGGTGAAGGAGTCCTAAGTTCCGGGGTCCAGAAATATCTTAAAAATGAAAATAGTGTAAAAGATTTCTATTTTGCGCATCCTGATGATGGAGGCTTTGGTAAAACCATTGTAATATTAAAAGAATGATAAAAACTAAAATTTATTTAAAATATATAATTGTTATAATTCTAACATTTTTCTTGCTATCCTGTTTAGAAATAGAAACAAGGATAGAAATTAATGATGACCTAAGTGGTGTCTGGACTCTTAATTATAAAATTATGCAGGAAGCCTCCTATATTACTCCAGGAAATGAACTCTTTGGTTATAATTATTTTCCTTCAAATGAAGCTGAGTTTTTAAACAGGATTGAGGGTATTTCAGGTCTGGAAATACTCTCCTTTTCCACTGAAAATACAATATTGTATAC
>JAQIBN010000134.1 GCA_027859095.1 Spirochaetia bacterium | reverse complement strand
TCATAATACTACATTCCAGGGAAGGACATCTAAAATTGATATCTTAATATTAAATTTAAGATAAAAATAAAGTAAGCAGGGAGTAAGAGATGATTCCTGAAAAAAAGATGATAAAAAATACAGCTATGCAGACTATCTGACATGGGCCGAAGATGGACGCTGGGAGCTGATTAATGGTGAAGCATGGTCTATGAGTTACGGTTGCATAGGTGCGCAGTGAGCTTGCGAACGACCAGCCATCTATTTGAAGTAGAATCGAAGAGGATCTTGGGATCTTGCATAAACTTTCTCCATGGCTAGAAAGGCTGGAACATATTGGCAGTACAGCAGTAGTAAATTTGTTGATCTTTGGAATTTGAATCTTTAATGCACTGATTGTGTTACAAAGTATTGTAAATGTATGTAATTTGTATTATATTATAGAAAGAGGTGTAAATATGGCACAAGCAACCTTGAGTATTAGAATGGATGAGACTGTGAAAAAACAATTTGATGCTTTTTGCTCAGAAGTTGGTATGAATACATCTGTAGCTGTTAATCTTTTTGCTAAAGCAGTTTTAAGAGAACGAAAAATTCCCTTCGAGATTGCTGCAATTGATGATCCATTTTATAGTGAATCTAATCAATTGCGGTTGAACAAATCTATTGCTTCTCTTAATGCTGGAAAAGGTAAAGTACATAAATTAATCGAAGTTATGGATGAATAAAATTTGGTCCGATGAATCGTGGAAAGAGTATCTTTATTGGCAAACACAGGACAAAAAGACACTGAAACGTATTAATCAATTATTGAAGGACATAGATAGAAATGGAAATGAAGGTATTGGTAAACCGGAGCCATTGAGGCACGATTATCAAGGTTTTTGGAGTAGGCGAATTGACCATGTAAACCGACTTGTTTATCGTATTACAAACGGGCAAATCGAAATTGCTCAATGTGGTTTGCATTACAAAGAAAAGTAAGGTTCATACCAAAGTTGAAACTCTTAAAAAGAAAGGAAAATCTCCAAATTAAAAATTTGTTAAATAGGAATGCATATGGATTTTTCAATTAATACAGATTTTGAAAATAGATGTTTAAATATTGTAAAAGATAAAATTTTGTCTCTATCTGAAGGTATTAATGGGAAAATATTTCTATTTGGACCAATCTATATGAGACCCCAGAAGAAGTTATTGAACTTTATCATGCTCATGGAACAAGCGAACAATTTCACAGTGAACTTAAATCTGATATGGGAATAGAAAGATTACCTTCCGGTAAATTCGCAGTTAATTCTGTTCTTCTTCATATAGCCATGATTGCTTTTAATGCTTTACGTTTTATTGGACAAACTGCTTTAACATTTAAGGAAGATCTTCCCTATGAACATAAAGTAATACGTAAGAGACTTCGAAAAGTAATTGATGATCTTATCCGTGTAGGCTGTAAGATTACCCACCATGCTCATATTTGGTGGATTAAACTTTGGGATCATGACCCATGGTTGTCGGTCTTTTCTAAGTTGTATTAATCATTTTGTAAACTGTAGATTCGAAAGTAATAATGTATCATCAAAACTTGCAGGATAGCTGTTTCTATTTAGTTCGAAAATTTACTAAAACCCTATCATTAAGTCTCAAAAATAACAGTTTCCAGTTCCTATAGTAATTTTTTTTTCAGGTTAGGAATGAATCGAACTCAAAATATTATTTTATGATGCTTTTTTAGCTACACCTATATTTTTATACGGATTCAGGAAAAACATTAAAAGTGAACTTAATAAAGAGTTTTCTCTAAAAGTGGAAGTAGAAACAAAACATTTCGTACGTTTTAAAATAAATAATCTTCTTCAGGTTGATTTTGTAAATGATATATCAGCCAGATATGGGAATGTAATAATTACAGAAGATAAATATATTATTGACAGTATAGAGAATATTCTAAGTAACAAACTTTCTGCTGTAATAGGCAGAGATTATCCTAAAGATATTTTATTATCTACTCATGAGAAAGCAGGATTTAGTAATGAAGATTTAATAATTCACCAATAACAATTACATATTCAAAAAGTAATGTTGTTATTTTTAAGGGTTTAAAGTTAAATTGATTTTCTAACGTTCATATACCAGTGGAAAAAACTGGGATTGTATATTTGAAGAAGCTTGAGAATTTTGGTATTTTTGTTTGTATAGAAAAAATAGTTTCCCTACAAGTTTATGGAATATGGAGATATGTATGATACCTGAAAAAGAAGATGATGAAAAATACAGTTACGCTGATTATTTGACATGGCCCGATGAACAGCGGAGGGAATTGATTAATGGAGAAGTCTGGGCTATGAGTCCTGCTCCTTCGACAGGACATCAGAAAATTTCACTTTACTTAACATTGGAAGTTGGTTCCTTTTTAAAAGGGGAATCCTGTGATCTTTTTGTGGCTCCTTTTGATGTGCGGTTTGTTAAAGATGAAAACCAGAAGGATCAGGATATTTTTATTACGCTACAGCCTGATCTTTCAGTTATCTGTGACAAGTCGAAAATAGATGAGAAGGGTTGTCTTGGAAGTCCGGACTTTATAGTGGAAATACTGTCTCCTTCTACGGGATATAAAGATGAGACACAAAAGCTTTCTATTTATGAAGAATACGGTGTAAAGGAATACTGGATTGTCAATCCTGACCGAGAGACTATTCAGGTCTTTCTGCATAACGGTACAGATTTCGATAAACCTTTTTATTACAAGGGTGATGAGTTTATTGTAAGCTCGGTATTAAAGGGATTCAGGATATCACTTAGAGATATTTTTCAGAAAAATCTAAAATAAATTAAAATTTTATAATATTTCATCTTTAACTTGTATAGATATTGGAAGATTTAAAAGTGAAACTCTGATAATTGATAGCCTTAGTTTAAGTACTGATTTATTATCAGAAATTGAACATAGCCTTTTGCGATGTGGTTCATTTTCACGATTGAATGGCTTTTTGCGTCGGTGATCTACCTCTATATTAGAGAAGAGCTATTTATTAAATACAATATGTGATACATCGCAAAAAGCTGGAACAGGCAATAACTTTTATTCGAAAAAATCTAATGGTAGAATATATTATTACTGGAGAACCTCAGCGATTAGAAAGGTACGACTATCCTCTTGAAGCGATAAGAGAGGCTGGTCGGGAGCAAGCTCCCTGCTCGCCTATGCATCCTAATTCATCACGCAGCAGAAACAGAGCTATTGCAAAGATTTTTAAAGAAACAGGGATGATAGAAAGGTATGGTTCGGGTATAAAAAGAATAAAAAATATAGAAAGTTGGTTAAAACAGCTTAAAAAAGAAAAAAAGGTAGAATTCAGAGGATCATCAAAAACGGGAGGCTTTTTTCACATATAATTTTTGTTAAAAATTTAATCTTTTCCTCCCCTGTTTCCTAATTTTACCGTGGAATCAAAGCAGAATCATGGATCAGACAAATATGAAAATAAAGATTTTACGCAAAGGCACAAAGTTCGCCAAACACGCAAAGAAGAATTAACCGCAGATGAACGCAGATAAGCGCAAATGTACATTATTCCGGTCTACAGTTTCCATTCTCCGGATTCCTTATTTTCCCATTAACGTTCTTAGAATCAATTCGAGAAACATCTTAAAATAGTTGAAACAAAACAAAAGCATTTAGCAATGAATATTTTTAAATAAATAGGAGTAGTAAATGGAATATAACGTAAAAGATCTTACCCTTAACGACTGGGGTAGAAAAGAGATAGAAATAGCAGAAAAAGAGATGCCCGGGCTTATGTCTTTAAGGAATAAGCACGGTAAGGATAAACCCCTTAAGGGCGCCCGAATTATGGGATCTTTACATATGACAATACAAACTGCAGTTTTAATTGAAACCCTGGTTGAATTAGGAGCTGATGTAAGGTGGGCAAGTTGTAATATTTTTTCAACCCAGGATCATGCAGCTGCGGCTATAGCTGTAGGTCCTAAGGGAACAGTGGATAAACCTGCCGGAGTTCCTGTATTTGCCTGGAAAGGTGAAAGCCTTAAGGAATATTGGGACTGTACCTACAGTGCTTTATCATTTCCAGAAGGAAAGGGACCTAATCTACTTGTTGATGATGGTGGAGATGCATCCCTTGTACTGCATAAAGGTTACGAAATGGAAAAGGGCAGTAAGTGGGCTTTTGAAGACGCAGATTCCGAAGAAGAGAGTATAATAAAGGCTCTTTTGCAGAAAGTTAATAAAAAGGACAGCTCCCGCTGGCAGGCCCTTGTCAAGGATTGGAAGGGTGTCTCTGAAGAGACAACAACAGGTGTTCACAGACTGTATCAGATGAAAGATGAAGGAAGTCTGCTGGTTCCTGCAATAAATGTTAATGACAGTGTAACCAAGTCCAAGTTTGACAATATGTACGGCTGCAGAGAATCTCTGGCAGACGGAATAAAAAGGGCAACAGATGTTATGGTTGCCGGTAAGGTTGTAGTTGTCTGTGGATACGGGGATGTTGGAAAAGGAAGCTCCCAGTCAATGAGGGGTCTTGGAGCAAGGGTAATTGTAACAGAGATTGATCCAATCTGTGCTCTTCAGGCAGCAATGGAGGGGTTTGAAGTTACAACTATAGAAAGCACCCTGGGCGAGGGTGACATATATGTTACTACAACAGGTAACAAAGATATTATTACCGCCGAACACATGTCTAAAATGAAAGACCAGGCTATAGTCTGTAATATTGGACATTTTGACAATGAAATACAGGTTGCAAAATTAAAAGCCTGGAAAGGTATAGAAAAAATAAATATTAAACCCCAGGTAGATAAATATATCTATGAAGATGGTCATGCAATATTTTTACTTGCAGAGGGCAGACTTGTTAATTTAGGCTGCGCTACAGGGCATCCATCTTTTGTTATGTCTAATTCTTTTACAAATCAGACCCTTGCACAAATTGATCTTTGGGAAAAAAGAGATAGGTACGAGATAGATGTATACAGACTTCCAAAGTATCTTGATGAGGAAGTAGCCCGGCTGCATCTTGAAAAAATTGGGGTTAAACTGACGAAATTGACTAAGGATCAGGCCGAATACCTGGGTCTTAGTGTAGATGGACCCTATAAGGCTGAGCACTACAGATATTAGAGGGAAGGCTGTAGGCTAAACACCTAATAGCCTAATAACCATAGCTGCAGGGCTCTGTACTAACTGTGAAGTTGAGCTCTCCTATTAATAACAGTTTGTGGTGGTTTTATATAATATGTTGTATTATATCAACTATGTCAGGATTAAGCTGATAAATAAACTATAATTAATGTAAAATAAAATAGATTTTTATAGCTATGGTCAGGTGTAAACTGGTAAAGATACTATGC
>JAQIBN010000127.1 GCA_027859095.1 Spirochaetia bacterium | reverse complement strand
CATTATTATTTAAGGCTAATTTATGAATATCGGTTCTTTTATTTTTTACATATTTAGGTTTAGAAATCATTGGCTTTTTTCCTCCTACTTGACCTTGGTTATTATTTCCCCAACAATAAACTGAATCATTACCCTTTACACCACAAGTATGAGAACTTCCAACTTTAATATCTGTAAACCCTTTAGTGTAATTAATTAAAGTAGGATAATTTCTGTAATACCTTGTCGAATCTCCCAATTGGCCAAATTTGTTTTTTCCCCAGCACCAAATTTTCCCCTTTTTATGAATTGCACATGCATGATTTTCATTCATTGAAAAGTTACTTACAGAGTTGTCGAAAGGTTGTAAAATTTCTGGTTTATAAATTGTTGTATTTTTGAAAGTTTTGCCCCAACACCATAAACTTCCATTTGCTTTTAAAGCACAAGATTTATTCTTACCCAGGATCATTTTCTTCAAACCAGACTTGAAGAAATGAATTTTCGATCTGCTAAAACTTTTTATAGGATCATAGCACCAGACACTGTTGTTATTTTTGAGTACACAAAAATAACCATAACCTGCAGAAACTTGTTTGACATTTGAAATCCGGTAAGCTTTTAGTTTAGAGATAAATTTTATTTCCCAACCGGAAACACTGCTTTTCCATAAATTTCCCATGCAGTGCAAATAATGATTCTTGACAAAAAAACAACCTGTTCCATTTACAATAGAAGACTTAGTAATATTCTTCAATATTACTTTTTCATTTGGTTTTTTTCCATAATGATTTCTATAAAATTTACTATTTTCCAAACTGTATGAGATAACATGTTTTTTTCCACCAAACCCAGTAGTTGGTATGTATTTTTTTGATTGTTTTATTAATAATTGGTCTGATTTTCTATCATAATCCATAATATACCAACTGTTGTTTTTCTTCTGGACTTTGATTTTTCTGGGATCAGGTTCTCCAATAATTCGAACCTTTTTATTGTTTTTTCCCAATTTAGAAAGTGTTGATGGAAACGCTCCAATCTTAATCAGGTAATTATATTCGCCGATTACGTATTTCCCTATTTTACCCCAGCATTTAATTTCCCCTTTAGTAGATGCTGCACAACAAAAAGATTTAGCACAATCCAAATCAACTGCTTTAATCCTTGGGACTTTAGAAGGCAACTTTCTTTTAGGGGTAACTTTTCTCATGTTTTTGATGTGATTCCAGCAATAAATATTGCCATTATCCATTAGAGCACATGCCTTTTTTCCACCAACTGATATTTTTTTAATTTTAGAATTAATTCTTGGGACTGGTTTTAGTTGGTTGGACTTTTTAATTTTGCCAAGGCCTGCTTGTCCTGATTTGTTATTTCCCTTACAGAGAAGCTTATAATTTTTCAAGGTTATACAAAGGTGGTCATAACCTATAAATACATCTGTAGCTTTCACTTTAGCCTTAGAACTTAAGGATATCAGCATCAATAGCAAGAAAAGAAGTAAAATTGATTTCATAGGTTACTCCAATAGTGAAAATTCATTGTCTATTTGGTATATTAACATAGATGACTTTTCCGTCATTTTTTTTGATGAGTATTCTTAGGGTATTACCATTGGTTAAAGTAACTCTACCCTCTGCAAGGGAGTCTGATATCTCATTTGTTATTTCTACCTTTTTACATTTTACATCACTTGAATTTAAGTGTTCATACAGAATATTAGTTACAATTGTACAGGATTGTTCTTCAATTGACTCTCTACTAAGTAAAGCTGCAAGAATAATAGAAAAAATAAAAATAAAAATCCACGTCCAAAAGTAAGATCGCTTTTGCCTTAAAATTGTTGATCTTCTCCAGAGGTAAACAGGAATAATTATAATCAACCAAAAATTTGGAGCTTTATAACCGGCATTTTTTAGTTTCATCTGATCAAAACTAAGTAATATAGTATTTAAAATCCAGTATACCCAGATAAGGCTTTGCCCAACAGCAAACTCAATGATTCCTCCTAAAACTGGAACAATAACAACTAACCAAACAAAAGTATTATCTACATCAGTTCCAGGCAAAGGAGGTGGTGGAAGATAGTTTGGATTTTGTAAAGAGTCTGGAGGAGGTGGCAACTGATTATTTTGGAAATAAGAAGAGAGTTCTGTTTCTATTGCATTTTTCCATAGATCTTCATAATTATTCCAGACGTTGGTTTCAGGTTTAATTGTGCCATTCTCTATAAGTTTTATAATTTGCTCGTCATGGAGTGGACCGACTTGACGACCATTAAAAGAATAATACCATTCCTTCATAATATTTTTCTCAATTCTCAATTGTTAATGTAATAAACTTCAAAGACAGATACTTCAGGATGCTTTATTTTATAAAAGTATGCTTCCAATACCTTATCATAATCAAGTTTTCCAAGTAAAAAACTGCATTTTAAATAATCCCTGGCTCTATTTTCCAAATAAAATTGGCCATTGTCTTGAGAATCCAAATGCAGATCAGAATCCTTTTTATCCAACGGAAATGTTTGCAGAAATGCCCAACTTGGATCATTAGCGATTTGTTTTAATACATCCCAGAGAAAACTCAATGCATACTTCCCTGTAGGGTTTTTAAACTCTTTCCATTTATGCAAATTACCATCCATTTTGTTCTTGATTTTGTATGGAACAACACCACATACTGTTTTGAACATATATGGCCCCTTATGAATCTCAGGGGGCTCGTCTTTGCAGTTGTTAAAAGAAAATAATAGAACTAAGAAAACTAATTTTTTCATGAGATACTCCCTTATTGTCTGTTTAAAAATGCTTTGGCTGCTTCATTACCTTTTAAGGCGGCTTCTTTTATGTAATCCTTTGAAAGTTTAAGGTAACGCTCTGCCTTTTTATTCCTATTTCTTTTTTCAATCTTGTACCTTTTTAAATAGAACCTTCCAAGCAGGTATTGGGCTTCCGGGAGTTTATTAAATGCGGCTTTTTCAACCCAATAAAATGCTTGATGGGGATCTTTTTTACCGTGAGTATCAGTGCTATAAATCTTTCCCAGAATTAACTGGGCTTCAGCACTACCTCTTTCCGAAGCTATTTTTAACCACTTCACAGCATTCCAGTGATCTTTAGGTCCTCCTTCCCCTTTTAAATACATGTCGGCCAGTTTTAGTTGTGATTTAAGATGGCCTTGTTTAGCTGCAGTTTGAAAAGATACAAAGGATTTCGCAAAATCAATTTCAGTTCCATTTTGACCGTGATAATATTCTTTACCTTTCAAGTAGTATGGGTTTTCGGTTTTATCATTACAAGATATTAAGAAAATAGCGGGTATAAAAAGTAAAACAAAAAATAATTTTCTCATAGAATCTCCTAATTATTGGGATTTATATTCAATATTTCTTCATTGTAAGTTTACATGCTTAGCTGCATCTAAATAATGATAGGACTCGATTTGAAAAAGTCAACAAAAATAAATCCTAAAAAGTTTTCAAATATAAACCAATAATTTTTAAATTAGTTTTACCTAAGC
>JAQIBN010000081.1 GCA_027859095.1 Spirochaetia bacterium | reverse complement strand
TATTTTTATTAAAAGAGTCATTAAAATTTATTACAGATTTATAATCAGAAGAATCTATATTTCCGGATATTTCGATATAAATATCCATTTTGGTATACCCAATATTTAATTCATCACTGGAAAATAATTCATTATTATTATTTAGACTATCAAAAAATAGCAATAAATAAGTTACTAACAGATCCAGTTTCTCAATTAATCTTACACGGTCATTGCCTAATATTTTTTTGTTTGATTTTAATGCTTTTAAATATATTAAAGTAGTGCTTTTTAAACATTTGATCGTTAATGATAATAATTCTGCCTGGGCTATATTCATTAAATCTATCTCAATAACAGCATGCAAATCAAATTGTCGTGTTTTTTCATTGACTTCAATGGTAATTGCCATTCCGGCCTCCTGGAAGGTATAATGTATATTAGTTAGAATTGTAAATAATAAATATTAGATGACTAAATAAATTTACATAAATATAAGATATATTTTTATGAAATACAAGCTATATATCAAATAATGCACTTATAGGGACAAAATCTCAATTGTTTGGATTACTATTCTTATAAGAGGCCTTGAAATTAGTTAGAAAGCTAATTATAATCCCTATATAAATTAAATAATATTTTCAAGTAAGGAGTAAAATATGAAAAAATTTACAATTTTTATGATGCTGGGTCTGTTCATTATTCCCACTTTGAGTCTGTTTGCAGGTGGTCAGAAAGACGCTGAAATAAAACAGCCTGAAGCTGAGAAAAAGATGGTTATCAGGATAGCAGAGCAAGTTCCTAACCTTATTACACCGGGAGCCTGGGATGGACAAGCTTTTTCTTTGAATTCATCAATCTATGATTATCTGATTGAAATGGATAGTGCTACTGGAGAACTTGCACCTGCTCTGGCAACTGAGTGGAGTAGTAAAGATGGAAAGGTTTGGACTTTCAAACTTCGTGAAGGTGTCAAATTTCATGATGGGTCAGCTTTCACTTCAAAAGATGTACAATTTACCCTTGAAAGAACACAGGATCCGGATCTAGGTCACTTAAAGGCGAAGGATTTTGCTGTTGTAAAGAGTATCAGTACACCTAATGATTATACTGTGATTATTACCCTGAAAGAGTCTCTCCCCACATTTCAGTATTCGATGACTGACTATAATGTAGCAATGCTTTCTTCTGATTATGACTACAGCAAGCTGGGTGAATCGGCTCCAATGGGAACAGGACCTTTTATGCTTAAAAAGCTTATTCCAAAAGAATCGGCTCTTCTGGTGAAGAATTCCAATTACTGGCAGCCTGGACTTCCAAAAGCTGATGAATTACAGATATATTTTGTTCCGGATATTGATTCCAGTGTTTCCCTCCTGGAAGCTGGAAAGGTAGATATTGTACCACAGATTTCGCCTTTAATTAAGCAAAGGCTTGAAGCTGGAGATGGTTTCAAAGTTGTCTCTCCTTATCAGGAATCCAGGTTTATCGCCATGGCTATGGATAGGGAACCCTTTGATGATAATAATGTCCGTCTGGCGTTTAAATACTCTATGGATCCTGAAATACTCGCGAAAGCCTGTCAGGGTACTCTAAATAAGGAGATCTACTATAATGAGACTCCTATTGTGAACAAGCTGGCACAGTATAAAGATATTTCTTTAAGAGGACAGGATATAAAGAAAGCAAAGGATCTACTTGCCAAAGCAGGTTACCCCGATGGATTGACCGTTGAATTTTATTATGCTTCTGATCATCCCTATGGGAAGGAAATTGCACAGACCCTTAAAGAGCTTACAGCTCCTGCTGGAATTGTTCTTGATCTAAAGGGCTTCCCCCGGGACATCTACCTTTCACAGTATTGGATGAATGCACCTCTATTGCTTACTGGATGGGGTGTTCGAGTTGACCCTTCAATGTTGTTAATGCTTGCGTACCACTCCGAAGGCCCCTGGAACGAGTCTCACATTAACGATCCTGAAGTTGATGATCTAATAACAAAAATCAAGAGTGAAGTTGATGATGCACAGAGACAAGAATATTATGACCGCCTTCAGGAAGTGTTCTTTGAAAGAGGTACAGTTATCAACCTACAGGTTCCATACCTGGTTGGTTTAAGTGACGCTGTTCAGGATTACAGGCAGCCTATTACGATGTTAAGCCAGTTAAAGTATGCATATATTAAATAGAACAAATGAATCTATTTAAAAGATTTTCACAGCGGCTGGGGTTCATGATATTAACCCTGGTCGTTATGTCCTTTCTAATCTTTCTTCTTGTGGAGATTATGCCTGGAGATGTTGCTCAGACTGTTTTAGGCCAAAGTGCTACACCCGAGTCCCTTGCAGCTCTGCGGGAATCTATGGGATTAAATGATCCTCTTATGGTTCGTTATGGGCATTGGGCTGGCAAGTTTATCAGGGGGGATCTGGGTGAATCACTCTATATGAGGGGCATACAGATAAATACTATTTTCTGGCGGAAGGTGGGTCATTCAATTATTCTTGCCTTAACAGCACTCATTTTCTATGTCCCCTTATCGCTGTTTTTTGGTGTTTTTGCCGGTGTAAAAGCCGGAAAATTACCGGATTCAATAATTTCATTTTTTGGACTGGCTACAATGGCTCTTCCAGAGTTTGTTTCAGGAATTATTCTTATTACCCTATTTGCGATTAAAATACCGCTTCTGCCTATTACCAGTATTATTCCTATTGGGGAGACCCTCTGGGAAAACCTGAATATTCTTATATTACCTGCCTTATCGATAACACTTGTCATGTTCGGTTATGTTTCCCGCATGCAGCGTTCTTCGATGCTAACTGTAATGAATTCGGATTATATTAGGGCTGCTATTCTTAAGGGAATGCCTAGGGGCTATGTTATTTTTAGACATGCCCTAAAAAACGCGCTCCTACCTACTATAACTATTATAGGTATGAATATGGGATGGCTATTTGGAGGACTTATAGTTGTGGAAACTCTTTTCGGGTTTCCGGGGCTTGGTTCTCTAACATTGTCTGCTATAAAAACGAGAGACGTTCCTCTTCTTGAAGCCAGCGTACTTTTTATTACTTTTATTTTTGTTGTTTCCACCTTTATTACAGACATGATGTATCTATTCCTGAATCCTCGTATTCGGTTTAAAGGTAGCGATTCATGAAAACAATATTATTACACTTAAAAAATAATCCTCTTGCTATTTTGGGAATTATGATACTTTTTCTCTGGATCTTTGCTGCGTTGTTCGGTCCTGCGCTCCTTTCATATAACTATACAGAAATGGATATGGAACACCAGATGACCACGCCCGGAGAGTATGGGCATCTACTGGGAACTGATGCTCTTGGACGGGATGTCTTTGCGAGAATAATATATGGAAGCAGGTCTATACTGACAGTTGCCTTAATGACGAGCCTTGTTTCTTCCATAGTCGGAATACTTATTGGATTTACAGCTGGTTATTTTGGTAGTTTGGTTGATACGTTTTTTTTACGGGCTATGGATATTTTAATGGCTATACCACCTCTTGTTTTGTCGATGGTAGTACTTGGTATATTAGGGGATTCTTCTTTCCTGAGCCTAACTCTGATAGTTTCAATAGCTTTTACCCCTGCTACTGCCAGAGTTGCCCGAGGGGCTTTATTAAGCTGCAAAGGGTCTGAATATGTTGATGCTGCCCGAATAAGGGGTGAATCTCACTTTATAATTATGTTTGTGGAGATACTACCAAATACTATTGGCCCTATTATTGTTGAGATTACCGCACGTTTTGCATATTCGATAATGATGATTGCCTCTTTAGGGTTTCTCGGAGTAGGTCTCCAACCCCCCACACCGGACTGGGGAATGATGGTAATAGAAAACAAGTCGATAATAAGGGCTGCTTCCTGGACTGTTCTCTACCCTTCCCTGGCCATAGCATCACTTGTAATAGCCGTATCACTTTTTTCCGATTTTGTAAGCAAGGTAATGATTCATGAAAAATAAATCCATACTTGAGATAAAGAACCTGGACGTTGAATATAGCACTTTAACTGATAAGGTTGTAGCACTTAAAGATATTAACATCACTGTTGAGGAAGGGGAATCACTGGGGATAATTGGTGAATCCGGATGCGGTAAAAGTACTCTTTCCTATGCAATTATGGATTACCTTCCCTCGAATGGACTAAGTAATGGGAAGATACTCTTTAAAGGAGAAAACCTCCTGGAAAAGAGTCCAAAGGAGCAAACGAAATATCGGGGAGACCGTATAGCCATGGTATACCAGAACCCCTATTCCTCATTAAATCCATCATTGACTATCGGATTTCAGCTGGATGAAGTAACCATGTTTCACCGTGGGTTTTCCAGGAAAGAGGCTCGGAACGCCAGTATTGAGGCTTTAAAAGATCTGTATCTTGGAGATGCTGCTGGTATTGTAAGGCGCTATCCTCATCAGATTAGTGGTGGTATGCAGCAGCGTATATGTATAGCTATGGCACTCCTGTGCAAACCGGATTTATTGATTCTTGATGAACCTACAACTGCCCTGGATGTAACAACTGAAGTTGTTATACTTGATATAATTAGTGAACTTAAAAAAAAATACAATATGTCTCTTATATATATTTCTCATGATATCGGTGTAATAAACAAGGTATCAGACAGAATTGCTGTTATGTACCGTGGCGAGGTAGTGGAAACTGGTTCCCAACATACAATATATAAGCATCCTGAACACCCTTATACCAGAGCCTTAATTAACTGTATGCCCAGATCAGGGATAGTCAAAGAGGAAGTGCGACTTAATGCAATACCGGGATATGTAGCGAAAAGAAGTGCTGCAGAAACCGGCTGTCCTTTCGTGTCCAGATGTGAGAAAAAAACACTCATCTGCCAGGAGAACTATGGCCTAAAAGAAAGTAAAGCAAATCATTTTTCATCCTGCAGCAGGGCTTATGCAGAAGATGTTCCTGATAAAGAAAGAACCAGGTTGAAAATTCCTTTAGAGAATAACGTTAAAGAGGAAAATATTTTATCCATTAAAGATCTTTACAAATATTATGGGGGGCCTGGGAAAAAGGTCAGGGCTCTGGATGGAGTTTCAGTTTCTCTTGAGCGAAACAGTGTCCTTGGAGTTGTAGGCGAATCCGGATGCGGAAAGAGTACAATGGGGTTGACAGTAAGCGGTTTGTTGAAGCCGACAAAGGGCCAACTTATTTTCGATGGTATAGATATTGCAGTAAGCTGGAGAAAAAGGACTCCTGAAATTTTAAAAAATATTCAACTTATTTTTCAAAACCCCGGAAGAAGTCTCAATCCTTCTTTTACCATTGAAACAATCATCGGACGCCCTATGAAAAAGCTCCTTGGAATAAAATCGAAAACAGAACGCCGGAAAATGGTAATTGATATACTTAAAAAGGTTGATCTTGGAGAGGAGTATCTGTCCCGTAAAGCTTCTCAGCTTAGTGGAGGAGAAATGCAGAGGGTTGCTCTTGCTCGGGCCTTTTCTATTTCGCCGGATCTTCTTGTCTGTGATGAACCGACCTCAGCTTTGGATGTATCAGTACAGGCTTCTGTTTTGAACCTTCTTGGTGAGCTTCAGCAAGAATCAAAGGCATCTTATATTTTTATCTCCCACGATTTGAATGTTATTAATTATATCAGCGATTATATAATGGTAATGTATTTAGGGCGTATCTGTGAATACGGCAGAAAAGATGAGGTAGTTGGACCTCCATATCACCCTTATACAGAGGCACTGATCTCAGCTGTACCGGATGTTGATCCTGATTCAGCAAAACAACAAATCAGGCTGGAGGGTTCACCTCCTAACCCGACAAAAAAAATAAAAGGATGCCCTTTTGAAGGACGCTGCCATAAAAAGATTGGAAAAATATGTGAAACTACAGCTCCTCCCAAAGTTTATTTTTCTGATGATCATTTTGTATTCTGTCATCTGTCTCCAGGGAAATTGGGAGCGAAATAAAAAGCCGTAAAAGACTTGAATTGTTTTAATGCGATTACAATTTATGCCGAATCTGTTAGCAGATGATAAAGTTATTTAAGCTCAGACGAGCACACTCAACAAAGAAATCCCTTTCCTCAAATTTTGAATCTATGGGAGAGGATTTTCTTCACAGGGCTACCCTTGCTTTAAAAAAAGAAACATGGGGGCGAACAATAATGCAGTTAGCCTGGACTGCGGGGCCTGTTACGTATATTGCACTACAGGGGGGCTATCTACTGGGATATGGTAAAACAGCTCCTCCTAATATGGTTATATATTTTGCTATCTATACAATTATTGCAGGTATTTTTGCAATCATTATACGATTTTTGTATCAGCTTACAAAAGGACAGGAAATAGAGAAAGCAGAAGAGTCTATTAGATTAGTCTTCAGCAGATTGCCTAATCTAATCTTTTTTACAAGAGATCAGATTCTACGCTACTATGATATAGATAACCGCCAGCTTTTGGCTGCCAAATACCTGCTTGAAAATCCTGATGCTTCTCCGGAAACAATACGTACCGCGGTATTTGATATAACTAAGGATGACAGCCTAGCGGATGCAGCCAAACAAATCGAAATATTCAGGGGAAACGGTTTGTTTGCGCGAATTGAGGATCTGTACGCAAAGGTTATACCAAAAACAGAAAAAAAGTTTAATTCAATAAAATCTGCATCTCCAATTGTGGAGGAACTGATTAGATTACGTCTGCAGGGGCTGCCTCCAAACAGACAGGTAGGCAGGGTCAGAACCGAAGGTTTTATTGGGAGGGTTTTATCTGCCGCCGAAAAACATAATCTAGAACTGATGAGTCTAAGTGATGCAGAAGAAATCTTTACATTGATATATGAACTGCTTGCGGATAGGACTATCCCTGTCTTTTCTCTTAAATATATTGGATCCAATGAATTTATCAAAACTTCCGAGAATTTTGATAAGGCTCGGTATTCCTTTAGGAAAGCCGCATATTTAAGAAACAGTAAACTTCGTAGTTTAGCAGATCTTCTGGCAGATTCCAAACCAATTGATATTGTTCCGGCAGCCGCACCTGTAATTACTACACTTACAAGTATGTATGAGCATATTCTACAAGCGATTGATGATCTGCATAAGAAACTTAAGAAGCAGATTAAGACGATATCTCCCGGTAAAAGAAAATCAAAAATTTCCGCAAAATTAAAAAAAGATCTTTTAAGCCTGGAATCTACAGTTCAACTTCATCATTCTCTTAAAAATGCAAATGATACACTTGAGAGAAACTTTCAAACTTTAAAATTAGTTGAATTGAAATATCTTGAAACAGAGAAAAAAGCGGTCAGAAGAATTCCACTACATATTTTAGAATCTAAGGAATCCGGTTCAGGTATAAAAATAATCCAAAAACAGATAGCTCTTTCAAAAAACAGCAAAATACGAATTGTAAAAGTTTTAAATAACCTGCTTCAGATGCTCGACAGTAAAGAACAGGTACGGGTTGAGAGTAAAAATATTGATTCTATTATTCAAACAGATGAGTATAAAAAACTGGCTATTGACATTGCCATGCTTTTAGAGGACGAGCTTAAACTTAGCAGATTTGAAATTCAGCTAGCTATCGAAGGATCTAATGCCCCATTTCTATCATCCTCCAGAGTAGAGCCTACAGCCGCTGCCGAAACTGGAAAGGCTGTATCGAAGGTTGGCGAGGTTCAGGTTAATGTTAAGACACCAATTCAGAAACTTGCCTATTCATTAGTAAATTATCATGGTATGCCTCTCGATAAGGGCTCTATCAATTTACTAGTACAAAAATACAATGCCGACCCCAATATACTCGAAAAGCTTTCCCCTGGTCATCAAGCAGATAAAAAAGAAGAAGGGGAGGATTCGCGCAAGACAGTCAGAGCTGTTAAGTCAGATCCCTTTATTGAATCCGGTTCCAAAAAATATGAAGGTGTGCTGAAAATTACAAACCTGGATGATAAATATCAGGAATTGATTAATATTGCAATAAAACTACATATTTTGTAACTAGTAATGTTTAATGATTGCCCGATAAATTTAATTTTTAATTTTACTAAAATGCTCGAGACCCTCGAGGATCCCATCAGCAAATTCCTTATCGGCAAAATAGATTCCTTTTGTCTTCCTGAGTTTTTCCAGTTCCGGTGAATAATTTCCGACTATAATTCCATTTAATCCCCTTGACAGCATATCAGCATCATTACCGGAATTACCTGCGGTAATTATTTTGCTGACTGGAATACCCCATTTATTTGCAAGATACCTGATAGCCTTTCCTTTTCCGGCTCTGTATGGGAGTATATCTATCAGGTTATTATGAGAAAATATTAGATTATATCTAAGCCGATTTTCCATTAAAATATTATGAATGCGGGGAATTACCTCCTCCCCTGATTCTCCATCCTTGAGGACAAAAGAAATTTTAAAATCCCTCTGGGATTCCGGAGATGTCTGTTTCCTGATATACGATTCCCTATTCATAATTTGTCGGATTCTATCCGGCTTCCAGTCTTTTTTGATATATGTAATCCATCCCTTATCAATAGATTCCTTTCCGGAATAATAGATCTCCGAACCAACAGATGAAATCAAGATATCTACAAATGGAACATTATATTCTGAAAGAATATTCAATGTGGATTGTATATCTCTTCCAGTGGCGACTCCAAATCCTATATGGTTATGATGTGTTTGAAGATAAGATACAAGTCTTTCTGTAGCTTCGTTATCACCTATTAGAGTATCGTCAATATCTACTATTAAAAGAGCCGACATAGTACTTATACGTCTGCCAATTGCTTCTATTCCGCTTTCAGTGGGATGAATATTTTTTAGGTTCATAGATGATATAGCTTTTAGTTCGTTCAAATATTTTTTACAGTGAATGTCCCAGGTGTAAATTTTTCTTGAATTATTAATACCGTTAGATGAAAGATCTTCCCAAAGTTTCTTATCAGTCAGGATGGACTTTATTGCAGAGACAATTGTCTCCGGTTTAGATATATCAACCAGTTTACCACTTTTGCAATTGGTTTCAATATCTACAGGTCCGCCTTCTTTTGTAGCCACGAAGGGTAAACCTGAAGCAGACGATTCTATTAGGGTAAGTCCAAATGTCTCCAGAAAGGAAGTGCTTACAAACACTCCTCCCTGAATTGCAGCGATTCTGTAAAGTTCAGGAACATCAGTTAATGGGTTATGGTTTTTGGGAATAGCCATTTTACCATAAAGATCGTATTGATCCATCTTAAGCAGAATATCAGTTAATACCTGACGTTCACCTTCTTCCATCTCAGCAATATTATCTCTGATTCCTGCAAAAACCGCTAGATTTGCTATTGCCTGAAGTTCTTTATCCTTCCCATACACATCAATGAGCAAGTCTATATTTTTCCGGCTGTCTGGACGACAGAGTGTAATAATGACTGGTTTATCGGGTTCAAAGTGAAAACGTTTTAAATCGTTTAACACTCGGAAATGAGCCTGCCTTTGAACCTCATCAATTGTATTCCCCGGAATCTCATAGTCATAATAAGGAAAAAAATGATCCAGATCCAATCCAGGAGGAATAACAGCATACGTACAAAGAGTTTTATTTTTATATTTACTGTATAATTCATCCCTTTCAAAGGCGGTACTTGTCACAACCAGGTCTGCCTTCGAGAGAATTTTTTCTTCGTTCAGTATTCTTACATCCGTATTAAATTGCTTTTCTGCCTGTTCTTCTGACATTCCACTGTCAAGGAGAAAATCCAGTTTATTCCGGCCCAGACTGTGAGCTGTAAAAACCAGAGGGATATCAAAAATCGAAGCTATCTCGGAAGCAACATAACCAGCATCGGCATAGTGACCGTGGACAGCTTGTGGGATTCTATCAGTTTTCCGTAAATATTCGATAAGCTTGTCAGTAAATTCATCAAGAAAGGGCCATAACTTTTCTTTGGGCAGGTATGAATTCCCCCCGCAGGTGAGTCTGACAA
>JAQIBN010000031.1 GCA_027859095.1 Spirochaetia bacterium | reverse complement strand
GTTTAAAACAAAGATAATGCCGTAGGAAGCAACCATCCTGATAAACTGATGCTTTATTTCTTTATTTCTTATCCGAAAAGTATAATATCTATTGGCAAAAAATGAAATGTTTATACCTACTAAATAATTAATCAAGAGAGAAAATAATCTGGAATCTGTAAAATAGAATACAATAGAAAAAATACCATAGGTAATGGTGGTATTGATGACGCCGATTATATTAAAACGAATAAATTGAAAAAATATTTTTTTGATGTATTTCCCCTTTTTCATATAAGGTTCCTTTCAAAATCCATTAAATAAAGTATCTTGCTTCATATATACTGAATAAGCCTTATTCTGAAACGTTGATATATAACCACCATCCTCCAGCCATTTCAGAGTATACTGGTATTTTGGTATATTTTCATCACGAACAACCGGTTTATTAATAAAAGGCCAATTAGACCTCTGAGCGGAAATAGCCAGTATAACAATATCAGGTGGATTTTCATTTTGTGTCTGTAGAATGTTCTGAAAGTGCTGAAATGGATTCAGATAAACCCAGGGGCCCCAGTCATTGGTTGTATAGTATGGTTTATCAAGGATAAAGTAGAAAAGTGGGGCAGAATTCAAAACCAACAAACGCGAGTTTTTCCAGTCAGGTAATTGCATGCAATATGTATATACTTCATCCACAGCATGAACCCTATCCTCATTTGAGAGAACTCCCCTAATGGATGGGCTTGTAAATGGAACCAGACCTCTGGAAAAACTATCATCCCTGTAAGGCCTCCAACTAATCGTGCTTAGAATTACAAAAAGCAAAAGAATAACAAATTGAAATCTCTTAACAAAGTATATTTGATTAAATTCTGTTGTTGGAATAACTAATAGAAGTCCGAATGAAAAAGTGAAAGGCCAGATTATTGCTCCTGAATTAAACATTGTATAAAACCCACGGTCAGATCCCAATGAGGATACCAACCCTAAGAATACTGTAAAAAGAATGAAAGCCGATATAAAAAAGAAGTTCTTATCTTTCCAACAGGAAATGAAATACAAATAATAGTTAAAAAGTATCAATCCAAGAATTGAATGTTTTGGCAAGCCTAATTCCATCGGATAAATAGAAGATATAAAAAGAGTACCTATAGTTATACCAGAGATGATAAATCGTAAAATCAAGCGAAGCTTGTAATTATGAATTTTCCTGTTATTTAGAAATAACAAATAATGCATAATTAGAAGGGAAAAAAAAGGGATTACTGTTTTAATAATATTTTTAATATTAATTAAAATTAAACGACTAATGCCGTGCTGTAAGGGTTGGTTGTTCACTATTAAGGTACTTTGCGCATTGGATTGAAGAAAACTCAGATTCCTTTCAATATAAACATCAAGACCACCCAAACCAGAAAGAATTATTAAACCTATAAGAAAACCGGTGATCATTCCTATAAAAAGTAATTCGGAATGAAACGGATCTTTTTTTAAATAATCATTTCTATTCCGGCTGAAGCGATAATATCCATACAGAAAAAATGGAAGTGTGTAGTAAAACACATAAGGCAGCCGGGTGTGTACAGATAGTCCCATTATCAATCCCGCAGTTAAGATCAGGATTTTTTTTATTCCTTGAGTAGTTTTATTTAATACACCAGTCCAGAATAACAAAGCAGAGAGAGAAATTAGAAATACCGGAATATTATTGTAATTGGGAATAAGAAGCTGTAAGGTACTAATTGCCCATCCAGCTAAAATAATACCTACCCAGATTATGAATTTAACAGATACAATCTTACGAACAATTAAATATACAGCCATTCCATTGAAAGCCATAATAATATTGTATAAGAGTCTGGCCCAGATAAGAGATGGATCCCCCGGGATCCTAAGCCACAAAGAAGATAACCAGCTTGAAGCCCAGATAAAATCCATTTCTGCAGTCGGGTCTCCAATATAAAAATTCCATGCCTTGCTCAATGCAAATCCTGTATCTGTGGTATCCAGACCAAAAATAGCTTTCAGTAAAGAAAAGCCCAACAGTAGTGAGAATAAGTGAAATGCCTTCGGCTCAGATATATAATTTTTTTTATGCAGGTAGAGGTAAAGGATGTTTACTATTGCAAGAATCGTCAGAGATAAAATCAACGGTCTGATAATCGCAGACAAACCGGGGGCTCCCCTTTCAAGCCCTTTATATAGGTACATGATAGGCAATAGAGATAAAAACGGGAAAATCGTGTTAAAATTTCTGAGAGTTGAAGATTTAAATGAAGTCAATTCCTAGCCTTTACTTTTATATTTTTTCTAGATTCCTATTTTTTTTCTTCATTCCATAGACCTTCTTCTCAACCCATTGAGGAGTTCCATTTCTATCCAAATAATTTTTAGCTATGTATTCACCTAAAATTCCCAAAAAAATACTATGGACCCCACCAAAGAAAAGAATTAGTACAGCCAGTGATGCCCAGCCTGTTATCAAATTTGGATTTCGAATCTTCTCTATTATAAAAGCAAGACCGGCAATTAAAGAAAAAACAGCAGTCAGTAAACCAATTATTGTGATAACCCTCATCGGCTTGATTGAGAAATTAATAAACATATTCAGCCAGAGAGATAAAAGTTTTCCCAAGGTGTAGTTTGATTCGCCATCCTTTCGTTCCAGATGTTCAACATAGACTGAACTGATATTTGATGTACATCGAAGGATCAACCCGTCAATATAGGGAAAAGGACCCTTATATTTGATAATCTCATCAATCAACTCCCGGTTAATTATCTTAAAACTGCAGAGGTAAAGATCGGCAGGTTTATTTAGCAGCCATGTGGCAAAGATATCATTTACTTTACTACCCAAATTCCGAAACCAGTGATGCTTTTTATTATGGTAAGCAGCATAAACTACATCGTAGCCATTTTGTATTTCTTCAAGCAGTTTTAGAATTTCCGAGGGAGGATTCTGAGAATCATCATCTATAAGCACGGCAAAATCTCCTGTACAGTAATTGAGAGCACACATAACAGCATTATGCTGTCCATAGTTCCGCCTTAACGCTACAAACTTCACCAAATTGTAATTTCTGGCCAGTTCGATACAGACATCTTCGCTGCTATCACGGCTTCCGTCATTGACCAGCACAATTTCAATATCCAGAGTGTCCAGAGTTTTTATAACAGTTTCTACCAGAGAACCGATAGTCTTTTCCCCATTATACACGGGGATGCAGATAGATAATTTCATTGAACCCTCCTGAGAATTCTATGAGTACTTTAATCAAAGTGTTTACTTTCTGAATAATTGTGACTTACAGTTCGTATACGAGTGTCTTTTTAATCCAGGCTGCTGTAAGACCTATGCCCTCAAGAAGTGGAATTTTCGGAGCCCAGCTCAATTCCCTGGATGCAAGACTATTGCTGAGAACGCTCACCGGCACATCAAAAGGCCGGCCTGTCAGGTAGTTTCTCACTATTTCGTGCCCTAATTCCTTCTCCATCAGAAATAATAAGTCATTAAGGCTTACCCCTACTCCAGAACTGATATTTAAGACATTTAAGGACCCTTTATATTCCAGAGCCTTTGCGAAAGCATCTGCCACATCCCTTATATAAATGTAGTCTCTGGTGATGGTTCCGTCTCCCCAGATTTCGACTGGCTGATTTTTCAGGACTCTATGAAGGAATACCCCGACTGCACCCTGGGCAGTCTCTAGACGCTGACGCTCACCGTACGGATTTGCAATCCTCAAGGCAATAGCTTTAATTCCATACATTCTCTCGTATAGGATTAGATACTTTTCAATCACAAGTTTTACAATACCGTAGGAAACGATGGGATTTGTCGGATGCTCCTCATTAATAGGAAGGTATTGAGGTATCCCATAGACAGTCCCACCTGAAGAAGCAAAAATAATCCTTTTAGTACCTGCCCCGACCATTGCATTAAGCAGGTTAAGGATGGAGACGAGATTACTATGAACATCAAATATCGGGTCTTCATTCGAGTTCTTTGGAAGGGTGGATGAAGCAAGATGGATCACAGAATCCATACCCTCAATTGCCGAGGTTGCATCATGAGAGCTTTGAAAATCACCCGTAATCCACTGAATTCGTTCTGATTTTTCAAAACTCCGATATGGAACAACCCGGGGCCGTTCGAATATACGAAGTTCATGACCATCCTCAAGCAACCTGTCAGCTACGGCCGAGCCAATGAACCCGCCTCCACCTATCAGTAGAATTTTCATTTCTGAACCACCTTTGAAGCAATCTATTCCTATACCATAGGCCAATCAAAGTAAAATACCTTTTCCCACCAAGATAACGGGATACGATAGATGAAAACTCCTTACTATCCAAAGTGTAGATGATTAGATCATTAAAACACTGCTTCCCAACTAGAATATTTACATCCCAAAACTAACCACAGTCATTTATTTACCAATACCAGCTGATCTTCCAGCCACTCAGCCATAACATCCATTCTTTTTCTAAACATGCTTGACATGTTTACAGAAAAACCGAGACTGCTCAATGCAGGTTCTTTAAACAGCTGAGTACAATTATATATATACAGATAATTTCCGGATTTAAAAAAGAGAACCTCATTACGTGTTCCTTTCTTTTTTGCAACCGGAAAAATAAAAAGGCGAATAGTTTCAATATTAGTGGACTGATAACTTAAAAAGTCATCATCCACCATAATATTCTGTTCAAATACAACTCCCGGGAAATTAGCTTCATCAACATATTGATAAAAGCTAAAATCTTTTGGGAGAGTGTATAATGAATAAACAAAACCTGATATCTGCTTTCCCTTCTTATTTGATATATATAGTTCTTCAAAAAGAGCAACATCATCATCTTTTCTTGAACTATGATAGGTATATCCTACCTGAGTCTCCGGTTTTCCCAGTATATTAACAATATCAGTGAAAAGAATACGCATGGATTCCGGTGAAACACTTGAATATTTTGATGGAAGGTCTATTCGATACAACCTTTCTACAGTAAGTTCCGGATGATAATCATTAAACCTCTCTATTATGCTCTTAGATGCTGGCAGGTTGGGAAGTAATGCAAGCTGGTATGATTCATCCTCCCTGGAAACGGAATTAGATAGAGGGTATTCTTCATCAGATCTATTAAGTATATTTCCAATAGGTTCAGAAATCAAAGTGAAAGTTATAAAGAGAAAGAGTAATAAACTAAGAATTTTTTGTTTCATAAAATTAAATATACCACAAAAACCCTTGTTTAAATTGATCTATAATATTTAATGTATTCAATAATTCCCTCTTTTATCTGAGTCTTTGGTGAATAAGCAAATGTCCGCTTTGCCTTATCAATATTAGCAAAGGTTCTCTTTACATCACCAGGCTGCATGGGCTGCTTATCAAATACAGCCTTCCTGCCCAGAGCCTCTTCTATAGTTTTAACAAGAGAGCTAAGGGTAGTTGTCTGATTCTCTCCAAGATTAAAAACTTCCCAACAGCCGCCATCCTGGGTAATAAGCCAGTCCATACAGTTTTTGATCCCATCAGTAATATCATCAATATAGGTATAATCCCGTTCAGTTGTTCCATCACCATAGAAGGGAATGGGCTCTCCATTATCAATCATTCTGGTAAACTTTGCTATCGCAAGATCCGGCCGCTGGCGTCTGCCGTAAACAGTAAAAAACCTTAGTGCTGCTATTTTCTGATTATGAAGTTTTGCAAAGCTATGACTAAACAGCTCGCAGGACTTCTTGGATGCTGCATAGGGGCTTATTGGGAAATCAACATTATCCTCTTCCGAAAAGGGAACCTTACTATTATTGCCGTAGACAGAAGAAGAAGAAGCCAGAATAATATTCTTAATACCATTTCTCCTGGCAGATTCAAGAATATTTATTGTAGCTTCAACATTATGTCTTGTATAACCCACCGGATCCAGAATGGATGGACGAACTCCAGCTTTTGCTGCAAGATGAATAATAGTTTCAATTTTTTCTATCTTGCAGATTTCATCCAGTTTATCAAGATCAAGAAGATCCATTTCATAAAAAGAAAAATCATCTTTCCCTGTCAAATTTTTTAGATTATCTTCTTTGATTGTACGACTATAGAAGGGGTCAAAATTATCAATTCCTACTATATAGTTTGATTTTATAAGGGATTCTGAAAGATTGGAACCAATAAAACCAGCAGCCCCTGTAATTAGTATTCTCATCCCTTACCAACACCCTCATAAGTAAATCCTCTCTCTTCTGCGAGTTCCGGATCAAGAAGATTTCGGGTATCAAGAATGATACTTCCCTTCATAAGTTCTTTAGCCTTTCTAAGGTTTAAATTCCGGTATTCATTCCATTCCGTAACAAGGACCATGGCATCAGCACCCTTCAGGGCATCAAATTCGGAATGGCAGTACTGGATCTGAGGGTAAATCTTTTCAAAATTATCCATAGCCTGGGGATCATGGGCATGGATTTTACCACCTTTTTGGAGTATTCCTTCCACAATATTAAAGGCTGGTGTATCCCTTATGTCATCTGTCTCCGCCTTAAAGGCCAGCCCCAGAACTGCAATTGTTTTTCCCTTAAAACTACCTACAATTTTCTCAAGCTTTGCAACCATTCTGTCCTTCTGCCTGTCATTTGCTTCTATTACAGCACTAATAAGGCTCATATCGACCCCGAATTTATCCCCGGTCTGAACCACTGCCATTGTGTCTTTGGGAAAACAACTGCCTCCATATCCTGGTCCAGGATGAAGGAACTTCGGGCTTATGCGACCGTCCATGCCCATTGTTTTTGCAATAGTATTTATATCAGCCCCTACGGTTTCTGCCAGATTAGCCATTTGATTAATAAAGGTTATTTTAGTAGCGAGAAAAGCATTTGAGGCATACTTAATAAGCTCTGCTGTTTCCAGACTGCACCATACAAAGGGAACCGTTATGAGATTAAGAGCTCTGTAAACCTCAAACATAACTTCCTTTGCCCGCTCAGATTCATAACCTATTACGGTCCTGTCGGGATGGAAAAAATCCTGAGTCGCTTTTCCTTCTCTGAGAAATTCCGGATTTGATACAACATCAAATTCTTTTCCAGGAGCAAATTCGTTTATTTTTTTCTTTATCCATCTATTAGTGCCAACAGGAACAGTAGATTTCGTAACAATTACCTTGTAAGAATTCAAATTTTTGGCTATTGATTTAACCACACTTTCCACAAAAGAGAGATCTGCCTCACCATTGTCCTTTGGAGGAGTTCCTACGGCAATAAAAACAACCTCAGAATCCTGAATAGTTTTATCGATATCCGTTGAAAATTGCAGCCTTCCGGATTCAAGATTCCGCTTTAAATATCTCTCAACTCCGGGTTCATAAATTGGGGAAATCCCATTATTCAGCATTTCAATTTTCTTTTTATCTATATCTACCCCAATTATTTCATTTCCAAAGTCAGAAAGGCCTACCGAAGCAATGAGCCCGACATAACCTGTTCCAATTACACATATTTTTTTTGACATTTAAAAATACTCCTGTTCTGTTTTAATATTAGTTAAAAATATTTTTCCCAGCTATTTATTCAAATACCCTTTTAGTAAAACTAAAAAAGCTTCCATATCTTTGTAATCAATGGCCCCAATATTTGCAACTCTAAAAGTATCATAATCATTTACCTTTCCCGGATATATAGTAAAGCCTTTTTCATACATAAAATCATGCAGGTCATTAAAGTTGACTCCAGGAGGAATAAAAATGGAAGTAATTAATTTGGAATGATACTGATCATCAATCAGATATTTTAAATTCATCTTTTTAAGCTCTTGAATTAATACTTCCCAGCATTTTGAATATCTTTGATAACGCTTATCGATTCCTTCTTCCTCTGCTTCAATAACTGCCTGTTTTAGGGCATATAGTGTTTGAACAGGAGGAGTAAATCGCATCTGGTGTGCTTTTATAAAGTTTTCATATTGTGCATATAGGTTTAAATAAAAGGACCTGGGTTTAATATCCTTTAATTTCTCCAGGGAATTGCGATTTGCAATGACAAATCCAACTCCAGCCATTCCCTGAATATTTTTATTTGAGCTGGCTGTAAGATATTGAATATTCAATTTTTTCATATCAATGGGGACAGCAGCATAGGAGCTCATGGCGTCCACAAGAAACTCTATTTTATATTTCCCGGCCAGGGCACCTAGATCGGAAAGATTATTTAAAAGGCCCGTAGTAGTTTCGTGATGGATGACTGCCAAATGTGATATATTTCTGTTTTTTGAAATTACATCTTCCAATGCAGTTAAATCAATTGGTTCAATGGGGGAACTTTTAAATTCAATATACTTAATGTCATAGGTACTGACAATCTGACACATCCTTTTCCCATAGGCACCATTATTAACTATAAGTACGGTCTTATCCTGGGGAACAACGGAGCTCAACATGGCTTCAACCACAGCAGTTCCGCTGCCGCCGAATAATATTGATGTATATTCTTTGGGATCTCCTACAATTTTTGTCAATCCATGAGAAACAAATTCCATTAGATCGCCAAATTCTTGTTCCCTTGGGCATATATCCGGAACAATCTGTGCCATTTTTACACTGTCGGTAGTTGTGGCTGGACCTGGGTTAAGCAGTATATTTCGTTTTATTTTTTGCATCTCTCTCTCCTTGATTTTAGGCAGAATTTTAGTGACCGCCCTATCCAGGTGAGAATCATCATCAATCTCACACCAGACTAAATTTTCTATCTTCTTCACGCGAAGAGGTTTTTCCATTGCAGATTGAACAAATACATATTCATAATCAATTTTCGGATTCTGCAGTGATTCGTAATGTTTGTTCATTGATAAATATCGCTCTTTGGAAACTTTTGAAATCCCTACCAATTCTGCATCCAGGGAATCAAGATCCTTCGGAATTTTTGACATATTCAGAAGATTAGAATGACTATCTGTCTGTATAAACACCTCATCATTTGAACCTGTCTTTCCACTTCCAAGGATAATATCATTTTCAGAATCATTTAGAAGTATTGAAAGTGCATTTTTTTCATACAGGAGATCTGACTCTAATAGAAGAAAATCATCGAGTATCTTTTCCCTCATATTATATAAGGTATACATGCTGCTTGTCGTTTTAAAGTGATCACTCTTTATTGTCTCAATCTGGGAATAATTCCCTGCAAACTGATCATAAAATTCACTCAAGTATCCTGTACCGATATATATTTTTTCAATCCCTGCAGCTAAAAGATTCTCTACACTTCTTTGGATAAGAGAAATCCCCTCCAGTTCCAAAAAACCCTTTGGTTTAGATTTTGTCCTGTCTTTTAATCTGGTTCCCAGCCCCGCAGCCAGAATTACCGCTGTTTTAACCATTTATAAATTCCATTAACCTATCTTTTACCTGGTATGGTTTGATAAGCGGTCTGCCAAGGTTTTCTTTGGTTCCCCTTTTTACCCTGATATACATAAAGGTTAATTCGGTATTATTCTGCCAGTTTAAAAGCCCTGATTCCAGTTCTTTCAGATTATGAATGTATATACTGTTTGTGTATCCGCAAGCTGCAGCAATGGAGACAAAATCCATGTTGCCGGATACTGTAAACTGCCCACCTGTTGAATCGTGCACATTGTTGTCGATTAATATATGAAGGAGATTTTTTGGAGAATAGTATCCGTTTGTGGCTAAATTTCCCATTCTCATTATTAAAGCACCATCTCCATCTATGGCTATAACTTTTTTCCTTGTGTTCAAGGCAGTACCCAAAGCCATGGAACTGATAGTGCCCATAGAACCTACCATGTACAGATTGTTCTCTGAATCACCCGCCTCGTAAAGTTCCCTTCCGGCCTTACCTGTTGTAGCAAGAAGGACAGTCTCATTATCCTTGAGATTATTCACAGCCTCCAGTACATTGAGCCTTAAACAGAGTTGATCCTCTTTTGTCTTTGTGACCTTAGTCCTGTTGGCATTAACCCTCCGGGGCTGATCTTTCAATTCAACCTTCCCAAGAGTGCCTTTTTTAACCACAAAGAAAAAGGATTCATTAAGGCTTATCGCCTTGTCTGCTCTCTTAATCTGCTCCTTAAGCTCATCGATATCTGTTGATAGATATTCCCAGGAAACCCTCATAAGATCGAGTAGATTTTCTGTTATAACTCCCATAAGCTCATGCTGAGGTTCATCGTTTATTCCAGGCTCACCCCTTAGACTTACAAATCCCAGAACCGGCAGCCTGAAAGGAAAATTCAGGGAAGTAAGGGGCGATACTGCATTTGTCAATCCACTGTTCTGCATTAAAACCACCGATTTTTCTCCTGCCAGATAGGCACCGGCACAGGCAGCAACCGCATCTCCTTCATTGGAGCTCATTACAAAATCTGCTTCATTTATAGCATAATTGATCAGATCAGCCAGGAAACTACAGGGTACTCCACTGTAAAATCCAAATCCTGATTTTTTTAATTCCTCACCAAGAGCATAGGCATCTAATTTCATTATTTTGTCCCTGGAATCAAGCTTAGTATCTTTTTAACAGGCATACAGTCAGGCTCAGCCTCAAGGGATCGTTTATGTTTAAGTATTGACTGAGCTACTTTCAGCATGCCCGGATATGCGGATCTTAACATATGATTAGCATATATTACAACATTCGCACCCTTCAGGGCGAACTCATCTGTAGTAACACTGTTAAAGGATGTAGGGACCACAACAATAGGACTCGAACCATCCTTTTCCCTGAATCGGGAAATGAACTCAAAAACTTCCGCTGGATCCTTCTCTCTGGAATGGATCATTATTCCATCAGCTCCTGCTTCAACATAGGAAAAGGCTCGAAGCAGTGCATCATCCATTCCAGCTTCCAGAATTAAAGATTCAACCCTGGCAATTATCATAAAATCTTTGGTAATTTGAGCCTGTTTGCCGACCCGTATCTTATGACAGAAGTTTTCTATAGTATCCTGCGTCTGGGCAACATCATTCCCTAATAATGAGTTCTTCTTAAGACCTGTCTTATCCTCGATAATAACAGCACTGACCCCGGTTCGTTCCAGACTCCTGACAGTAAACTCAAAGTGCTCGGGCTTACCCCCTGTATCCGCATCAAAAAGCATGGGCTTTGTAGTTACTTCAAATATTTCGTTAACTGTAGTCAGCCTTGCGGATGTGTCCACTGCCTCAATATCCGGCTTTCCCTTGGAGGTTGAATCTGTTAAAGAGCTGGACCACATACCATCGTAGGATACAATCTCTCCGTCATCCAGGGGGTCCTCTGCATTCTCAGCAATAAGAGCGCTTAGAGCGTTATGAACTTCGAGTATTTTAACAACGGGCTTTGCACTGATTAACCTTCGTAAACGGGAAAGTCTCGCGCTGGTGGTAATTCCCAATTTGGTCATTTCATCTTTGATTTTCATATCACTGATGTCGTCGCTATAGGGAATCTCTATTAACTCGCCTCCCCACTGTTTCAATACTGTAATAACTTCCTCCCTGTATTTATTCTGATATGTCTGTTTCCAGTCATCACCATGAACAACATAGTCCGGTTTTAAACTCTCCAGGTTATCCCTGTAACCGGCGCTCTCCTGAGGAACAACTTCTTTGACCATAACCAGGTTTTCAAGAACCAATTTTCGTTGTTCATATCCAAGGTAAGGAACATCGTTCAGCTCACCGGTGGCTTTTAATGTTAAAAGGCCAACAGTAACTTCTCCCAGTTCTGCAGCTTTTTTTAAGATCCGTATATGACCTGCATGCAGCAGATCACCAATTAGACTCACATAAACTTTCTTCATTTTATTTACCATTCCTTATTTTTCTTTTTCCCGGACCATCATAATACTCCGGCAGCTGGAGAGAAAGATCCAGTGGCTGGGTTATGCCCGTTTCCCCGGAGGCTCGCCAGGCTTTTTCCCTCTCTCCCTCTTCAATACTGTGCGCTACCAGGGAAACAGTTCGGGAAAGGATTAGCAATCCTTTTATCTGTTCCGGCTTTAAACCCATATCAGAACTGATTGCAGCAATAATTCCAGGTCCATTCATATATAGCCGCTTTCCAATTATTTCCTCGGTAAAGTCCTCTATAGCCCAGGCCAATTCCTGATGCTCCCCATTTATACTATAGAGCTTTGCAAGCTCTGCCAAACGGACTACCCTTGGATCTTTAATGTGCTGAGGATGATGAAATCCATTGATAATACGCTTGTCTCTCCGATATTCTGAAACAAGTCTGTGGGCGATCTCCCTAACAGTTATTTTTTCTTCATGCATCTGTCTTATTGCATTTTGAAACATCTCTGCAGGTACATCCGCTGAAGCGTGTCTTTCTCCAAGGGTTAAAACCCCTCCGGCAACTGCAACATTTAAGGGGACACCTCCGGACCGGACAAAACGACAGGATGCAGCCGAAGGAGAAAAGGCATGTTCGCTTAAGGAAACAAGCATGGCATTCAGCATTTTTCTGTAATTTTCTGAAGGCAGCTCCCCTGTCCAGGTCAGAAATGCCATACTGGCAAAATCAATGTTCCCGGTTAAATCATTAATATCATATCCCCGGACAACAATTTCCTCTTTCGTTTTATAAGCAATCGCAGTCCGCCAATGGAAGGGTTCCTTTTGTGCCATTTCCAATTCCTCCAATATAAATTGTAATTATTAAAATTATTGATGTAATGTCAATCTATGGTCTCAATTCTGTGAATCTCTTCCTTTTCACCCAATCGGGACAAAACAAACTCCTTATGAAACCACTCGAAGAAAGCTTCAATACGCCCTGTAAAGGCTATATCAAGCCTATTTCCAAAGAGACCAAAAAAGTTAAAAGCCCTTGCACCTCCAAGTCCATAGAAGTATAGATAACCGGGATGGGCCTGCACCAGTATGCTTGTATACATCCCCTCCTCTTTAACTCCCTTCATCCAATTATAATAGAGCGGAGTCATGTTGAAGGTTTTATACTCCAGTATTCCATCAGACAGAGAATACTGGTAAACAGCAGTATAAGGATTGAAAGGTAACATCTTCTGAATTGTTGTAATACTCTCAGAACCGTCGGGAAGATCAAGTTCTTCCTGAATATTTATGTCTTCAAACATTGTGGTCCAGGTCTCATTCTGCTTTGAATAATAGGGGATACTTTCAAAGTTCTTAACTGACTTTAGAAAATGCCTAACCTCAATAAGTGCAGCCTGTTCCATTCCTGCTTCGACGGGCAGCACAAAGAAGGCCTCTGCAAGAAAATTAGGACGAAGTTTTTTGAAACTCCCTAGAATTGCTTTAGCCTGATCAGTTTCAGATTTTAGACGAATATCTTTGTATGAGCCCAGAACACTAATTATTATCTCGTTATTCTTGAGCTGATCCAGCTCATCTATACTTATTCCCTGTATGGGAATCTGCTCTGATAAAAAATTCATATCCGAAAAACCGCTTTGGGCATAAGCAGCCCCGGTGCTTAGGATGAGTGCTATAATAGCAATTGTTTTATTTCGTTTAAATAAATGAAGCATTCTATCTATTTCCATACATCTGTTCATAGTATTTCTGATAATCACCGGAAGCCACCTCACCTACCCACCATTGATTTTCCAGATACCACTTAATAGTCTTTCTAATTCCCTCTGTAAAGGGTGTTTCAGGGTAAAACCCCAGTTCTTTGACAGTTTTTGCAGGATCAATTGCATAACGGGCATCGTGCCCGAGCCTGTCCTTAACAAAAGTTATTAGATCATAGGAACAGTCATCATAATTTACTGATACAATTTCTTTATATTCAGGTTTAATAACTTTATTTTCAAATATCAGATCCCTAACAATATCAATTGTCTGTTTAACAATATTGATATTCAGCTCTTCGTTGAAACCGCCAATGTTGTAGGCCTCTTTAAGGCGGCCCTTATTTATAACAAGATCTATACCCTTACAGTGGTCCTCTACATACAACCAGTCCCGTACCTGCCTGCCATCTCCGTAGACCGGAAGTTTTTCCCCTGAAAGAATATTTTTTATTATTAATGGAATTAACTTCTCGGGAAAATGATAGGGTCCATAATTGTTGCTGCATCTGGTCACATTTACAGGGAAATGATAGGTATCTGCGTATGCACGAACAAGCATATCTGCGGCAGTTTTGGAAACAGCATAGGGCGATCGCGGTTTCAATGGCGTTTCCTCGGTAAAAAACTCTGTGCCAAAAACTTTTGGCATTACTTTTCTATCATTTAATACTGATTTCAGGACTTCGCTCACAACTTCCAGGGTGCGTCCATCGGGAATATCTTTTTCAAGCTCACCATATACTTCATCTGTTGAGACCTGAAGAAACTTTTTCCCTTCTGTAAAAACGGGGTAACCCTGGGCATTCTTCCCCTTTGTCCAGTGGGCCTTAGCAGCATCCATCAGCACCTGAGTTCCAAGGATATTGGTTTTTAAGAATATTCCGGGATCTTCAATACTTCTGTCTACATGAGATTCTGCAGCGAAGTTTACAACAACATCTATATCATGATTCATAAAGATATTTTCTACCAGCTCCTGGTTGCAGATATCTCCCTTATAAAAGGAGACTCTCTTATCTTGAAGTTCTTTTTTTATTGTTCCAAGATTACCAGCATAGGTCAACTTATCCAGAATAACAATTTTACAATCAGTATATTTGTTTAATATGTATTTAACAAAGTTAGCACCAATAAATCCGGCTCCCCCGGTTACTAAGTATGTCACTATTTTCCCTCTTTTTAATTATCCGCAGATAAACGCCGATTGACGCAGATAAATAATGGAAACCGGAGGCTGGAGACCGGAGTCTGGAAGAATTTTCCCGTCTCCATCTTCCGTTCTCCCGTATTCCCGTCTCCGGTCTGCATTTGGCTTATCTGTGTTCATCAGCGTTCATCTGCGGTTAATTCTTTTCTCTGTATTCCTCTAAAAATCTGTCTATTCCACTTTGCCATTTTGGTATTTTTTTTCCAATAACAGCCTCTAGCTTGCTGCTGTCAAGTTTTGTATATGCTGATCGTTTTGCAGGAAGATTAAAATCTACAGTTTTTGCAGTTCCCAAAGTCCCTTTCCAGCTGATACATTCTAAAACATATTTTGCCTGTTCGTATTTACTGCATTCTCCAGAATTTGATAAATGATACAGTCCAAATTTATTTGTTTTAATTAATTCCCAGGAGTACTCTGCCAAATCCCGGGAATATGTTGGAGAGGATCTCTGATCATCAACAATATTAAGTGAATCTTTATTTTTAGACCAGCCAATTAGCTGTTTATTGAAGTTATTATTCCCCATTCCAAAGACCCAGGAAGTTCTAATTACAAAGCTTTTATCATAAGTCGAGAGAACAGCCTGTTCACCCTGGTATTTACTCGTCGCATAGACTGAGATTGGATTAGGTATATCTTCCTCGGTATAGGGGGAACCCTTTATTCCGTCGAAAACAAAATCTGTAGAATAGCTTACAAATATTGCATCTATCTCTTTCGAAACTTGTGCAAGATTTTTAGGTGCATCCCTGTTAAGAAGGTATGCTTTATCCTGTTCACTCTCCGCTTTATCAACATCGTTATAGGCGGCGCAGTTTATAATATAGGATATTTTTTTATCTAATATATAAGATCTTATAGCATCTATGTTTGTGATATCCAGATCCAAATAATCAGTTGCAATATACGGTGTTTCAATATGATCAAAAAATTTTTGGAAATCAGTACCTAATTGCCCATTAGCCCCTGTTAATAGAATCACGCAAGCAGTTCCTTATATACTCTAAATGTTTGTAAGGCAAGATCCTTTTCTGAAAAAGAAAGATCTTTTTTTAAGGGCCAGTCAATTCCAAGATCAGCATCATTCCAGATAATACCCGAATCTGCTTTTGGATTATATTCCTTTGTGCATTTATATAAAAAGTGAGTGTTATCTTTTAGGGTAACAAATCCATGGCCAAAGCCCGGAGGGATATAGAGCATTGACATATTCTCTTCTGTTAATTCAATACCATACCATTGTCCAAAGCTTATTGAATCTACCCTTAGATCTACAGCAACATCCCAAACTGCACCAGTAATAACCTGGACAAGTTTACCCTGGGCATGGGCTCCCGTCTGAAAATGGATTCCCCTTAAAACACCTTTTGATGAATAAGAGTGATTATCCTGGGTAAATTCTTCAGTAATTCCAGACCCAACAAAGTCACTTTTTTTGTATGTTTCCATAAAAAAGCCCCGTTCGTCTTCAAAAACTCGAGGTTGTATTATTATTAACCCTTTAAGGAGAGTTTTTTCGAAAATAAATGGCATAGCTTTCTTCCTTTGCGTTGAAATTGTTCTTTTATTATCCGCAGATGAACGCAAATGGACGCAGATATTTTTAAATATTTAGATTTGTAATTTCTTCTTAATCCAATTCTTTTATATTCTCTTTTTATCTTCTCTTCAATACTTCGTTCCTCACTACTCAGGAACCATCTGTGTTAATCCGCGTTCATCTGCGGTTAATTTTCTTCTTCAGCTCGGGCAATCAAATACTGTCCATACTGGTTTTTCTTCAGGTTCTCTCCAAGCTCAAGAAGCTGATCTTTTGAGATATACCCCATTTCATAGGCAATTTCCTCTATACATGCAACTTTAAGTCCCTGACGTTTTTCTATGGTTTGAATATACATGGAAGCTTCCAGGAGGCTTTCATGGGTTCCTGTATCCAGCCAGGCATAGCCTCTACCCATCAGTTCAACTTTAAGGTCACCTTTGTTTAAATAGGCCTGGTTAACTGTCGTAATTTCCAGCTCCCCTCTATCTGAGGGTTTAACATTCTTTGCTATTTCTACTACGGAGTTAGGATAAAAATAGAGACCTACTACAGCATAGTTCGATTTTGGCTTTGCCGGTTTTTCCTCTATACTGGTTACATTTCCATCAGAATCAAATGAAGCAACACCATACTGACCAGGGTCTTTTACATAGTAGCCAAAGACGGTAGCCTTATTATCCTGCCTAACATTTTGAACTGATTTTTCCAACATATCTGTGAGCCCATGACCATAGAAGATGTTATCTCCAAGCACCAGGCAGACATCGTCCTTAGCTATAAATTCTTCTCCAATTATAAAGGCCTGGGCAAGTCCATCCGGAGAGGGTTGTACCTTATAGCTGAGATTAAGGCCAATGTTTTGCCCATTCCCTAAAAGTTCTTCGAATTTCGGAAGATCTGTGGGTGTGGATATAATAAGGATATCTTTTATTCCTGCCAGCATCAATACAGACAGGGGGTAATAGATCATTGGTTTATCGTAGATTGGGAGTAGTTGTTTGCTTACTGATTTTGTTATTGGATACAGACGTGTGCCGGAACCTCCGGCAAGGATTATACCTTTCATTTATTACTTCCTTTTATTTGACAAATTCTTTCTAATTAACCGCGGATGAACGCAAATACACGCAGATAAATAAAGGAAACCATAGTCTGAAAGAATTTTCCATTCTCCGGTATCCTTACTCCCGTCTCCAGTCTCTTTTTTAAAGTACTTATTTGCGCATTTCATCTGTTACTTCACCATCATGGAGATAGATAATATGATCAGCGATATCAACTATTGTTGAATCGTGAGTAGAAAAGATGAAAGTAGTTGAAAGCTCAGCGTTGATCCGTTTCATCAGCTCTATTATGGCAGTCCCTGTTTTCGAGTCGAGATTAGCGGTAGGTTCGTCTGCAAGAACAATCTTCGGGCGTGTGGCCAGGGCCCGGGCAATTGCCACACGCTGGCGCTGACCCCCGGAAAGTTCCCCTGGGCGATGTTTCCGCCAGTCCGACAAACCTACCTGTTCTATCAGAAAGTTGATATACTCCCGGCGCTCCTTTTTCGGAGGAGCCTTCCCTCCCAAGAGCAGAGGGAGTTCTACGTTTTCCTGAATATTGAGTACCGGCATAAGATTGAAAGACTGGAAAATAAAGCCGATTGATCTATGCCTGAGGCTGGTGATCTGCCGATCGCTTAGAGTAGATGTCTCTTGACCTGCAACCTTCACACTGCCCCGGCTCGGGACATCAATACATCCCAAAAGATTTAAAAGAGTCGATTTCCCACTTCCACTAGGTCCGGCAATTGTGGCAAAATCACCGGTTCGGATACTTAAATCAACCCCTCTAACAGCAGGGACCTCAGTTTTGCCCAGGTGATAGATCTTCCACACTCCCTTGAGTTCGGCAGCCGGGCCTGAACTTCCCCTGGAAATATCAGTTTTTACTTCCCTGTTATTTAAGTCCATAACTGTAATGTCACGATTTATCTCTGGCATAACTCTATTTATCCTCGATATAAGCTTGTAATTCTAAAATGAAAAACTCAAAGTAACTGAGAAAAGAAGACTTATCACGTTATCAACGGGAATTACACCCTCTTCTTTATCAATGATACTATCACCTGAGAGCAGACTACTGGAAAGTATTTCTCTGTAATAGGAACCCGGGGTTCCATAAACAAGGGGTATACCCATTGCTAAATTAAGACCTGGCGCAAGACTTCCACTTATACCGGTAATAAGTTCCCCCGAATTATCCTGAAAGGCATGTTTCCAAAGCAAGGTAGGCTGCCAGCCGGTGCCGAGAAATTTGGGAGTCTTTAATCCCATAGATGCATAATGCCCAAGACCATCCGCTACCGAAGAGTCAAACATGTATTCACTTAACAGCGACCAGCTTCGATTATCGTTTTCCCAGAATATCTGTCCCAATGCTTCCAGCTCAACTGGTTTCCATGCAGGATTCGCCATGCCCCAATGCCCTACCAGATCAGCGGCTAAATCGAATGGCCCAATACCAAAAGAAAGAGAGAAGGCGCTGCCCATATCCTCTTCGACATCATCCTTCATTTTAAAATGTCCGGATAAAGAGAAGGCCATTGGCCCCAGACCCGACTCCCACTGCCCCGCATAGGCAAATGTACGGGGGTCAATATTGGCATAGGGGTTATTTACCCAGGCTCCTTTGGAATAAACAACCCCATTTAATGTCCCCGGGCCCAGGGGCAGAGTCGTACGAACGGCCACCCCTTCGGAAACTCTGTAAACTAGGTTTGCAGGATTTCCCAGTAAACGTCCATGCCCCCAGGTAAGACTCTGCTTCCCGGCGCGGACAAAAACAGTATCCTTAAAGGTGTAATCCACAAAGATTTCACCTATATCCGAACCGCTAAAGTTCATATTTTCAGCATCCAGGCTGATTGAAAGGCTGCTGTAAAAACGAAGGTATGGTTCCGGCCTGGCATCTATACCAAGGGTCGCTGTAGTTAAATAGAAACCTGAATACCGCATTAAATCGGAAAAACTTTTTCCGTCTCCAGCTGCAGAACCGGGCCACTCGATAAGTCCTGCTCCAATACCAATCCCGGCACTCACAGTTCCTGTAAACTGAAGAGGTGATGTCGTCAGGGCATTCAGATCAACGGATTCTTTCCTTTGAGGATCCGTATCCGGAGAAACATCCGCCGACGGCTGCTCATCGCTCCGGGCATCAGAAGCAGGCTGATTAAAAAGATCATCCATACTTATCTGACCGTTATCCTGTGAATAAAGAGAAAAGCCTGAGCAAAGCAATAAAACCAGGGCTATTATAGAAATAGTTAAGCTGCGACCATGTGAATATAAACTTAACACTGGCTAACGGCTCACTCTTTCAATGTAGGCCTGAGTAAAAACCATATCCGGAATATCCATAAAAGAAGCTTTCTCAACAGATATAACAGTCCGCTGATGCTCAAACTTTCCGTTCAGCTCTCTGCCGCGAACTTCGTCCTGAATTACAATTTGAACCGGTACATAGCTTTCCTGCAGCCGGGTGTATTTTGGAATTGCAGTAGTGCGCATATGCCGCCCGGAGAGGCTGTAGTCTTCAAATTTTCTGACAAGCTTATCCTGGTCTATCCAGATCTTCATTTTTGGAAAACTCACATCATCGGTAATGGCCTCCAGATCGTATATATCGGTTTTATAAGCACCCAGCTGCCCAGTGCTGTGCCCGACAATACGGTAGTCTTCTGCCAGGGTCGATTTTGTAAAATCGGTGTTACGTGCATTGCTGTTTTGAAACCGGTCCCTGGCACTTATTACAGTAAACCTGCGGGGTATCGGGTCGTAAAGCCACAGCTTATCACCCTGGCGTAAATACCCCTTACCCTTATCACTCTGGGGCTCCATAATAATGATTGTATAGCTAACTACACTATCACGCCTGAACATGGTCATTTTAGTTCGACTGGTTCCTTCTCCCGGGCGTATATCGGTAATAGTGTACTCACCGGAAAAATCTTTTCCCTCATAACTGACAAGATTATCCACCTGTGAAAGAATAAGCCGGCTTTCTTCCAGACTGAATTCATCCCCAAAGGCCAGACTCATACTAAAGTGTGTCATTAGCAGCGTAAAAGCGACCAGGGTTGGGATATATTTATTAGGGTTCATATTACTCTCCTTTAATTAGGCTGTAGGCTGTTAGGCTATTAGGTTTTGCGCATTGATCTTAGTAGAGCCCCTAAAACCTTTTCGGTCTCTACAATTTTAGATTCACAGTCACTACTATCATTGTCCTTAAAATATCCTAAACGGCTTGATAAACCAAGCTGATAGTGCAATTCACGTAAGGAACCAAACGCAATTTCCAGAAAACGAAGATACTCAGCCTGACTTTCCCTGGTACATCCTTCGACAATATTAGAGGGAACTGAAACTGAAGCTCTTCTCATTTGGGAAATTAATCCATACATTTCCTCTTTGGGAAATTGCTTTGTTACTCGATATATTAAAAGAGCTACTTCATCAGCCAATTGAAATGCTCTGAGTTTCCTATGATCACGCATACCACACCCCACAATCTAATAGTCTATAGTCTAATAACCTACTCTCTAATAGTCTACAGCCTAATAGCCTACAGCCTACTCTCTAACAGCCTACAGCCTAATAGCCTACAGCCTCTCCTATCCCCTACTTCCCCCGTCTTAAAGCTTCTGCAGGGCTCAGCCGGCCGGCGCGCAGGGAGGCCTGCAGACTCCCCAGGATACTGGCCCCTGCTACCAAACCCGAAATAAGGAACACCCCCCATACCGGTAAAACCCATGGCAGCCTGGCCTGGGTAAAAAATAGAGTACTTACCACGTTGGGAGGAAAACTGACAGCAGATCTAACTATTTCCAGAACTCCAATTCCCAGCAGCATACCAAGGGAAACACCGCTCATACCCAGAAATAGAGCTTCAATCAAAAAAGAGAAAATCACCCGTGGACGCTGCATCCCCAAAGCTCGCAGGGTACCAACTTCACGGCTACGCTCCCAGACTATCATAGTAAAGGTATTGCTTACCCCCACTACTACAATACCTAAAAACATCAGAATTACTACAGATGCAATAAGGGTAATGGCTCCCATAAGATCCTCTATCTCTTTAAGCTGAGCGCTAATACTGACAACCCCGTATTCCCGTTCATCACGAAGTTTAGAGGCCTGGGCTGTATACTGTTCACGGGATTTCATGATGACAAAAACAGGCAGAAATTTTCCCATCTCCCGGGTCAGCAGCTCGGCAACTCTCTCCTCATCACTAATGGGGTTAACAAGATAAACTCCCATCTCATTCACCCTCTCTACCGGAGCTTCCCGGAGGCGGTTAAGAGTATAGCGATGTATATAAGTCTGATATCCGAAAAATGAGGATTCGGAAAAGATTCCACGGACTATAAGATCTGCGGTATTGATATGCCCTAAATCACTTAAGATGGACACCAGAAGCTTATCCCCCACTGCTATATGCAGCTGATTGGCTGTAGCTGATGATATTAGAACAGCTTCTTCATCACCGGCGTCTGGTACAGAGCCTTCTATAAAATCGAATTTGCTCAAAACAGGACTTTCAAGATCCCATTCGACACCCACAATGCGACGCTGCTTTACATAGTAACCGGAAAAAAACAGCTCAATATTGTTAAGGTCATAATATGTACTGCGCCGGGAAAAGCAACGTACAGCTACACCGAGGGGGTCCAATTGACGGATCGACTGCAGGACCTCTTCGGGCTTTTCTATTCTAGAAGCTCCGTTGCCGTTGTAAGCCATAACTACAATGTTTCCGGCAAAATAGCGGCTTGCCTTTTCATACAACGCTGTACGCATTCCCAGTACTACTGCCAGAACAATAGTAAGTACCGCCGTAATTAATACAAGGGCCATTAGAAGAACACGGTAGCGCTTTATGTTTCTAAAAAAGTTGCGCAGGGCAGTGGATATCAATGCTGTCATTCGGACATTGCCTCCACTGGACTTATGCCAAGAGCCCGCTTAAGAGGATAGAGCATGGAGACAATGCTAAGAAGAAAAGCAGCAGCAAGATGTCCGGTCACGCTATCTAATGTAATTTCGCCCCTCACCGGCTTTCCTCCAAAAAGAATTTTAATATATGGATTATCTATCACGATCCCCTTCGCGTTCAGCCATTCGGTGCCAAGGCTGCCAATAAAAATGCCAATCAGGGCACTGCCGAAAACGATTAAAAAAGTTTCTAAAAATATCATTACAGAGATACGGACTCGTGTGGCGCCCATGGCCCGGAGGCTTCCTATCTCTCCTGTTCGTTCAAGAACGGAAAGAAGAAGAGCGTTCGTGGCAATAATTGCCGCACCAAAAGAAACAAACAATAATCCTAAATTAAACAGAAGCTGCAGAAACCAGGCTAACTGGGCACTTCCTCCGACACTGGTACTCCAGTCCCTAACCATATAGCCGCTCTTTTCATTATAACCGGCTCCAGCCAGATGCCTTCTAACCTTTTTTATATCGTCTTTGTCATTCAGCGAAACAAGTAGAGAGTTCCAGGCCTCGGGTTCGACTTTTAATTTTTCCGAAGGCGCAGTGTCTGAATTACTGACAGTACCGGAAAAAAGCGCCATAGGGTCGATACCTGACTTTTCATCCTGCCCGCCTTTCTCAGACACATTCCCTGCACCGGAAAATAGAGAATCGAAGTCGGATTCAATGACTGTCTGATCTTCTTCAGAGATTGATATATCACCATCAAAGTTATATAAATAGCCGTTTAATGCCCGTGCTGTACCTGAGTCTACCAGTACAACAGTATCCAGCATCTGATCCCTTACAGGATAACTTACCACCCCGGTAAGAGTGACCTCCCTAAGGGTAAAACTGCGGCCTAATCCGGCGGACAGAAGAACCTTCTCTCCAATTAACTTTTCCGCATTTTGCCACCCCTGAAGCTGAACCACTATCCCGGGCTCACCGGGCTCAGGGAAGGCGCCGGCCTCTAAGCTCAGACCGGGAACAAGCTGCGTATAGCTGTCAAAATCTACACCAAAGACAGTACTGTTCCTATTCTGCCCCCCGACCTTAACCCTTGCAGCCGAGGAAATTAGCCCAGCAGTAGAACGCACCTCAGGCAAGGACTCTATTGCAGAACGCAATTTCGAAAAATCTACCAGAACCGGGGGCACCAGGTACTCTCCCACCAGGAGCTGATCCGAACCGAAAATGGTAAAATTATTCTTATCCTTAGGGCTGACAGTGAGGTCTCCGCTTACATTACGGGCATACACTGAATAAAGAGCAGTGATAGTAGTATTAAGCACAGCATTCCCAATTACCAACAATGCAAATACCAGAACAAGGCTCAGCATCATGGGTGCAAGGCGGCGCAGGTTACGCAGTACATTTCGAAGAGCAAGTAAAAATAACATCTAACTCCATCACATATAATATTAATTTGATATTTTTATCCGCAGATGAATGCCGATCGATAATGGAGACCGGAGGCTGGAGGAAAGGAGACCGGAAGAATTGGGAGAGATCAGATTTTTTTCAAACATTGGAGTCTTCACATTTAACATTTATTTCTGTCATCCTTTCTTCCCTTTCTCCGGTCTCCCGTCTCCGGTCTCCATCTTTCCTCTTACATCCTGCCATCCAGGAACTTGCCGGTTTCCTTATGATTAAATTCAGGAATCATTGTATTAAACAAGTTAATTAAGTCAGTTCGGGACCATACACCGGCTGAACGAAGCCGGTCGATTGTATCTGTAAATAGCTTAAGTTTTGATTCATCAAACACTGCTTCATTTTTTATAACACCCAGGGCAGAAAAGTGTTCCAGATCCAGGGTTTCCCCATCTGTATAGAACTCTTCAAAGTCTTTTTCACCGGTAGTATCGCTTTTAAAGAAGTATACCGGATACTTATGTTGTGCTTTTAGCTCCGCTACCCTGGATCGCGCCTCATCTTCAGTTTCACATTTAACGGGTTCTAACCCAAGATTTTCAAGATAACGCTCTGCAATGTCACTGAAGGTAATCAGGTTTAAGTCGTGATCCAGTTTTGGGAAAAAAACATCACGATTATCACCTAATAAACAGGACATCAGGCACAGTTCACCCGACTCTTTTGGAGTTACAAAATACCTGCGCACATCATTTGGAGCGGATATAGGCTGATTCTTTTCTATACGCCGGTTAAAACCATAGAGCAAACTGCCATCGGAAAAGGCAACATTTGCAAAGCGGGCTGTTGAAACCGGAAGCTCAAGACTGCGGCGCATGAGAAACATCTCCATAATGCGCTTTGATGCCCCCATCATATTTACCGGGTTTGCGGCCTTGTCCGTAGAAACACAAAAATACTTTTTTGCGCCCTTTTCAAGAGCCTCTTTCATTGTTTTATCGGTATTAAATACATTCACATCTATCATCCGCATAAGGGTAAAGGGATCTTTTTCACTTCGAACATGCTTCAGGGCAGAAAGATTCAGGACATAGTCATAACCCTTCCCACTACCTATAAAAGCTGAAAAAATATCAGACCCGCAATCGATCGCAAAGGTTGCAAATTCACCATCATTATATCCAATAGAACTGCGTATATCCCGAACCAGCTCCACCATGTTGTTTTCGCTTATATCCACCACATGCAAAACCAGGGGATTACGTTTAAAGATCTCACGGGTTACAGCAGAACCTATTGACCCGGCTCCACCAATTACCAGGAACCGGGAGGAGGAAATTATCTCGGAAATAGTTTTCTCATGTGCCGTAATATCAGCAGAAAAAAGTGGTTTTGTTCGGCCGATGAGTGAAAGTATTGAATCCATAATAAATCCTTAATAAGTTAAATATAGGGGAAAGATATTATCCGCAGACGGTTCCTGAGCTTGCCGAAGAATGAACGCGGATAGATAATGGGAACCGGAGGCTGGAGAAAAGGAGACCGGAAGAATTGGGAGAGTTTGGAAACTTTCAGACGATAAGCTCTTTATATTTACAACTCTTTCTATATTCATTCAATCTACCTTTTATCTTTACCTGCAATAAAAAATTTACAATTATAATTCTAAAGTTTTGATTTTTCTCTAGCTTCTTTGACGCTGAAGCCTGGAACATCTTATTCTTTATCTTTTGCTGATCTTAATTCTTTTAAATCCTCAAAATCCTGAAGAAGATTCTGAATTTGAATAAATTCTTCAATGGGTAAAACTGCAAACTCTTTTTTCCCATCTTTTTCGATGATATTTGGATGAAGAGTGATCATAACAGCCTCCTACTTGTATACGTTCTGTCTATGTCTGATTCTATAGATAATAACTTCATTATTGTCTACCTCAAAAAGGACTCTATAATTACCCACTCGTAATCTATATTCTGGTGTAAAATTTGTTAGATGCTTAACGTTACCATTTAAATTATCACTAAGCAATTCAATTTTTTCAAATATTGATTTTAAAGATTTCTTGGGGATATGTTTACTGTCTTTGAGAGCTTGTGGTTTAATTTCTATTTTGTATATCAATAAAAACCTTCTTAATGCATAAGATTACAATTTGTATAATGGAGAAACTTAGGTCCTGAGTTTACCAAATAAAATATTTTTTCCAATTTATTTATAATAATTCTTAACTTCACACATCGGGATTTATTATCTGCAGACGGTTCCTGAGCTTGGAAACTTTCAAACAACAAGATCTTCAAATTTACTTATTGTTTCTCCCATATCCGTACCTTTTCTTCTCTTCCAGTCTCCAGTCTCCGGCCTCCTGTCTCCGGTCTCCATTTCTCTTCTTCCATTCTCCCTACTCCCGTCTCCGGTCTCCATCTTTCCCGTCTCCATCTGCGTTCATCTGTGGTTAATTTTTACTTATAATTGATCTCTGATTTTATTTTCGAAAAAAGCCCTTATTTCTTCTTTAGTGATAGATATTATGGGGTCAAGATGTGCTATGGAATCATCTTCCAGATCATCAATATAGGTCAAGGCGATGCAGAATAATTTATAGGTAATACCGGCTATAACTATTTTAGCCTGTTCAAATATTTCATTGAGTGTCATTTTTTCTTTTGCAAGAAAAAAGAGATCATAATAGTCGCGGAATTTTGCCCGAAGGAACAGAACATTGATCTTCATGGCAGCTATGGATTCAAGGGATGCCAGGTTGAAACTTTCAATTTTATCAGGCTCAAGGAATTCCCACTTTGCATTGAAAAAGGTGACTTTGACCCCCTCAAGAAGAAGATCAATCTGATCCTTTGTTTCATTGATAATTTCAAAACTCTTAATTGATTTCATTACATCTAATATTTCTTTTTTATCAAAATAATCAGTATAAGAAAAGAAATCTAAATCTTCACTTTTCCGATGGCCTAAATGAAGAGCCAGAGCTGAACCGCCGACAAGGACATAATTACGTAAAAATGGTGCTTTCTTTATTAAAAACTCTAAAACTTTTACAGTTTCAGGAAGCAAGAAAGCGAAGTCTTTTTTCTCTTTCATTCATGGCTCCTGTAAAATAGTCTGCTTCTATGTTCAAACCCAGAAAAATTCGTGCAATAAAATAATTCAGTTTAATAAAACGGACATCACAAAAGAGTTTTTCTTTCCAGACCTTTGTTATTACTCTTTTCCCATAGAGTGAAAATAGTATTTTCAAATCATCAAAATCACCATATTTTAAAACACTTTCAATAAACAGATCGTCCAGGGCAGGAGAATATTCTATTTTTTTATCATAACTCCAGAATATTCCCTTCTCTTTTATTTTTAAAAAAAGCCCCCTCTTTTCAGAATAATTTTTAATTCTACGGGAAACCAATGCTACAGATATTTTTAAAAAATCAGCAATGGAAGACTGCCGGTGTCCATCCATGTAGGCAGAAACAATCTGAGAATCCTTTATCTTTTCCTCTTCGAAATACAGTGGAAGAGATTTTTTCTCTTTAACAGTGACAAAATCATTCTTATGAACCTCAATTTCCAGGTTCTTCCATTCTAAAGAACTTGATAAATAATTATTTTTAGATACATAAGAATATGACTCCCCTTCAGGAACAATTCCCGCTTTTAGCGGATTATTTTCTATATATTTCACAACTATATTCAAATAGTTCTCCCCTGGGATATAAAATGCTTTAAACCGGCCCTGCCAGAGGGGACCTACACGATTATACTTCTTATTAAAATAGATTGAATATTTAGAATTTATCTGCCGCATGATTAAAGAAAGGTTGTCCGATTGAGTTTCAATTAACAGATGATAATGATTAGACATTAGTGCATAAGCCTGTAATTTAAAGTGATAGACTTGGGAGCTTGTATTAAGAATTCTCATGAATTCCTGAAAGTCGGAATCTACCATAAAAATGATTCTCTTTTCGACTCCTCTGTTAATGATATGATAATAACCTGGAATATCAAGACGGGGTTTACGGGGCATAGACATCTCCTTCAGATATACATAATACTCTATTTTTAGTAAATATTAAATACCTGACCCCTAATTACTCTTTCATTATAGTATTTATGTCAATTTGAAAATTATAATGTTGGAAGTAGTTATTGGTTAGAAACTTCTGTCATTTCCAGGATACTTAGATAAGTACTCGATACGTCCAACCAAATTTCTTAGTGCTTCGTATGTAAAATTCTCTTTCTAATAAATCTTTGCATTGCTGTATTATGGTCAGATTATGAGACCATCCTATTTCTCTAAAGGCTTTTGTGATGTCTATAAAATAGACTTGTTTTTGATTTTGATTGTATTCTAAATAGAACAGTCTCATATTCCAGAGATTTTGAACTGAAAAGCCTTTCATACCAATAAATTCTTTTTGAAGCTCATCAGATAGATTTTTTACTACCGATTTACCCCAACCAAGTTCTTCCTCAATTTTAATTTATATTATCCGCAGATGAACGCAGATGAACGCAGATGAACGCAGATAGATAATGGAGACCGGAGGCCGAAGACGGGAGTAGGGAGACGGGAGGCCGGAAGAAAGATAGTATCAGAATTTTTCTTTTCTGGTTAATTCCAGGAGTTCATCAAAAAATTCTTTATCAAGGATTTCAATTTCTTTAGCTAGATATAATTGAGTCCTTAATTCGGATCCATCCCCTCTTTCCAAACTTCAAGATCTTCAAATTTCCTTATTGTTTCTCCCATTTCTGTACCTTTTCTTCCGTTCTCCCGTCTCCGGCTTCCAGTCTCCATCTTTCCCGTCTCCGGCCTCCTGTCTCCATTTCTCTTCTTCCATTCTTCCGTTCTCCCGTCTCCGGCTTCCAGTCTCCATCTTTCCCGTCTCCGGTCTCCATCTTTCCTCTCGGTTCCATCACTAATTAAATAAAGGGCGTTAGTTCAGCAGGAACAGGAGGTAGATCTTTAAATCGTGTTTTCCAGGAGGAGTTTTTAGGTTTAAAAATTACCAGGGCCATCATAAATATTAAAAGAAAGTAATTATTAATATTTTTATGACTATATACCAGCATTCCAAAGCAGCTTATGAAAATACTCAAATTCCATTCACCTCTTGTAGTGCAAAATCAATAATCTTTTGACTTAAATAGATCCCTTGAGATTTCATTCTATTGATTACTTCAAGCATTGAAAAATCAAACCCATTTTGTTTTGCACGAATCAAAATTCCAATTGAACCAGTCAGTCTAAGACCATTTAATCGGGCGATTCTACGCCCCATGGATTCATCAATACAAACCGTTGAAATATTCTCATCCAATGCAAGCTGAATAACTGAAGCCTCTCCTAAATCCAGTGCATTTCTCAAAAAGGGGGTAATAGTTAAAGGTTTTGACCATTTTTCAAGGAAATTCGATTTTTTAAATTCAATTATTCCAAATCCCGCAGCTCCGCCTGCTTCAATTTCCTCTGAAACCTCGAAAGAAACTAGAACACGCTTGTAAAGAACATTTAATAACGATAAGTCACCAATTCCAGCTATAAGTGTAAGTATAGGTCCTGTATTAATAACAAGTTCTTCTGTTTCATGCATTCTGCATATCCGATATAAGCTCATCTTCCTCAAGGTCAATCATTGGGACATTAAATCGATGAAGATTAAGTAAGAAACTAACTCTATCAATTCCTGCTAGTACTGCTGCCATCCCCGATGATATCCGTTTCATTTCAAATAACTTAACTGCCATAGCCATTTTTGCTTCTTTCTCAAATGACTTTCTAGTTACCTGGAGAATATCAGGTAAATTTTGAGGATATTCTATACTGATTTGATTTTGCATATTTCCCTCCACAAAATTATTGGATAATTTATATTCTTTGTTTAAATATAGCAGATAGATAATGGAAACCGGAGGCCGGAGAATGGAAGAAAGATAGTATCAGAATTTTTCTTTTCTGGTTTTTATTAATTTATATAACATAGCAGAAATTTTTCTGGTTAATTCCAGGAGTTCATCAAAAATTTCTTTATCAAGGATTTCAATTTCTTTAGCTAGATATAATTGAGTCCTTAATTCGGATCCATCCCCTCTTTCCAAACAACAAGCTCTTCAAATTTACTTATTTTTTCTCCCATATCCGTACCTTTTCTTTTCTTCCAGTCTCCATTCTCCGGCTTCCGGTTTCCAGTCTCCGTTCTCCCGTCTCCCGTCTCCCGTCTCCGGTCTCCGGCCTCCTGTCTCCATTTCTCTTCTCCCGTCTCCGGTCTCCATCTTTCCTTCCCCATCTGCGTTCATCAGTATTTATCCTTCGACAAGCTCAGGAACATTCTGCGGTTAAATCTCTTCTATTATATACAAATCGATGTTCTTTTGTAATCCTACGAGACCAATAACCTTTATATTTACCTCTTAAAGGTTCTGGTTTACCTAACCCTTTATATGGGTTTCGTATTACATCTTTAATAAGTACATTAATTTTTTCTATATTTGTTTTATCCTCTTTTTGCCAATATAAATAATCTTTCCATGCCTGATTTGAAAAATTTATCATATTCCAAGATCTTTTAAATTTTTCTTTAATACATCTTTATTCTCAATTTCAAAGATAGCCTGATCTAGTAATTCTTCATTCGTTTTTGAAGATAACAAGTAATCTGTATCATCAGATTCAGAAACAACTATATCTAATATACCTGTTTGATATTGAGTCTTGAGCATCTTTATAAAATCATTTGTTAATTCGTTTATCTTTAAATGATATACAGCCTGCATTTTTTATCCTCCTGATATAAGAATATATAAATTATTACAGTAAAAACTGCCAATATTATTAACAGAATACTACCATGCTATCAAAATGTCTAATGTAACATTGAAATAAGATCCTTTATTGATATATTCATTCTTATTCTTCCATTCTCCGGTCTCCCTTATCTTTGCTTCATGAAATTTTCGGATCATTGCTGGGAGAACATGGGAAGATGTAAGATCAAAGTTGTCATATTCACCATATAGATTTGTAGGCATAACTGAAAGAAAGTTTGTTCCATACTGCTCATTGTAAAAAGTACACATTTTTATGGCAGAAATCTTTGCAACAGCATAGGCATCGTTGGTCTCTTCCAGGGGACCTATTCTTCTTTTAGGGGCTGGAAACAACAGCTCTTTTTACTATTTTTCCTTACTCCCGTTTCCGGTCTCCCTGTCTCCAGGCCATCTGTATCTGCTGTATATTCCGGTACTTCGAAGCTTACCTGTACGTAGCTTTGGGCTCCGAGGTTGTAGATTCCTTCGAGAAAAGCTAAGGCTTTAGTTTTTCTATTTCTGGAATGCTTAGTCCAGTGATCTCGCTAATATCCTGTACTGGAATTTTTTTCTTAATCATTTTCCGTGCTGTACCCAAGCGTTCTTGTTCAATACCATGTTCTATTCCATCATCAAAGGCGGTATCTATTGCACTCGTCATTTCCCAGTATTGCAGTAAACTCTGTTCGTAAACTTCATGCTGATTTTTATTTAATGCTGCTATTTCTGCTGCTTTAAAACTCTGTTTAAATACTTTTTCATTTAATATTGCCGGAATAGACTCAAATTCTGCTAGATGTTTTAAAAAATATAACCATTTTTCAAAATGTGTCGTAAGTTCATTCTCATTTTTATTAAATTTCGGCATTTCAATA
>JAQIBN010000019.1 GCA_027859095.1 Spirochaetia bacterium | reverse complement strand
TTTCCGATCTATTTAATTCTACAAATGATTCGGCTGCAGTTTCAATTTCCATTTCATCTTTGTTAAGCTTGTATTTCATTTTTCTGTTTCTCCATATATTCTATTAAACTTCCTACTGGGATATGCAGTTTTTAGAACAATATTTTTGTCATCATCGATAATGTATGGGACAACATGGATATATTTTTTATATAAAACGATAAATACTCTCTGTTCCGATCTGGCAGGATTTTTCAATGAGGCTATATATTTCTTGTTTAGGATAATCTGCTCAATTTCAACCAAATCAATATAACGCTCATCTTTTAACTTATTATATTTAACATCATCCCAAATGATCATAAAAAAAGTATAAAATCAGCAATTGCTATTGTCAATACAATATCAATCTCATCTGCAACAAAAAGTACAAATAAATTATAATATTTATCCATAGAAATAGAATATTCACCATATACCCTTTTATGGTTCACATTTCTAAGTTTTTGTTAAGAGGAGATTATTCGTATACCCAGTCAAAGGTAAGTAGTTCATTTTCTACATCAAACTCTAAGATATGTATTTTACCAAACTTATCCAAATTAGAAGTTCGAATTAAATAGGTATGTCCTGGAATAATTCCTTCGGGCCCAAGAAATGGATTAAATCCTTCTGTGGGTATATCTGTTTCAGTATCCAAGGATATTTGTCCCAGATCAATAATTTCTACTTTTCCAGGAAACCATTCTGTAAGTTCTGAATTATTCATACCCAGTCCGCTTGGCATATCAAAAATAAAATCTATTTCCATAGGGAAACCATCACTATCCTGATTTAGTTGAACAAGTCCACCCTCAGAAAAGCTAAAACCCTCCATAGTTCTGTCAAAATCTTTCATTAGAATAACATCTGATGAGTCCTGTGCAGCAAGAGGCAGTATAATAGTAAATAATAAAATTATAATTGTAAGATATTTCATGTTTGATCCTTTAAAAATAAATTAATTTATATCCTGAATATTAATATTCAATGGTTATTTTAAGATGCCAAGATATCATGTACTCATCAGAGCAGTCAATTATTTATTTTTTTTATTTATAAAAATCACAGGTAATAACAACACTAGAAATACACCCTGCTTCACATAATCTTTGAAGCAGAAATCCATTTTACCCTATACTAATGCATTAGATAGTTTTATTATTTAAGGAGAGGTTTATGGCCATGGCATTAAAACAGGAAGAGCTTGAATTAATAGGAGAATATGTTCAGAGTCATTTAACAGAATGGCTTCCTGAGCAAATTTCTGCTCCTCGGACCTTTAATATCCCCCTTGAGCTTACAGAAAGAATGATAAGGGTAGAGGAGGAACTTAAAAATCAGCGGGAACTGATGAAACAGGGCTTTGATCAAATTGATAAACGTATCGAATTACAGCAGATCAATATAGACAAACGATTTGAGCAGGTCGACAAAAAGTTTGAACAAATAGATAGACGTTTTAGTGAAGTAAACTCCAGTATAAAAGCTCTGGGAACAAAAATGTTTCAATTTATGGTCTGGTCTTACGGATTTACTGCTACCGTTGCAGGGATAATTATTGCTGTAATTAAATTTGTGTAGAGAGATATTTATCATCATCCCATATGATCATACAAATATTATAAATCCAACAATTGCTGTTGTCAATACAATGCCAAGTTTAGCTGATCTAAATTTATGACAATTTTAATTTAAAATATTATGGGCTAACTACAATACAAATAGGGTGTATGGATATTATAGAGAGAGAGAAAAAAATAATGCTCCGTCCCTATTTCTCAACATAAATCCTCAACTTTCCGTGGGTATCGGATCCTATTACAGAACATATATGGGAACTCCACAGGCTTTACTGGATACTGTAGGAGTATATATAAGTACTGCCTATAGATTTCCAATTTCCGGAAACATGAACATTGGACCCGCTGATAGCCGGCCATCAGATTTCAAACCATCCCTTCTTAAAGTAACAGAAATTGAAACAAACGGAATATTTCCAGTTTTTTATCAGTATTATGATGATCATCCTATAGGGAAAATCGAAGTAAAAAATGGGGAAAAAAGTTCTATTGATAATTTAATAGTTACTGTTTTTATAAATAAATATATGGATACTCCTAAAGAGTATGCTTTCCAAAATCCCATAAAACGGGGAGAAACTGAACTAATCGATCTTTATGCCCTTTTCAACGAGAATGTTCTGGAAATTACTGAAGGTACAAAGGTCGCAGCAGAGATTACTCTGGAATATACTGTTAAGGGTGAAAAAAGAGTAACCAACATGACTGAAACTCTTAAACTGGAAAACAGAAATGCATCAATCTGGGATGATGACAGAAGAGCTGCAGCATTTGTAACAGCACGAGACCCCGCAGTAATGCGTTTTTCTAAAAATCTGATAAGCCTGATAAGAGAAACAGGGAGTCAATCTATTGATGCAAATCTAAGAACTGCCATTGCTCTTCATGAGGCCCTTTCTATTTACGGAATGACCTATGTTGTTGATCCAAATACACCATATGAGGATTTTGTACTTAACAAACAGGCAATCGACTTTCTGCAGTTTCCACGGCAAACTCTTGAATACAAAGCTGGTGACTGTGATGATCTTTCAATTCTCTATAGTTCCCTATTGGAGTCTGTCAGTATTGATACAGCATTTATAACGGTTCCAGGACACATATATATTGCCTTTGCCTTAAAGATGTCCCAGGATAATGCCCGGAGTTTTTTTGCGAATCCTTATGATCTGATTTACAAAGATGACAAAGCTTGGCTTCCAATTGAAGTGACTATGGTCCAGAAAAACTTTAGAGAAGCATGGACTGAAGGAGCTTCAGAGTGGAGAAGGTACGGAAACTCTGAGCAGGCAGGATTTTATCCTATAAAAGATGCATGGAAGTTATTTGTACCTGTCGGGCTGCCTGGAGATAACCAGAGTATATCTATAATTGAAGGCAAACGTGTCGTTGAGGTCTACCACAAAGAGCTGACTCATATTGTAGACAGAGAGATTGGTAAGGCCTTGGATTATTATAACAAAGCAAATATTGAGGCACCCGGGAACCCTACGGTTCTACTGGGTCTTGCCCGGGTCAGTCATGCTCTTGAGGATTATACAAGCGCAGAGGCGAATTATAATCAACTTGAAATTGTAGCTCCGGAAATTGCAGGCAAATTTGCATATCTAAGGACGATGGAAGACACCGGAGCACGTGCGGCATCGGCAGATGATATGGAGGAAATGTTGTGGGAAGATTAAAAGCAGCTCGAAATTTTACAACACTGTTAATTATTATTGGAGCAATTTTACTTTTAACCACATGTGAGAATGCTATTTTTGGAGCGACTGTCGGTATTTCCGGAGGCTATATGATAGCGGGCGCTCCATGGCAAACTGTCAATGAATTTGCTTTAGCGGGAACAGCCGGATTATATACAAGAACAGGAACTGCAGATTGGAATTCTGCTCAAATCCAGGAACTTAAACCTACCAATCCTAATACTGAAGACTGGTTTGGAATTAGTACTACTATCGATGGGAAATTTATACTGGTAGGGGCTCCTTATATAGATACTTTTGGAACAAATAATGGCACTGTGTATATGTACGAAATCAACGATTCAGGAACAGTATCTTATCGCGACACCATAACTCCCTCAGATATTACAAGCATTCAAGGATTCGGATTCGATATTGCTGTAGATGGGAATTCTCTAATTGTTGGTGCTACAGATCCAATTTCCGGTGGAGGTCCAGGAGCTGCTTATATTTTTGATTAGGCTGATTTACTTCCTGTTCAGGCAATTGTTGACTGACAGAACTTCTGCTTTTGCCAGTCTTACAATTGTTTGAATTAGGATTTTTAGGATTCTTAAGATTATAGGATGCTGGATCACAGTATTCTGATTAAAATATACAAATGTTAGACACTCTTAATCCATTTAATCTTCTAATCCTTAAATCCCAGTCCAAACACCTGTTAACTGTGGGAACTCATTATCTGCATACACTCATTCTGTTGGACGCTATCTTACCTCTCTCTACTTTTCAGCATTCATTTTCAGGTCTTCGCTTAATAATACTGGAACATTTGTGATTTTGCTTCAGATTAGTATGCAATTCTCATGACAAACTGATTTTTATGCAGATTATTCTGTGTCCCGAATGATACATGCACAAACGCCTCTGCAACAAGAAAATATTCTGTTCCAGTTAACAAATCTAAATGTTCGAAATTACTTCCTTCGTATCCACCGGGATTACTAGACCAAATAAGAATTCTTGGGCTAACTTCACTAAATAGATCATTACAACCACCATTGCCACTCTCGGCAATGTATTTATAGGTGTCTACAGATTTCTCATACAGATAAGATTGTATTTTGGTATCTGTATCATTAAGTCTATCTTTAGTAAATCAATAATCACTTGTCAGAATTAGGATTTATTGATTATTGAATGTTTGGTAATCTTTATAGTTTTTCTATATCTTAAAATTGACCTCCTGTATCCAGCTTGACATAGACCTGTTTACAGCCTAAATTATAGTCAAGAGGTAATTATGAAACTTTCAGAATCCATCCAGCCTATATCCTACCTAAAGGCTCATGCCTCTGAAATCATTCGATCTGTTGCTGAAAAAAGAGAAACTTTAATTATAACACAAAACGGCAGAGCAAAAGCTGTAATTCAGGATATACATCTTTATGAAGAAACACAGGAAAGCCTTGCTCTGCTTAAAATACTGGCAAAGAGCAATAAACAGCTGCAGGAAAATAAAGAGAAGAAGGCAGATGAGGTATTTGAGAATCTGGAAAAACGCATAAATAATTACAATGAAATCAATTAATATATATCTACTGCCAGATGCAGAAGAGGATCTTTTTGATATTTACAAATACAATGACAAACAATATTCAAGAGAAAATGCTTTAAGGACAATTAGGGAAATAAAAAAAACAATTTATAATCTTTCAAAATATCCAAATATTGGAAATATTCCACCGGAACTTGAAAGAATCAATATCACTGAATACAGGGAAGTTCATTCACTTCCTTACAGAATTATCTATCAATTTTTAAATGAAAAAATCTATATTAACTGTATTCTTGATGCCAGGAGGGATATAAAAACCCTTTTATTAGAAAGAGGACTAAGGTAATATATAAGAATTTTTAAATATTATATCGAGATTTAAGTTTATTCAGAATTTCTTCAAAATACTATTTGCATTTTTCCCTCCAGCCTGATATATTATCCGCAAAAATACGGAGGAAACCCAAATGGCTTATATTATTGACCCGGAAGAATGTATTAACTGCGCAGCATGTGATCCTGAATGTCCTGTAGAAGCAATTAGTGAAAAGGATGATGTTAGAGTTATCGATGCAGATCTTTGTACAGATTGTGCTGCTTGTGTAGCAGTTTGTCCTGTTGAATGTATTACTGAAGGCTAGACTGACCAATTTTTTCATTATAGGGACTATTTTTAAAAATAGTCCCATTTTTTGGCCCACCCAACTTTCTAATATTAGAGTTTTTACGTTGTATAGTATATTTTAGCGTTTTTGGTGATATTGCTATTGATTTTTTCTACATCCTTAATTAAGTTACAGTTAGGCTTACCTAATTGGCAGTCCTTACAAATGGAGAATTTTAAATGCCGCTTTTTCTGTCAGATATGAATATAGGTGATAAGGGTGTAATAAATACCGTAAAAGCCACAGGGGAAATTCGAAGACGCCTTCTGGATGTAGGTTTATTTAAGGGTACTAAATTTAGAATTTTAAGAATTGCCCCCCTTGGAGATCCTATTGTCATAAGAGTAAAAGGATTCGATTTATCTCTCCGTATGGAAGAAGCAAAACAAATTCGAGTGGAGAAAATTGGCTTTACAGGTGACGGGGTTCCTATGAGAGAACATAAAAATCTTTACTCTCCAATTCCTCAAAAAGAAAAAATCATTAGAACCACAAAGGCCATTACAGTAGCTTTACTGGGAAATCCAAACAGTGGGAAAACCTCTCTATTTAATGCCATTGTGGGAGCTCATCAGAAAGTTGGGAATTTTACTGGTGTTACAGTTGAGAAAACCGAAGGAACTATTAACTACAAAGGTTACAAAATAAATATTATTGATTTACCCGGTACTTATTCTCTAACCCCCTTTTCCCCGGAAGAAGTTGTTGCCAGAAATTATATAATAGAAGAAAAACCAGATGTAGTAATTGATGTAATTGCCGGGTCGAACCTGGAAAGGAATCTCTATCTAACTACCCAGGTAATGGAACTTGAAGTAGATATGCTTGTAGTCCTGAATATGTGGGATGAGGTTGAAAAACTTGGTATAAAGATTGATATCCCTCAACTTGAAGCACTATTAGGGTCTCATGTAATACCTACATCTGCATCTAAAAAGCAGGGAATAGAACCCCTTTTGGATCATGTGATTAGTGTTTTTGAAGGTGAAATTTCTATTTCTAAAAACAAGATGATTTTTAGTAGAGATATTGAAGAAAAAATTAACCAGATTAGTACTATTCTGGAAAATGATGATCTTTCTGAAAAGTACAACAGTAATTGGCTGGCTACTAAACTATTGGAAAATGATCAGCTTGTATATGAAACAGTAAAAGGAAGAAGTGTTTATCTAAAAATTGTTAAACTTATACTGGATCTAAATGACAAGTACAAACGCCTTCATAGTGGAGATCCTGAATCTGCAATTATTGAGGATCGTCATTCTTTTATAAGAGGAGCACTCAAAGAAACTGTTAAAATACCTGATGAACGAAAAAAAACAATAACAGACCATGTAGATAATATACTTCTAAACAGAATACTTGGCCTGCCAATTTTCTTTGCTATTATGTGGGGAATGTTTCAATTTACTTTCACACTGGGTGAAGTTCCCATGGGCTGGATGGATTCTTTTTTCCAGTTCCTTTCCAATGGTCTGACCAGTATCCTCCCGGAAGGTTTATTTCAATCGTTATTGGTAGATGGTGTAATTGCAGGTGTAGGTGGAGTTTTAATTTTCCTTCCCAATATACTTCTTCTTTTCTTTTTTATCTCCCTTTTGGAAGGAACAGGTTATATGGCCAGAGCTGCGTTTGTAATTGATAAGGTTATGCACAAAGTAGGACTCCATGGAAAATCATTTATTCCAATGATAACCGGATTTGGCTGTTCAGTTCCTGCCATTATGGCTACCCGAACCCTTAAAAACAGAGGAGACAGAATTGTTACAATGCTTATAATACCATTTATGAGCTGCGGGGCAAAACTACCTGTTTATATACTCCTGCTATCTGCATTTTTTGCTCCTGCTGCAGCAGGAAATATTCTTTTTGGTATCTATTTGTTCGGAATATTACTTGCTTTAATATCAGCTTTTATATTAAAAAAAGCAGCTTTCCCTGGACAATCAGAACCTTTTGTAATGGAACTTCCTCCTTACAGATTACCAGGGTATAAATCACTGCTTTTTCAGATGATATTTAAGGTAAAAATGTATCTAAAAAAAGCTGGAACCATTATTCTTGCAGCATCAGTTATTATATGGTTTGCCAGCAATTTTCCTGTAAGTAATGCTATAGAACAAGATTATAACGATAAAATGAATATGACTACAAATATAAGCACTATTAAAGACTTACAAAATGAAGCTGCTGCAAAACAACTTGAATATTCTATTTCTGGAAGATTTGGGAAAATAATAGAACCTGTTATTAAACCATTGGGATTTGACTGGAAAATAGGAATCGCTCTGACAGCAGGACTGGCTGCAAAAGAGATAGTTGTTTCGACCATGAGTACAATATTTGCCATTGGAGAAGAGAGTGAAGAATCTCCAAAGCTTGCTACGCGGTTGAGGGAAGAATCAGGTTACACCAGAGCAACAGCACTTTCATTAATGGTTTTTGTTCTTCTCTATTTGCCATGCTTTGCTGCAACAACAATGTTCCATAAAGAGGCTGGTGCATGGAAGTGGACACGATTGTTTATTGTATACACAATGTCTGTTGCATGGGTAATGTCATTTATTGTTTATAGATTTGGATTGATTTTTTTGTAGACAGACAAATTGGACAGCCACCAGGGTTTACGAAGTAAATCCTGGGGACTGTCCTTACATAAGAGACATCCGGTAGGGGCTGTCCACAGGAAACCGATAGGTTCCCTTGTGGCGGCCCATACAAATTGGATTACTAGTTTGCAAACGGCTTATCTATCATTCCAATAACACGTTTTACAGCCTGAAGATAGTTGATATTTTCGTATCCATCTATACCAACATCCTTCATAGTTTTAAGAATGTCTGCAAGTACTGTAGATTCAGAATTAATTGTTACAAGTTTTGCACCATTTATCCAAACATTTCCTACTTCACAAATAGTATCATTAACCATATATCCAAAACGCTGTTTTTCAACTTTTACTGCTTTTAACAGTCTATTTGCACGAACCATAATAAGAAACTCATCCAATGTATAAGTATCCTTTGTAAGATCAGGCATATCTACTGCAAAAGCTGGAAAAACTTCATTTTCAAGAACATCTTTGGATATAGGAAACTCTCCCTTCATAAGAGGATTCCACTGCTCAAGTCCATCCTTTTCTGTAACAAATGTTTTGATGTCCATTTTCCCATCACGTATCTTTGTATTATTTTTATCATTTGTAGCAGAAACTATGTAAATTTCTTCTGATCTTCGTTCCCATACTTTTTCTGGTACAGGCATAGACAACCTGCCCATCCGTAGTGATGCTTCATCGAATTCTCTCCCAAATGTTCTAAACTCAAACCTTGGATCTGATATTACCCTACTTCTAATTTCCCCATATTTTCTCCTTATAAAAAATATATTATGAAATACCAATAAACAATCTGACCAAAAACATTCTGTACAATAAAGAGAATGATAAAAGCTACTATTGCAGCTATTACAGGAGTAGCAATCCATCCTGCGCTTATTCTGCCTAAAACTTTTAAATTAAGATTTTTACCACCTTTTGCAATACCAATTCCAATAACAGAACCGACAATGGCCTGGGAAGTAGAAACTGGCAGAGCCGCCTTCGTCATCCAGAAAACAGACAGTGCAGCTGCAAGAGCAACTGTAAAAGCACCTGCCAGTTCAGTAATTGCTCCCAACTTACCAAGGGTATGAGAAGCACCACTTCCACTTATAACAGCTCCAAGAATAACAAAAACACTGCAAACCAATGCAGCTTTTTTAAACCCTACCATTCTGGTACCAACTGCAGTACCCCAGACATTTGCTGCATCATTAGCGCCCAGAGACCAACCGAGAAATAAACCACTGGATAAAAATATAATTATAGTTGACATCCAGACCTACCTATATACTTCTTTTGATAGTGTAGATATCAAGACGATCAGCAACATCTTCTGCCTCATCAGCAAGAAGAGATATTCTCTCTGCAAAATACCTCATATGCACTTTTTGACTTAATTTATCAATAAAATTACCTTCAAAAGCCTTTCTCATTATTCGTTCTTCAATTTTATCTGCTTCATGTTCCCAAAAATGTACCTGAACAAGAGAATCTGATACTTTCGTGATCTCCATGAAAAAAGCTCTTGATGCAGCAACCAGCTCAAATACACATTTTACAGATGCACTTGTCAATTCAAGAAAATCCTCTTTTAATTCAGGCCAGACTTTTGGTTTTTCTATAGAAAAACGAGCCATGACCATTTC
>JAQIBN010000266.1 GCA_027859095.1 Spirochaetia bacterium | reverse complement strand
GGCTTCTCTACTATTATCAATATATTGTTTTGCCGTTTGAGTACCCAGATCATAAAAATTCTGCAATTGAATTTTTATATTTTCGAGTATCTTCTCCAACTCATATTTTCCAACTTCTTTTTTTCTTTGTATATCTCTATCCAATAACATATTAGCATTGACAAAGTGTTCTTCAGCAAAAACAAAACCATCTATATCTCCTGTAGCAGCAGTATTAGTAAGCCATTGTTGAATTTTAATAATATCCACTTTTATTTGATTCATCTCTGCCATGGAGACTGAAATTTTATTTTTGATAAAATCTGCTCTATTTCTGGACTCATTAGCTTTAGTAATTGTAAAAATAGAAAGAAATAAAACTGCTCCTAAAATTATTGAAAACACACCAATTAGTTTAGTTTTAATTTTCATAGTAAATATCCTTAAGGTTTCTTATATCAAATACAATATATATATTATGCTAGTCTTTTTCTAAATATAAAGCAAATAATTTATTAATAATCTTTATATCCAATAAGTAATGGACTGTTATAAGTTATGACAGTCCATTTCATTATGCTCTATTAATAAATCCTGAAAATATAAAAAACATGGGTTCCTATGAATAGACAGTTATTCTATTCCTGCCATTTTCTTTGGATTCATACAGAGCCTTATCTGCTCTATCCATCAAAGAATCAAGATTTTCATCCTTTTTTCTATAAGCAATTCCACCGGAAATTGTAATCTTAATATCTTGAAGAATTGCACCGCAACTGGAATTCTGAACATTTAATCTAATTCGTTCAGCAATTATTTGTGCTACCCTTTTGTCTTTATCAACAATAAAAACCGCAAACTCCTCCCCGCCAAGGCGTACATCTATATCTTCACCTCTAATATTTTCCAGAATTATTCCTGCAACAGTCTTTAAAACAAGATCACCTGAATGATGACCGTACTTATCATTAATATTCTTAAAATGATCAAGGTCATATGCTATTACCGAGACTATATTTTTCGGATTGCGGTCATTACTCTTAAGAATCCCATGAAGTGCATCTTTCATATACAGTCGTGTATGCAGTCCTGTAAGTTCATCTTTGATTGCCTGCTGATAATACCTATGACTTTCCTGTTCCACTTTATAAAGCATAAGCTCTCTTTCAAAAGCAATTCCAAGGGGTACAGAAATTTCCTTCATTATATCTGAAATATCCTTACCTATACTAATATCAGATTTTAGATTAAATATTGCATACCCAAAAAGGATATCCTGTTCTGATGTAAAAAGAGGAATGGAAATTACTCTATACTTATGTATTAACCACCATCCATTATAGGCAGATTTCCATTCAGCCCTTGTGCTTCTAATAAAGTCTATATCTTTCGATTGCAACCCTTTTAATGGCTTTCCAGAATAGGTACAATCTTCTGTGCTTGAATTGTATCCTCCATAGTTTTTTAAAAAGAAATCAATAGATATAACCGGAAAGATTGTGGAAATTCCCTTCTCCAGAAAATTCGTAATTTTATGAAAATCCAGTTGGGAAAGAACAGTCCTGAAAAACCCTGAAATCAACCTGTTTAATTTCGAAAGTCTAAAAATATCTGTGTCATCCTCTGTGTTCAGAAATATTCCACATTCAAGATCTTCCAGTTGACTAATTATACTTTTAATAAATTGCTCAGGAATAATAGATCCATGCTGAGGTGCAATCAACTTAAGATCAATCTTTTGAAATTTGTTAAGGGAATGTCTCAATATTTCTCTGGAAGGCATATAATGCTCATGAAAAAGTTTTATGGACTCAAAGTATCCGGAATCTTTTACGTATAATGAAAACCCTTCAGTAAAACCACCAAAAATATCACTGGAAAAAAGAGTTCCTGTACTTTCATCATATGTGGTAAATGCACCTGCAAAATGTAAATATGGTGTAAAAATGAATTTCAATTTTTTAGACTCCAAATTTAATTCCCAGCCCATCTTTTCAATACACTGTAGAGGTAGCTTTAATGCATAATGTTTTAAAAGTGCAATTGTCCTCCAATGGCTTAAGATGATTGCATCCGTCCTTTTAACCATATCATCTATCAGCAATAAAGCACCTGTTATATCCGGATCCTGGTGGTGACAGATAAAATACCGGATAGAATCAAAGGGAATAATGGATCATCAGGAAGATAGTGGCCAACCCACCAAATGTCTTTTGCTATTTCTACAGCATTATTATAATCAGGATCTAAATTTTCCATATTGTAATTATCCTCAGGTTTACTATAAACTTATAGTATAATTATCTATTTTGTATAAGTAAATACAATAAATACGTTAGACTTTATAGACCTGAGATTATAATTTCTTATCCGAAAGGAAATATTGGAATGGATGAACTTAACTATTACTACAATAAATTGAAATTTGGTGAGGATAATTTTCAGAACCTTATGAAATACAGGGTTAAAAAAATACTCCTCATATCCACCTTTTACGATGCGTATATATTCGAGTATGACGCAAAACTTTCCAATCAAATAGTAGGCGAATATCATTCTCTGAATCTAACAACCGTCCCCCGGTTGATAAGTGTTCCAACCGGTGAAGAAGCACTAAATAAGTTAAAGGTAGAGTCTTTTGATCTGGTTATATCTACCATACGAATTGGTGAGATCAATCCCTTTGATCTAAGTCGAATAATCCATACAAGGCATCCGGATCTACCATTCCTCCTGCTGCTTACAGTAAAGACAGATGTCAATCTAATAGATAACAATAGAGACAAGATGGGAGATATAGAAGAGGTTTTTCTATGGAATGGAAATCCCAGATTATTTTTGGCCATGATTAAGTACATAGAAGACAAACGGAATGCCCCATATGACACAAGCAAAGGCTTTGTAAATGTAATCCTACTTGTCGAAGATTCGATAACATTCTCTTCAATATACCTCCCCCTCCTTTATGCAGAGATTATGGAACAGACACAAAGACTTATCTCTGAAGAACAGAATGACAATAATAAATATCTACGCATGAGAACCCGTCCGAAAGTACTAATGGTAAGATCCTTCGAAGAAGCTGTGGAGGCTGTAAGAATATACAAAGAATCTCTATTGGGTATTATTTCCGATATTGAATATCTTCACAAAGGAGAAATTGATACCAACGCAGGCTTCGATCTGCTCTCTTATTTAAAAGAGAATAATATTGATGTACCAGTACTATTACAGAGTTCAGATGCATCAAAAAAATCCAGGGCAGAATCTATGGATGTTAAATTTCTTCATAAGAAATCATCAACTTTGCTGGCCGATATTAGTCAGTTTATTTTTAGAAAACTTGGATTCGGTAGTCTTATTTTCTGGGACAAATCAGGAATTGAAATTGGCAGAGCCAGATATCTTGCTGATTTCGAAAAAATCCTACCATCCCTCCCTCCGGAATCACTTATCTATCATAGTCAGAACAATAGTTTCTCTGCGTGGTTGACAGCACATGGAGACATGAGGATTGCAAAGAAGGTTCGTCCTGTACAGGTTTCAGACTTCCCTTCCCTGGAGGAACATAAGAATTTCCTGCTTCAAACCTTCCAAAGGGTTAGAGAAAAAAGGAATAAGGGCAAAATAGTAGATTTTGACAAAGACATCCTTGGTGAAAGTGTTGTAATTGTAAGAGTAGGAAGTGGGTCTTTGGGTGGGAAAGGAAGGGGTCTGGCATTTTTTAATGCATTGCTTACTATTATGGATTTTGATTCAAAATTCAAAAAGGCAGCTATTATAATTCCTAAGTCCATTATTCTCGCAAGCGGTGTATTTGATTCCTTCATGGAAAATAATAATCTGATTGATGCTCATATAAACATTAGTGATGAACAAATTAAGAAACGTTTTCTTGCCGGAAAGTTGCCAAAAGATATCGAAGACCAGTTAATCCAACTTTTAGATTTCTGTAAATGTCCAATTGCAGTGAGATCATCCGGCTTATTGGAGGATTCACAATCCCAACCCTTTGCAGGCGTGTATGCAACCTATATGCTGGCTAATAATAGTGAAGATTTTAAGGAAAGATTCAGGCAGCTGACCGATGCAATTAAGCTGGTTTTTGCATCCGTATATTTAGAAAACTCAGTATCATATATTGAAACTCTGAACTACGGCATTGAAGAAGAAAAAATGGCTGTTATAATACAGGAAATTGTTGGCAACCAATATGAGGACTATTTTTATCCACATTTTTCAGGTACCGCCCAATCCTATAACTACTACCCTGTTTCCCACATGGAGCACTCCGATGGTGTTGCAAATATTGCTCTAGGTCTGGGACAATCGGTTGTGGGAGGAGGAAAGGATCATATGTTCTGTCCGGCATATCCTCATATTCAATACGAGACAGTTGATGACAAGGTTCGCAATACACAAACAAAGTTTTATGCACTTAATATGGCCCCTGAAGGAACCGACCTTTCCAGAGGGGAAGAAGAAACGTTGATACAATTGCCAATAAGAAAAGCAGAACGGCATAAAACACTTACCTATACCGCTTCAGTGTGGGATAACAGCAATGAAAGACTAATTGAAGACCTTTCAATAGCAGGCCCCAGAGTTATTAACTTTGCAAATATATTAAAATATAACTATTTCCCCCTTTCAGAAATTCTAGTGCAGATTCTGGACATATCCCAAAAAGCAATGGGAATTCCAGTAGAAATTGAATTTGCAGTTGATCTGAAAAAAACGACAGAAATTCTCCCTGTATTTTATCTGCTTCAGGTTCGACCTCTTTCCCACAATGATGATGAGGTTCATATTGAGAATGAATATCTTACAATAGAAAAAGCCGTTCTTTATTCTACAGAAGCTCTCGGAACCAGTTGTATAAAAGGAATTTCCGACATTGTATTCCTTGATCCTGGCAAGTTTGATAAGACAAAAACCATGGAAATGAAAGAGGAAATAAAAGAAATCAACAAACTAATGAAAGACCAGGACAAGAATTATATCCTTATGGGTCCTGGGCGCTGGGGAACTAGAGATCGGTTTCTTGGCATACCTGTTAATTGGAGTGAAATTAACAAAGCCGGACTTATCATAGAAACAGGTCTCCATGACTTTGACATTGAACCCTCCCAGGGATCCCATTTTTTTCATAATCTTGTAGCATTAAATATAGGATATCTGAACATTCCATACCACCAGAAAGGAAAATCATTCATCGACTGGGATTTTCTACGATCCATGCAACCAATCGGTAACAGAGAATTCTTTACCCATGTTGCAAGAGAGATTCCTTTTACAGTTCTTATGGATGGTAAGACGGGAAATTCAGTGGTGTTAAAGTAGGAGCTTCCTTTTTCTACACTATAATTTTTATTAATTTAAAAGCACTGTTTAAATATTATGTTATTGACATTTGATCTTACCACAACTAATATAAAAATTAAAAATAATTGAGATTAGAGGATGCGAAATATGTCTGAATACACGGATAAGGTCTACAATCAATTAAAACAAAAATATTACTGGGAGAATGAATTTCTTCAGGCTGCAAAAGAAGTTCTCGACTCACTTTCTCCTTTTCTGGAAAATGCCCCAAAATATCAGTGGTCAAAAATACTGGAAAGAATAGTTGAACCGGAAAGAACAATCATATTCAGAGTACCCTGGGTCGATGACAAGGGTGAGGTTCAGGTAAATACAGGTTACAGAGTTGAATTTAATAGTGCCATAGGACCCTATAAGGGGGGATTAAGATTCCATTCTTCGGTAAATCTTGGCATCCTGAAATTTCTGGGTTTTGAACAAATATTTAAAAATAGTCTTACCGGTCTTCCATTGGGTGGAGGTAAGGGAGGAAGCGACTTCGCCCCGAAAGGTAAGAGCGATAACGAAGTAATGGCATTCTGTCAATCATTCATGAATGAGCTCTTTCGTCATATTGGAGCCAACCGGGATGTTCCAGCGGGTGATATTGGAGTTGGAGGAAGAGAGATCGGGTATCTTTTTGGCCAGTACAAAAAACTGCAGAACACATTCGAGGGCGTCCTTACCGGAAAAGGGTTTAACTGGGGGGGCTCTATGATAAGGCCTGAAGCCACTGGATATGGGGCTGTCTATTTTGCACAAGAGATGCTTAAGACAAGGGGCGAATCTTTAGAAGGCAAAACAGTTCTGATTTCAGGATCCGGAAATGTATCTCAATATACTCTTGAAAAATTAATCTCTCTTGGTAGTAAAGTTATATCTCTATCCGATTCGAGCGGGTCAATTATAGACAGAGAAGGAATTGACAGCGAAAAACTGGAGTACATAATGGATCTTAAAAATAACAGACGCAAACGTATTAAGGAATACGCGGATGAATACGGTTGCGAATACCATGAGGGTAAAAGACCATGGGAGCTTGCGAAGGCAGATATTGCAGCTCCCTGTGCAACTCAGAATGAAATATCATTGGAAGAGGCCAAAACAATGGTCAATAATGGTGTGGGATGTATTTTCGAAGGTGCAAACATGCCGACTGAACCGGAAGCCGTTGATTTCTTAATAGGAAAAAAAGTACTTTTTGGACCAGGAAAAGCTGCCAATGCAGGAGGGGTTGCCACATCAGGGCTTGAGATGTCCCAGAATAGTATGAGGATTGCATGGTCCAGAGAAGAAGTAGACAATAAACTTCACAATATAATGATTAACATTCATCAGGCCTGTGTTAATGCAGCTGAAGAGGTTAATGCACCAGGAAACTATGTTGATGGTGCAAATATTGCTGGATTCAAAAAAGTAGCTGATGCCATGCTCGAACAAGGTGTTGTATAGGAATTTATAGACCCATTGTAGAGACGCACGCCGTGCGTCTCCACATGTTTTGACAAAACAATGTGAACCGTATAACATGAATCTTATGAAAAAAAGTGAAGAACAATACAAATCAATTTTCTATAATCTCCCTGATATTTACTATGAGACGGATAAGGATGGTATGATTTCTACTATAAGTCCATCTATAAAAAAATATACCAAATATACACCGGAAGAATGTATTAATAAAAATATTACTTTATTATTTAAAGGTAATAAATATCAGGACATGTTTCTAAAAAATCTCTTATCCAAAGGTTATGTGTCTAATTATGAAATGCAGCTGACAGATAAAAACGGGAAAATACATTACACCCTTGTTTCAGCAAATATTAAAAAAGATACAATTGGAAATATTACAACAATTTCAGGACTCATTAAAGATATTTGTGATCTAAAAGCAAAAACAGAAGAACTGTACCAATTCGCAACTTATGATGAACTTACAGGGGTATATAATCGAAGGGTAGGTATGGAATTTCTAAAGCAGGAATTAAAAAAAATGCGAAGAGTAAATACTTCTTTAAGTATCTGCTATATCGATATTAACGATCTAAAAATTGTAAATGACAATTTTGGCCATGACGCTGGAGATAATCTGATATTGGCCATTGTACAGGATATAAAGTCAGCTATGAGAGAATCTGATATACTCAGTAGAATTGGTGGAGATGAATTTCTTTTAATTTTCCCAGGATGTAAACTGGATGAAGTGAAATCTATATGGAGACGTGTGCAAAAATCAATAAAGGAAAGAAATAATATGCCTGGTAATGCGTATAATATTAGTGCAAGTTATGGATTTGCAGAAACAGACTCAGAAAATATTTTATTAATTGATGAACTAATCCAAATAGCAGATAAAAGAATGTATACCCATAAAAGACGAGCTAAAATTGAGAAACTTAACCATAAGCCAATTAAATTTTAATCTGTAATAACTCTTTCTGAATGAGTATATATATTCATTCGTCCGCCTCTTGCAAAACCACAAAGAGTTATTCCATAATAATCAGCTAGTCGGATAGCCTTATCCATGGGTGCAGAAACAGATGCTATCAATTTTACTCCAGTTTTTATCATTCTTATAACTATATCCGACGAAATTCTTCCGGAAGAAACAAAAATTCCATCCTTTAAATTTAGATCAGATAAAAAAACTTTTCCAATAACCTTATCAACAGAGTTTCGCCTGCTTACATCATCAGCCCAAAATAAAATTTTATCTGTTGCAAAAGCAGCCATATGAACTCCGCCGGTTTCATGATACACCGAAGGCAGCTTTTGAAAATCTCTCATTAGATCGAGAATTGTGTCAGCATTATATTTTTTAGTAATTTTAAAAGCAGGTTGTAAATTATCATCATTGATATAATTAAAAGCTTCTTCCACCATTTGCCGGAAAGATTGTCCGGGTAAAGTATCTGTTGCATTAATATACCAGTTTCGATCTTTTTTAATAATATCAAGTAGGGGCGAACGGCCTGGTCGCAACTTCGTTGCTGCTCGGCTATGCAACCTTAGGCCGTTCGCCCCTACTTTTATATGTCCCTTAACAAAAAGTAATCCATATATCAGAGCCTCAATTTCCTGATCCAACACTGGTGTCTGATATATCAGTTTTTCATTAAGGTATAGATTAAACCACTCTTCACTTATAACAGAATCTACCAATTTTTCTGTTACACCGTTTTTATATCTTATAATCCCTTTTTTGCTTATTATCATATTCCAATTAATTGAAGATCTGCAGGAGTGTTGATATTTAGAAATGACTGAAGACTAATACCGGCAAACATTAAATCACTTTGTTCAATTACTATCTTGGGCATTCCTTCAATAACTCTTTGAAGATGAAACTCTTCACGGTCAAATGCCTCCTGCCAATAAGGAAGTACACTTTTAGGATATAAACCTAGAAAAGGCTGGTACTTACCATTTACATGTATTACTGTAGCTTTTCCACTGTCTCTTTTTTCCCATAAATAATCCAAAACCTTCTTTTCAAAAAAAGGAATATCGCAGGCAAGCAGCAGAAGCCAGTCACTGACATAAGGCATTATAGAAATTATACCACTAATGGGAGTAGAAACTTCAAGAAGATCTTCTATAATATTACATCCTGTAAAACTATAAACTTCAGGCTTTTTTGTTAGAATATTTATATCATCTGTTATTTCTGATGCATTATATATAGCCCACTCAAGAAGTGATTTCCCCTGGTAAACAGCACAGGCTTTATCACTTCCAAACCGACGGCTTCCACCGCCGGCCAGAATACCGGCAATAACTTTGCGGTTAGCATCCGATTTAAGACTCATTATCTGCCTTTTTTATTGGCTCTACCTTACCGGCAGCAACTTTGAACTCCGGTATCTTGGATTTGGGATCAAGAACATCATTTGTAAGCACATTTACAGGTGATTCACTAAAGTGGAATGGAATAAATATAACACCCTTTGCAACCCTGTCGCTCATCTTTGCCTTTGCAGTAATTACACCTCTTCTGGAAGAAATCTGTAATTTATCTCCATCAGCAGCTCCAAGATCTTTAAGATCTTCCTGACAAATTTCTAAATAGCCTTCAGGTGCAAACTCCCGCAGAGGAGCCGACCGTCTGGTCATTGTAGCAGTATGATAATGATACAACATACGCCCAGTAGTAAGAATAAAAGGGAACTCTTTGTCCGGCTGTTCTGCAGGAGGTATAAAATCTACTGGAGTAAACAATCCAAGACCTCTGGAAAATTTCTTAGCATGTAAAAAAATAGTCCCTTTGTGTTCAGATGTAGGACAAGGCCAGGCAAGATGTTCATTTTCTAATCGGTCATAACTGATACCACCATAAATAGGTGTTACTTCTGCAATCTCTTCCATAACAGCATTACTGTCAGTGTAACTCATAGGATAACCAGTTCTTGTAGAGAGATCACACATTATTTCCCAATCCCCTTTTGAATAACCAGGTGATGAAAGAGCAGGTCTTACCCTTAAAACAGCTCTATCAGAGTTTGTAAAAGTACCTTCCTTCTCTGCTGCACTTGAAGCAGGTAAGACAACATCTGCAAACTCAGTAGTTTCTGTAAGAAAAATATCCTGAACAACAAGAAAATCCAGTTTTGTCAAAGCTTCCTTTACGTGATTTAAGTTAGGATCCGACAACATAGGATTTTCACCCATGACATACATTCCTTTAACCTTACCATCAGCTGCCCCATTCATCATTTCTACAATAGTCAGACCATCCTGAGCGGAAAGTTTATCAACACCCCAGGCCTTCTGGAATTTTTCTTTTACAGCAGGATCACCGACCTTCTGATATCCGGAATAAACATTTGGTAATCCGCCAAAGTCACATGCACCCTGAACATTATTCTGACCCCTTAATGGATTAACTCCAGTGGAAGCCCGGCCAATCTGACCAGTTACCATTGCAAGGTTTGCAAGAGAAAGAACATTATCTGTTCCTGTTACATGCTGGGTAATACCCATGGCATATACAATTGAAGATTTTTCGGAAGTTGCATAGACCCTTGCAGCTTCCCGCAGGTCATCTGCTTTAATACCAGTAATATCTTCTACTTTTTCAGGAGTATATGAAGCTACAGCCTTTTTAAGTTCTTCAAAACCTTCTGTTCTTTCTTTAATAAATTCTTCATTAGCATAACCTTCTGTAATAATTATATTAATCATACCATTTATCCATGCAACATCTGTTCCCGACTTCTGTCTCATCCAAAGATATGAATCATCAACTATATCAATTTTCCGTGGATCAATTACAAGAATCTTTGCACCTTTAGCTGCTGCATTTCTAATATATGTACCTGTTACAGGGTGAGTTTCTGTAGCATTGGTTCCTGTAATAAGAATGCAGTCTGCATCTGCAAACTCCTCTACAGGGTTAGTCATAGCTCCTGAACCAAAAGCCTTACCAAGACCGGCTACAGTGGGGGCATGACAAAGACGGGCACAGTGATCAATATTATTTGTTCCCATAGAAGCTCTGAAAAACTTCTGAAAAACGTAGTTATCTTCATTAGTACATCTGGCAGAAGCAAGGCCTGCAAGTGCATCGGAACCATGAGTATCCCTTATGCCAGTCATTTTATCTGCTATAAGGTCAAGAGCCTCATCCCAGCTGGCTTCTTCCAACACTCCGTTTTTACGAATTAAAGGAGTAGTCAATCTATCTTTATTGGTAATAAATTCGTAACCAAACCGGCCTTTTACACAAAGCCTGCCATTATTTGGTTTCGCATCAACACCACGAACTCTTACAACCTGATCATTTTTAACCCACATTTCCACCTGACAACCTACACCACAATATGTACATGTTGTTTGTATTTTTTTATCAATATCCATAGCTCTAATCATAGAGACAAGGGGTTTCTCAACAAGAGCTCCAGTAGGACAGGACTGAACACATTCACCACAGCCATCACAAGTAGAATCTTTCCAGGTAGTAAAGTCCGGTGAAGGGTACATAAAAAATCCACGTTCCACAAAAGAAAGAACACCCTTTCCCTGAACAACAGTACAGGCAGTTATACATCTTCCACACTTAATACATTTGTCCGGCTCATAATTTAAAACAGGAGAAGTATAATCAGATTCCAGTACAGGCTTTTCGGCAAGATAATTAAGCTTTGAAATTTCTTCACTTCCCAGCTGATAATTATAGGCAACATCCTGAAGTTCACACTCACCACTTTTTTGGCAAATTGAACAATCATAATTATGATCAGAAAGAATAAACTCAAGATTTGTTCTTCTAACACCCTCAATTTCTTCATCAAAAGCGGTTACAACCATACCTTCGGTAACTTCTGCAGTACAGGCAGTTTTTAGACCCTTTTGTCCATCAATCTTTACAAGACACATTCGGCAGGATCCTGTAGGAAGCATATGTTCCATCCAGCACAGATTAGGTATATCAAACCCATTCTGCTTTGCAACTTTAAGCAGATTTTCACCCTTCTCAGCCTCAATTTCTCTACCATCAATTGTAAAACGGATTTTCTCACCCACTGTATGCCTCCAAATGTATTAATAACACTTTAATTGTATATTGAGTATAGACTATATGAATATGGTTAGCAACATATATGATTTTTCTGATTCCTCTAAACTTAAGAGGGGAAAGCCTTCCCCTGGCTGCAAACCCGCTTATCCTTATCCCTTTTCCAGCTACCGCTGGGGTATAAGGGCGGTTTTTCCGCTACCCTTTCCTCAATTGAAACCATCACGTGCATCCCCACGAAATGGTTTTCTATTTATTGCCCTCTATATTAGCTTTAACTACAACCGGGGCATAAACACAATATTTTATATATTCATAATTGAAAATTAAAAGAAGAAAGTGTTGATTTACAGACGATACTAGCCTATAATATAGATAGAGATACTCATCTACCCATGGTAGAAGGAGCTGAGGGGTCGATTAATCATCGATACCCTTTTTTTATGTACCGTAATTCCTCCCCAAGTTGTAACATGTTAGGTTAAACCAGGCCATTTAAGATCAAAGTTGTTGATGATTTCTGTCTGGAGTTTTGTAGGAGTACTGTAAATTGGTTTATACTTTCC
>JAQIBN010000262.1 GCA_027859095.1 Spirochaetia bacterium | reverse complement strand
GGAAAGTATAAACCAATTTACAGTACTCCTACAAAACTCCAGACAGAAATCATCAACAACTTTGATCTTAAATGGCCTGGTTTAACCTAACATGTTACAACTTGGGGAGGAATTACGGTTTTACCATTGGAAAACACATTAATACTTTATAATTTTAAAATATCTTGACACTGATGGATTATGATAATAATACTTACATATTATTATTTTTATATAGGAGTTACTTCATGTTTATCGTAAATGGCAAAGGTTCTATTATAACGTTGATAGCCGGTATTTTTGTTTTCAGCAGTGTTCTGTTGGGTCTGTTCGTTCACAAAAACTTTCTTTATTTCACTGCTTTTGTAGGGTGTATGCTGATGCTCTCAGCCACAACCGGCTTCTGCCCAATGGAATTAATTCTTAAATTAACCAAGCTAGAGAGAAGAAAAACGTCAAAGGCATAATGCATTCTTAGCAAACATAAAAAGGGAATATCAAAGGGTATTCCCTTTTTTCCCCTAGCTATAGCTTTTTAGACTTCGTGCACTCGGATGGTATTAAGGTTGGAGATTATGGTAGTTTCTTTTTCTGTAATATTTCTTTGATAACAAAATCAAAATTCCCCTTTTTCTCTTTCATTTTTCGGGAAAAATAAATTACAGTATAGGGTATTACCGCGAAAGCAAGACCCAACAAAAAACTAATAAATTCAGAATTACCAGGAATTAGTCTACCTGAAAGGAAGCCTATTATGAATAAGATCAAGGGAAGAATAAAGATTATGAATCCTGCAGTTACTTGTTTGACCTGTTTCGATTCAAGTATCACTTTGTCCCCGATGCTTAGTCCGTGGATCAAATCAACTTCAGCAATCATTCCAGTTCCATCTTCAGAAGAATGGCAGTGATTGCAGCCACCGCAGGACAATTCTCTTTTAAGAAGAACATCAGCTCCCTGTCCTGTTAGTTTTATGATTGTTCCAGTTTCTTCCATATTATTCCAGTTAACATTAGGATCAATATAATATACTTCTTCTAAGTGTAAATTTCAAATATTTTAATCGAATTATTATTGAGTAACTCTTAGTTTTTTTCTGGATAATAATTATTTTTCTACTTTCATAATATTTTCATAACTGAATAGTACATTGGTTATAGAAAACAGCAAAATTTTTAAAGAAGGAAGGAATATTATGAAAAGAATACTAATTACTCTTGTATTTACATTACTAATTTCATTTATGGTTACCTCATATGTTTCAGCAGAGGGAAAGAAGGAGTATGAATCCAACAGGGACGGGAGATATGGAATGATGAACGAGAATGATTTCAATGACCCAGGATCTTACAATATGATGGGTGGAAACGGTTCATACGGAATGATGGGCGGAAACGGTATGATGGGTGGAAATAATTTTTCACAAGGATTTGGAAATAACTCTGACACCCCTCCTGGTGATCGTCTTTCCATAGAAGAAGCAAGGGAAAAAGTTCTTGCATATCTCAATGAAAGAAGAATGGGAAACCTGGAAATTAGTGAAATAATGGAATTTCAACAAAATTTTTATGCCCAGATTAAGGAGTCTGATACAGAGCAAAATGCTTTTGAGCTTTTAATCGATCCATTTTATGGTAATGTAAGCAGTGAACCTGGTCCAAATATGATGTGGAATACAAAATACAGCCCAATGGGAAGGGGAAATTCTGAGGGAATGCCCCTCCTTGAAGCAGATGCAATTGTTAAAGCCGAGGAATTCCTGAATAAATATTCTTCCGGTCTTGAGTCTGAAGATCATGCAGACATATTTTATGGATATTATACAATACATACCCTTAAAGATGGAAAGGTTGAAGGAATGCTCAGTGTGAATGGTTTTACTGGAGATGTCTGGTATCATTCATGGCATGGGTCTTTTGTTCAAATGGATGAGAGTGCTGACAATCATTCATAAAACCAGAATCGCTTATATCATGGTTTCCTCCAGATAACACCCTGGGGGAAATCTTTTATAATTAGATAGTCTATAATGAGATGATTACTTCTTGATCAATAGCACACTGCAGGATATGTTTAAGACAGAAACAGAGGAGACATTTAGTAAATGAAAACTATACTGATTGTCGAAGATCATTCCAGAGTTGCCTTATTAATCGAATCTTATCTGAAAAGAGGTGGTTATAATACAATACTCTCATTTGATGGCATAGAGGCGATTAATTCTTTTGAAAAGAACAAGCCTGATTTGCTCATACTTGATGTAATGCTTCCCGGTATGTCCGGGCTTGAGATTGTTAAGAAAGTGAGAAAAATATCATCTGTGCCTATTATTATGCTTACAGCTAAATCTGAAGAGAAAGATAAACTGATAGGGCTGGAGCTGGGAGCAGATGATTATATTGTAAAACCATTCAGCCCTAATGAAATGGTAGCAAGGGTCAATGCAATATTTCGGAGAGTTAGATTTGACCAACCTTTATCCATTAGTATTTCAGAACCAATAAAATATTTGGATTTAATTCTGGATCCAAAACGTAGAGAAATATTTTATAAGAATAATCAGATTGATGTAACTGCTCTGCAATTCAGTATTTTGGAAACACTCATTAAATCCCCCGGGCAGGTCTTTACCAGAGAGGCCTTACTGGAACAGATTCAGGCAGAAGGGGAAATATATGAACGAACAATTGATGCTCATATTAAAAATATTCGCAAGTTAATTGGAGAACCAGGTAATAAAACCGGACTAATTCAGACAGTACATGGAGTAGGATATAAATTTGAGTAATTTCTTTAGAATTAGAAAGAATAAAATTATTTTCAAACTACTTGGTCTGTTTACTGTATTAATAATTGCAGTTGCATTAATAATGCTTCTATCAGTTAATCTTTTAACCTCCCGTCAATTTAAACGATTTATACTGGAGAGTGATCTTATAATTGCTAAAGATTATGCCATACTCCTTAAACAATACTATGAACAGAATGAAAATACCTGGGAGGAAGTTGATACTTTTGTACATTCACTATGGCAAGATTCAATAGAAAGAATGGATATGGTAATGAGTACCAATATGAGTCACCAGGATATGATGGATTCTGTAATAGTTCCACTCCTGGAAAATTCACAAAGACTTATTCTTATTAATAATACTGGACAGATAATTTCAGATTCTCTGGAAATAAAAGTAGGGGAAATACATCCTCCTAAACATTGGCTTAAGGGTGTTCCCATTAAATTAGCAGATAAAATAGTTGGGACAGTTCTTTATGGAACTATGATCGAACCAGTATTAAATCCTCTGGATCAGGATTTTTTAAAATCAGTAAACTGGGCTATTGCTTTATCAACATTAATTATTGTTTTGATTGCCATTATTTTAGGATACTACTTTGTATCTTCTATAGTATCTCCCTTAAATTATCTTTCAAAAGCAATCAGTAAAATTACAGATGGAGAACTGGATGTTCAGGTTTCAATTAACAGTGGAGATGAGATAAACAATCTTGCAAATAACTTTAACAACATGAGTAGAAAATTAACAGAAGCTAAAAAATGGCGCAGTCAGTTGACTGCAGATATTGCACATGAGATCCGCACACCTATTACTACTATTCAGGGAGAACTGGAAGCAATACTTGATGGTGTTTATCCTATGGATATTAGTATAATTAAAAATATTTTTCAGGATACTGTAGTACTTTCCAGTATAGTTGAAGATCTTCAATTTCTTGAAAGTTTCGAAGATAGTTCAATGCTGCTAAATCTGAAAAATGAAGATATTTGTGAGATTCTGAACAATATATCAAATTCTTTTAAGAAAATTGCATTTGGAAAAAAAATAACCTTAGTAAAAAATTACGGTGAAAACATTCCATTGATCCAATTGGATGAGCGCAGAATAAGACAGGTTCTTAATAACTTATTAAGCAATTCACTTAGGTACAGCCCTCGGGGGAGTAAAATAATTCTTACTGCACATATTATAAATAGTGGAATTACAGATAAGCTGATTTTTTCTGTGAAAGATTCAGGTGTAGGAATAAAGAAAGAACACCTGTCAAAGATCTTTGACCGTTTTTATCGGGTAGACTCATCCCGTTCCCGTTCCAGTGGCGGTTCAGGCCTGGGTTTGTCAATATCAAAATCAATTATAGAAGCACATGGTGGTAAAATTGAAGCAGAAAGTATTGTGGGAGCTGGCACCACTATCAGCTGCATATTTGAACTAAACCCTTCAGTATAAAATATTTACAATCTGAATCAAAAATAAAAGCACATTCCACTTTCGAATATGCCAATGTACTTTTATAATATTGAAAACATTTATCAAGGGATCCTGTCTCTTCACCTTCAAGGATTTTTTTATTTGAAATTTTAATTACTTCAGGTCTGTTCTCTAATATATTCCACTCCGTAAGAGTCCTTGCATTACTTCTATCTATGAGACGTACAATACCATTTGATGATTTTGTAATTGAATGTACAAGATATTCTGTAAGAGACATTATTATTTTTCTGGAATCTATACTCTCATCTGCCATTATGCTCACAAATTCCTTGAGTATACTAATTTTACGGTTTGTGACACCCAGTTGTTTATACGATTTATTTAGAAGGTTCTCAGAATAGTTTTTTTCTTTTTTTATTCTTCCTAAGTCTTTTAAGTACTGGTAACTAAAGAAAAAAGATAAGAAAGAATAGGAAGAAATAACTAATGACTGGGCATATTTTTTATTTATAAAAAGATGCCCGTCAAACAAATGGGGAGTTCCTACAGCAAGTGCCACAGAAAACCCCAGAAAAACTATAAGTTTTAATTGTAGTTTATTCCTGGAATAAAATTGTTTATTCTTAAACAGCATATTCCAGGGAACTAATAAGGTAGCTAATGGATTAGTACTTCTCAAAAGAAATTCTTTTTAATCGAAGAGCATTTACCAAAACAGATACAGAACTTACTGACATTGCTAGTCCTGCAAACATAGGATTAAGAAGTCCGAGAGCAGCAATTGGAATACCGATGCCATTGTAGACAAACGCGAAAAAAAGATTCTGCTTTATGTTGGTCATTACCTTTGTACTCAGAACCCTGGATTTAGAGATTCCCATAAGATCTCCTTTTACCAGAGTAATAGATGAACTTTCCATAGCGACATCGGTACCTGTACCCATGGCAATTCCTACATCTGCCAGAGCCAGTGCAGGGGCATCATTTATTCCATCACCAGCCATACATACTATCTCGCCTTTTTCCTGCAGCTCTTTAACCATGCGGTATTTATCTTCCGGCATACATTCTGCATAAAAATCATCCAGCTGAAGTTCCTCTGAAACAGAAGCAGCAGTCATTTTATTATCTCCTGTCATCATGATTACCTTAATATGCTTATGCTGCAGGGTCTTAACCGCTGAAAGGGTAGAAGGCTTTATTTTATCTGTAATACTTAGAATACCTGCAAGTTTCTCATCTGATAAAACGTATATCAGGGTGTGTCCTTTTTTCTGCAGATCAGTTACATCAGCTTCCAGCTCGGGTAATTCTATTTTAAAGTGCTCCAGTAATTTTAAACTGCCTACACCAATTAGTTTATCATCAATTTTTGCATGAACACCCTTTCCTGTGATGGAATTAAAGTCTGTTGTCTTTTTCAGCTCCAGATCTTCAGTTTTTGCAGCGTCTATAATTGCTTTTGACAGGGGGTGCTCACTGTTTGAATCCACAGAAGCTGCAATCTGCAGGATTTCACTGTTTGAATATGAACTGAGACTTTTAAACATGTGGACTGCAGGTTTTCCTTCTGTCAGAGTTCCTGTTTTATCTACCATTACAGCTGTAACTTTTCTCATTTGTTCGAGTGCCCTTGCATTCTTTATGAGTATTCCTGTTTGTGCAGCACGGCCTGTTCCGATCATAATAGATACCGGGGTTGCAAGTCCCAGGGCACATGGGCAGGCAATTATCAGAACAGCAATGGCATATACAAAACCCAGATCCCAGGAACCGTTCAGTCCCCATATGACCATTGTAATTACTGCAATTAGCACTACAACAGGTACAAATATTCTGGAAACCTGGTCTGCAGTTTTCTGTATAGGTGCTTTTGACCGGGAGGCTTCATTAACCATATTAATAATTCTGGCAAGGAGAGTTTCTCCGCCTACCTTTACTGCTTTCATTAAAAAACTACCATTGGAATTAATTGTTCCTCCGGTAACTGCATCGCCCTCACCCTTATCAACAGGCAGAGGCTCTCCGGTAATCATAGACTCATCCACAATACCATTTCCTTCCTGAATTACTCCATCAACAGGTATTTTTTCCCCGGGTCGCACTTTTAAAATATCATTAACATGAACTTCCGAAAGAGGTACTTCACTTTCTTCCCCCTTGCGTATAACAAAGGCTGTTGCAGGAACCAGATTTAATAATTCTTTAATTGCTGAATTGGTTCTTACATGAGCAAGAAGTTCCAGTAACTGTCCCAGTATAACAAGAGTTATAATGACTGAAGCAGCCTCAAAATATCCTGGAATCTGATTTTCGGCATTCAGAAGTGATTTTGGAAAAAAATCAGGAAAGAACAATCCGAAAAAACTAAATAACCAGGCGGCAGCAGTTCCAATCATTATGAGTGTAAACATGTTTAGATTTCGGGTAACAAGGCTAAGGACGCCCCTCTTGAAAATAAAAAAACCAGCATAAAATATTACCGGAAGGGAAAGTGTAAATTGAATCAGCTGATTTGCCTGGGGACTAATGTAGGTCTTAAATTCCTTAACTTCCTCTGTCTCTTTTTCCGGCTGAGGAGCTCCAAAGGCAATTACTCTGTTAAGAGGCATCCCGCAGACAGGGCAGGATCCTGGTTCTTCATAGGTTTGATCGCCTTCACATGACATTGGACATTTATAAGTTGACATAACTAATTTCCTCCGGTTTGTAAAGATTACTATAATAATAGTATAAGCCTCTTGAAGCTCTATAGCTATTTAATTATTTATTCAGCTGTAACTTCCTCTCCGTGGTCTTTTTCTGTTAATGCTCCAGGCATACCCTCCACCAGCTAGCATAACTGCAGCAACTGCTATCCCAGTAAAAATCCATTTACTTTTTTTTCTCATCATCCACCTCCATTCTAATGGTCCTAACTTACTGAACAATTATGAAAATATTATGAAAGAAAGAAGTACATTATTTAAAGACATAATGGATCAAACAGTTTGCTGTTTTGTATCTACTTGTTTTCACTATAAAAATTTTGATCGTTCATGAAATTTTCACATTATTAGTTTATATATATTAATGTTGGATTAATATTCAATAAGATATACAAATTAGATAGGAGTAAATAATGATGATAATATTTTTAATAATTGGGATATTCGGAAGTTTATACATGTTTAACCTTATCAGAGGTAAATCGGGGTTTGACACACCTGGAGTATTTGATGATTTAGGTGTAGAGAAAGATAATGCAGCCCTGAAAATAATTCAAAATCGCTTTGCTTCCGGAGAAATTTCCCGGAGTGAATATAATGAAATGAGAAATATTATAATTGAGGATGAAGATAGCTCTGATGGCAGCTATTGACAACAGTGCTGTATAAGATACAGTGAATCAGGCATAGTGAAGGTACAGATCATTTTAAATATGAAGAAAAATACAAAAGTTAATACTCTGGTTCACATTGTTATTCCTATTTATCTCTATTCTATTCTCATTAACTATATTTGGGAAATGCTTCATATGTCTTTATTTGTAGGTCTTCCAATTAAAGAGCTTAGCTCATGGTTAATTTGTTTGCTAGCCTTTATGGGATTTTTGA
>JAQIBN010000243.1 GCA_027859095.1 Spirochaetia bacterium | reverse complement strand
CAGTGGGGGTTTGCACGGAATCAATATGATAACTTGTTAGAAAATTATCCACTAGATAAAAAAGGTACTATTGATTATGCGAGTATGGAGTTTGAAAAATTATCTGATTATGAACATTCCACAGAAATACTGAATAATTTTCTGGAAGACGATAAGTATAAAAGAGATTACGAAGCTCTGTTTCTTCTTGGTGATATTTATTTGGAATGGGGCTGGGAAGATTATGATAAATATGAAGATGCAAGACTAGCTTATGCTAAAATTATGGGAACATATGGTCTTGAAAATGAAATTCTGTTTAGAATGTTAAAATATTTTATTAGAACTGATAATGCTGAGGAAGTTGAGATTCTAAAGAAAAGATTCGAGTTTGATAAAGAACAGGATATAGATCCTCTGGCATATGCAGAACTCGCAGGATATCAGATAGATCGGCAGGATATAAGTGATGTGCAAACACTGTTGTTCAGAGCCAAAGGGGTAGATGAAACAATACCAGAAATACATTATCAATTAGCAAGATTATTAAAGATGACTGATGAAGGTGAAGAAGAAGATAAGGCTTTAATAAAGACTTTATCAAATCTTAAAAATATTGAGAATTTAAATAGAAGAAACCGGGAAATTAATATTGATTCATTACGAAGACAGGGAGAACGTTTCTATAAAAAGGGAGAATTCCTTCAGTCTGAAGAAGTTTATAATCTGGGTATAGAATTGTTAAAAGATTCCAGAGATAGAAATATTATTAAAGGGAAAAGCCTTGTCTATGGTGAGCTGTATTCTGATCTTGGACATATTTACTATTATATAAGTGAAAATCCGGAAAATGCATTAAATCTATATGAAACTTCGGAGAGTGAAGGATATTACTCATCTGAAATTTATTATAATAAAGGAAATATAAAATATCGTAGGGGTGATTATAGAGAGGCATTATTAGAATTCTATAATTCTGCCGGTTCTTTTTCTGTAAATACTAATCTTCTTCAGGCTACTGCAAATACTCTTTACCAACGAAATGATTTTTTTGCTGCACAGGGTTATTATAGTCATCTTCTTGATCTTTTGGAAATGAAAATGAATAGAGAATTTTCAATACGGATAAATGAAAGAGAAGATCATAGATTACTTGTAGAGAGCTTGATGAAAGCTCATAATAATATGGGAGTAACATTGTTTAGTCTTTATGAAAGGACTGGTGATCCTTCAAAATTTTCTTCAGCAATGCTTAGCTTTACGCAGTCAAATGAATATTTTGATAATTTAAAAAGGGATCCTGAAACTCTTAATCGTACAGATATGATAAATTTGGCTTCTTTAAATCAGAGAAAGATGCTCTATCCAATTCCCGATTATGAATTACAGATATTTGCAGATATCCCTAAATATTTGGCTCCGTAATATACGTAAGGGCAGCCACGCAGGGAATATTTTTTTATACGTCAGGGCAGCCACGAGGGTTTGCAAGCAAATCCTCTAGACTGCCCCTACATTTTGTTTATTTAAATAACATTATATTTTGCAGATATTAAGGTGTTATTTTCCATTTCCTACACAGATTGCATCCACCCGTATTTATCTTCTACCTTGCCATACTGGATACCTTTCAGGGTTTTCAGCAGTTCTATTGATAATTCTCCCATTTTACCGTTGTTAAAAACCGCTGTTTTATCATCTTTTGTAATCGATTCAAGATATCCCAAACCTGCAGCTGTTCCGGTAACAAAACATTCTTTGCAATCTGCCATTGCTTCATCAATAGAAATTTTTCGTTCTTCAGTTTTAACACCCATATCCTGTGCGAGTATTAATAAACTTTTTCTGGTTATTCCTGGAAGTATGGTATCTTCCAGTTCCGGAGTTACCAAAGTCCCATTTTTGAGGAGGAAAAAGATATTACATGAGGATCCTTCTTCCACATACTTATGGTTTTCTGCATCCAGAAAAATAGTTTCCATAAATCCATCAGCTTCAGCTTTTTTCTTTTCCAGTATAGGAATTACATAGTTGGAATCACATTTAATCCAGCCCGTGCCACCTTTAAAAGCTCTTATACTGTTAGAAATTCTTGCTTTTGCACTTCCTGGTTTGAAATAAGCACCAACTGGAGTTGAAACAAAAACAACCCAGGGTTCATGACTTATTCCCAGTCCAATTCCAGGTTCGGCGTATGAAAAAGGACGAAGATATACAGATTCTCCAAAAAGGAAATTATCCTTTTCCCATTCAAAATTGTACTTGGGATAGAAACCTATTTCCTGATTTTTTTTAACAACTTCCTTTGCAGCATTAATAAAAATATCCTCAGGGAAAGGGGGCATTCCCAGGCCTTGCATAGATCTTGCAAACCTTGCAGCATTTTCATCTGGTCTGAATATTTTTATGGAACCATCTTTTTGCGGATATGCTTTCATTCCTTCAAAACAACCCATGCCGTATTGAGTTGTATAATTTACCAAAGGCAATTCTGAGAACGAATTTCTTGAAGCAAGAAGTTTCTCCAGTTCTTTTTCTTCCATGCCAGCTTCTTCTTCTGGTGTTTTATGTGGTTTTAGAGTATAGATCTCTTCCCATTTATCAGTTTCTGTTTTTTTTGCTGTATATACCCAAGGGTAAATTGCCAGTGAAAATCCTTTTGCCATATTCTCTCCTGTTTAAGTATTTCTATAAAGTATCAATTGCATTTAATCCCCTGTGGGGTTAACTCTTATTTTATGCCTCCTCTAATAATCGGTCAATCCCCGGGGGATACTACTGTAGGAAAACCCCTATGTGGGTATTCATCAGAGGGATATCCATTTTATAATACAGAAGGAGAATAATAATGATTGAGAATGTTTTTATATTGGCAGGGGGCTCAGGAACACGTTTGTGGCCTGCATCTAATAAGAAGAATCCAAAACAGTTTTTAGAAGCGAAGGATGGTAAATCATTAATTCTTCTTACTGTAGAGAGAGCATTGCTTCTTTCTTCTGAGGTATGTGTGTTTATTATAACTCTTAAAGATCAAATGGAAGGCATAATTGCAGAATGTAATAAAATTGAAAGCGGGCTTGATCGTATTTTTATTCTACCTGAAACTGTTGCTAAAAATACAGCTCCAGCCATAGCTGCATGTTCCAGTTTTCTAATAGAACAGGGCAAAGGTCAGGAGCGGGTACTTGTTCTTCCTGCAGATCATCTTATAGAACCTTTTGGCAGTTTTAAAAATGATGTTGAAGAAGCAGGGAAACTGGCAGATAAGGATTATTTGGTTACATTTGGAATTAAGCCGACTTATCCTTCAACGGGCTATGGATACATTGAAGCTGGGGCTAAGGAATTAAATGGATTTAGCGTATCTTCATTTAAAGAGAAACCCAGTGAATCTACTGCAGAAGAGTTTATAGAACAAGGAAATTATTTCTGGAACTCAGGAATGTTTGTTTTTAAATTAGACAGGTTTTGGGAAGAGTTGGAGAAAGGCTCACCTCTAATTGCAGAACAATTTTCTGAAATTGGTAAAGATCAAAATTCACGTATAAAAGATAGGGTTACTGTAATAATGGAAAGTGAGATAACTTCATCTTTGTACAAAGAATCACCTAAAGACTCTATTGATTATGGAGTAATGGAAAAATGCAGAAGGTCTGCTATGGTTCCGGCCTCTTTTATTTGGAATGATATTGGCAGCTGGGATGAAATGTCTGAACTGGATATAAAAGAAGGTGAGAAATTTTATAATATTGAATCCTCTAATAATTTTGTACTTGCAGATCTTCCTGTTGTGCTATGCGGAGTAGAGGATCTTGTTGTTGTTCAGAAAAATGGAGCTCTTCTAATTTGTAAAAAAGGCAAAGGTCAGCTGGTAAAGGATGCTGTTGAATTATTAAAAGAAAAAAATAAACTTGATATTCTTTAGTTTCCCATATTTTGCATAATTAAACTTGACATCGCATTCCCCTCGTGTTATTTTATTAGAAACCTACCGTAGGTATGTTTCTAAGGATGACTTTGAAAGAAACAAAAGAAAAAATAGTTCTTAAGGCCCTTCAGTACTTTATTGATCATGATTATCAGTCAGTCTCCTTAAACTCCATAGCAAAGGGTATTGGTATCACCAAAGGTGGCATCTATCATTACTTCAACAGTAAGGATGAACTTTTTATGGAATGCATGTTTATTGTATTTAAGAAAGTGCAGGAATCCTCTATGGGTTCTCTTAGTGAAGATTCAAGTCTTAGGGAAGTACTAACGGCTTTATTTTCTTTTGAAGATATCCTTGAAATGATAGCAGAATCTCTAAATATAAATTTCCAAAACTACTTTAACTTCTATTATCTGATGTTCGAAGGGATTAAGAAATTTCCTGAAGTTAGGGAAATGATTATAAATATATACAGCGGCATGCAGCGTGGGCTAACTGTGTTATTCACAGATCTTCAGACAAAAGGTGTTATAAGGAAGAAAATTGACTGTAATATACTTTCTTTTGAACTTATAGCAATGGTAGAGGGTACTCTGCTCGTTTCCGGTTTTACAACTGAAATCGATCTTGGTCTTGTTGGGAAGGATCTTGTAGAAAGTTCACTTGAAAGAATTTGTGTATAAAAAAATTAGAAATTAGCATATCTAAGGAGTCAAAATGGAACAAAAATTGAATCTCAGAGAGAGGCTCTTAAGCCGATGGGCTCGTTGGTCAGTGGAAAACTGGGGAAAAGCACTTTTAATTGCCCTTGTAATAACGGTAATCCTGGGATTTGGTTTGGCCAGATTGAGAATGGAAATGACCTTCTACTCTATGCTTCCTGACAGATCGAATCAGGTAAAGGATTTAAAAGAGATTACTGAAAATTTTTCCTATGCATCGGGTATCCTTGTTGTTGTTGATGGAAGATCGATAGAAGACCCAAAAATAGCAGAGAAAACTGTCAGGGATACAATTGATGAATTGACTTTGGAATATTCAAAGGATACCTATGATTCTTATATTTCGAGCGTAATCGGCAAAGTCGATCTGAGTATATTTAAAGAACATGCCTTGATGCTGACAAAAATAGATGATCTTGAAAGATTAAAGCGATCGTATAAAGACCTTAATCTTGTACCCCTGTTAAAGCATATTAACAATGATTTTGAAGCTGAATATTCAGGGAACAGCGATAAACTTGAGGATGAAGAGGCAGAAGCTGTCAGTAGGTTCAAAGGATTGGGTGAACTTCTTAAACTGATTGAAGATGCTGCCGAAGGAAAGGATATCTCTGATACCAAACTGGATGAGGTTCTGGATTCTTATATGTTCGGTGATCCGTATATAATGAGTAATGACAACAGAATGGGACTTATGATTGTACAGCCTACCTTTAATATGAATGATATTAATATGCTGCAGCCAGGAGTTGATACAATAGAAATGGTTGCTAAGAAAGCGGCTTCAGATAGGGGGATCAATGCAGGTCTGACAGGTATTATGGCAGTTGGAAGAGATGAAATGGTAACTTCTGGTCAGGGTCTTGTTATTTCCTCAATTCTTGCACTTATTCTTATTCTAGGACTACTTGTCCTTGCTTTCAGAATGTTTTCCGTCCCTTTGATCTCAGGAATACCTCTTGTTACCGGTATCTTATGGACTCTTGGTTTAAGTGGGTTGATCATAAATAGGCTAAACATTATGACTGCAATGTATATTGTCGCATTGCTTGGATTGGGTATTGATTATGCTATTCATCTTCTTACCGGGTATATTCAGGAGAGGGACGGAGGTTTAGATTTTAAGTCTGCTGTTGAAACTTCACTGATAAAAAGTGGGGCTGGAATTATAACTGGAGCCCTTACAACTGCTGCAGCCTTTTTTACGCTTACTATTGCCAAGACAGGTATAATAAAAGAATTAGGAGTTGTCGCTGGTCTAGGAATTATAAGTGAACTAGCGGCAATGATTATTATTATTCCTCCTCTTCTTGCCTATAGGGAACATCGTTTAATAAAAAGTGGTAAAATTGACCATCGGATTTTCTCAAAAGTAAAAATTAAATCTGATGCAGCTTCAGGCATTGGGAAGCTTCTTGTAAAAGCTCCTTTTTCCATTGCTATAGTAATGTTGCTCATTGTTATTTTCTTATCTTTTAAAGCAGGAGATGTTGGTATTCAGGATAATATTCTAAAGATGGAGGCAAAGGGACTTGAGTCGGTTCATCTTAATGATGCAATGGTAAAAGAATTCGGCATGGCACCGGATGGACTTCTCATTATCTCTTCGAATATAAATGAGGTTCGGGATCTAACAGATAAAATTGATAAACTTTCTTCTGTAAGGTCTGTAGAATCCCCAGCGGATTATTATGTGAGTGATAAGGAGTATGTGGAGAGAGGCGATTTTTTAGGTGAGTTTACCCATGAACTGGACGGTAATGTCCTTGCAGCAGATGTTAACAGTGAAGGTCTTCTTGACGAACTCTACAGGCTGGAAACTAATCTTATAGAGATGGGCGATATGGCCTACCTTGGCAATATGGACAGGCTGGTAAATACCCTTGGAGAGATTACAGGAATTGATAATGATGGAGTAAAAATAAAAGATACAAGTTTTGACAGGCTTTTTACTTTATTAGAGGATAATCCTGCTGCAGGTTCTTTTCCGGCTATAGAAGCACTTCAGAGTTCTGTTTATAAAAAAATGAATCAGAAAATCAGAACCATGGCTTCCAGGGGTAAAATTACTCCGGATATGCTTCCTTCGAATATAAGAGATTCTCTTATATCTAAAGATGGAAAATCTTTTCTTATTTCCATAAGCCCGACACAGAATCCCTGGGAGGGGGAATACAGGGATATTTTTACCAGTCAGGTAAATTCAGTGACTGATAAAGGAACAGGTATGATACTTGTAGCAGACCAGTTAAATATAATGGCTCAGCAGGATGGGAGGAGTGCATCAATATTGGCACTTATTGTTGTGTTCCTGATTCTTTTAGTAGATTTTAAGAATATAAAACTTACAGTACTTACAATGCTCCCTCTTTTAGGTTCATTTATAACTCTGTTTGGAATTATGGCACTGACAGGAATAAAATTTGATTTTATCAATATTATTGTTGTACCCCTTCTTATTGGTATAGGAATTGATGATGCAGTTCATATTAACCACAGGTATTTAAAAGAAGGAAAGGGTAAAATGGCTCTGGTAATTTCCAGAACAGGAACAGCTCTTCTTTTAACAACCCTTACCACCGTTTTTGGTTTTGCCTCTTTTATTCCTTCTGTTATGCGGGCAATGAGAAGTACCGGTATTGTACTTTCTCTGGCAATGGCTATTGCTTTTCTCTTCTCTGTGCTCTTTCATCCTGCAGTATTAATAATTGTCACAGAAAAATTCGGTTGGAATATAAAACCATGGAATGATAAAAATGACAAATAACCAACATAATGAAATGAATTACTCTTCATTTTTATCATTTAGCGACAGAGACTTTCCTGAGAGCTGGATATTAGCAAACCTGCTGTATCCAGGGAATAAAGGAAAGTGCTCGAAAGCGAATTATAGGAGGAATGATAAAAATGACAAATAACCAACATAATGAAATGAATTACTCTTCATTTCATTATATAGGGGGAAAAAATGAACAAAATATTTATTGCTGCACTTTTATTATTTGCATTTTGCATAGGATCATTATCAGCACAGACAGCTCAGGAAATTGTTGACAGAGCAGATGAGGCTTTTCAGGGAGACAGAGTTTACAGTATCAGCAGGATGACTGTCTTTAAATCCGGGGAAGCTCAGCCTGTACAGGAAATTGAGAGTTATACTATGGAGAATGCCGGTAAGACATATTCTCTTTCCATATATACGGCTCCCAGGCGGATGAAAGGTACAGCGAATCTAATGATTGAGGATGATTTATGGATAAGATTCGGATCTACCGGAAGAACACGTAAGATGAGCAGCTCTGCAAAGAAGAACTCCGCCGGAGGGAGTGATTTCTCCTATGCGGATATGGGGGACGGAGGACAGGGGCTTGCAGATAATTACACTCCCAAACTGGTAGGGGAGGAGTCAGTTGAAGGTGAAAATTGTTACAAGATTGAACTCATATCCCAACATGCTGATGCTCCCTATGAGAAGATGGTTGTATACATTACTAAAGATACCTACAGATATATAAAAATTGAGTATTTCGAAAGCAATGCAAATATAAAGAGTATGAAATTTTATGATTACAAGACTGTTAACGGTACGGATTATCCCTTTCGCTATATTATGGAGAATCATATAAAACCTTCTTCAACAGAGGTAATAGTTGATGTTTTTGAAATTGATAGCAGCAAGGTTCAGGACAGGTTTTTTACAACCGGTTATCTTGAGAGTATAAGGTAGGAGGGTAGTTATGAAAAAGATAGTATTTTTAGTTCTTATTGCAGCAATTATCCCGCTACCGGTATTTTCCCAGGCCAATTTTTCAGGTTCTGCGGATATTAACATTTTCGCCAATATTCCTGAATCAGATGGATATAACAGTCTGATAAACCCTGATAATATTATGGAAATTGAGGATATTGCAATGATGCCCTCACTTATAGCAAAACTGGATGCAGGGGATGATAAAACAAGCTTTTCAGCATGGTTCTCCATGAATGAGTTCCTGGATGTACTTGGAAATGAACTCTATGCTTTCGATCTTATGCGACTTTCTGCAAATGTTTATCTAACTAATAACATCTCAATGGAAATAGGGCGGCAGAGCATGCTTACGGGTTATGGATATGGATGGAACCCTATCGACTTTGCCAACCCCCTGAAGAACCCTGCAGACCCGGATGCAGCCCTTCGCGGCGTGGATGCCTTTGCTCTAAGATCCTATCTTGGCAATTCTGCGGCATTGAAGTTATATGCCCTGGTTCCGCAGGATCTTCTTTCAGCCGGTCTTGATTATGAAGAAGTAAAAGCTGGTGCTGAGATGACCCTGAATCTTCCAGGAATGGAACTGAAACTGGCTGGATTATGGGATTATGACAATACTGAAGGCAGCGATGCCTACACTCCTTCTGCGGGAGCCGCTCTTATGCTGGATCTTTTTGGTATCGGAGTCTATGGGGAGGGGGCTGCAAGAAAGGGGAGTCGTA
>JAQIBN010000207.1 GCA_027859095.1 Spirochaetia bacterium | reverse complement strand
CCATAGGAATGGTTGTACCAACATCTTTATTGAGATTAGATAATAAAGAGTGTTTTCTAAAAGAGATGAAACGTATTGATACAAATATAAATTAAAATGATTAATCTGAATCCGTTGATAAATAAATGATAGAAAAAATACTTATATGAAAGAATTACATATAAGTGGATTTTTTCTGAATATTGAGAAAAATACATTCAAAAAAATAGACATAGACACTTTATGTCCTACTCCTGTGCTTATAATACTAAAAACCAGGCACAGAAAGGATCCATAAAAATGAAACCAGTAAAAAAAGATTTTATCCACCTTCATAATCACAGTGAATATTCCCTCCCAAATGGTATGTCCAGTATTAGAGGAATGGTTGAAAAAGCAAAGAACTTAGGAATGAAACATCTGGCTATTACAGATAATGGGACCCTGTTCGGAGCTCTTCATTTTTATAGGGAATGTAAGGCAAATGATATTATCCCGATTATAGGATGTTCATTCGAAGTTGCTTTTGGAAACAAAAGTAGAACCCATCTAATTCTCCTTGCAAAAAACTATACAGGCTATAAAAACCTAATGCTTCTCTCTTCTAAAGCTTGTACAGAAGGTTTCCATTACAAACCCATTATAGATGATGAATCCCTTATACAATATAGCTCTGATCTAATATGTATATCATCATGCCAGAACGAAGAGACCCTTAATAATCAATACAAAGAAGTACAAAAGAGAGCTGAACACTATCAGAGCATCTTTGGAAAAGACAACTTCTATCTGGAACTACAGGATCATGGTAAACCTGAACAAAAAATTATAAACGAACAGCTTATAAAGCTTTCAAAAGAAACTGGCATACCTTTAGTAGCCACAAATAACACCCACTACCCGGATAGGGAAGATGCAAAAGCCAGGGATATTCTTTTCTCCATCAGAATGGAACAGAAAAAAGCTGGTGTAATCTTAAGTAGATTTTCAAATGGTGAATACTATATGAAAACAGAAGAGGGTATGTCTAAGATCTTTAAGGACATTCCTGAAGCCATTTCAAATACAATAAAAATTGCCGAAAGTTGTAATCTTCAAATAGCACTTCCTGGACCCCTCCTCCCGGATTATCCTATACCTGAAGAATTTGATAATTCAGAGAGTTATCTACGTTTTCTGACACATAAAGGACTTTCTGCAAGATATTCTGAAATCACAGATGAAGTAAAAAATCGTGCTGATTATGAGCTGGATATAATAATATGTATGGGATTTACAGAGTATTTTTTAATTGTGTGGGACTATGTGAACTATGCAAGAGAGAATGATATTCCGGTAGGACCTGGCAGAGGTCCCAGTGCAAGTTCTCTGGTTGCATATGTTCTTGGGATTACGGATATAGATCCCCTTGAATACGGTCTTCTATTTGAACGTTTTATAAACCCTGAGCGAATATCAATGCCTGTCTTCGATATAGATTTCTGTTTTAACAGGCGACAGGAAGTAATTGACTATGTTACACAAAAATACGGCAGTGACAGGGTTTGCCGGATAATAGCTTTTGGAACATTAATGGGCAAAGGAGCTATACGGGATGTTGCAGGTGTACTCGGGTTTTCCTCTACAGAAGCTGCTCAAATTTCAAGACTAATTCCACCCGAGTATAGAATGACAATTGAAAGAGCAATGGATCGTGAACCTGAATTAAAAGAGCTTGAGCAAAAAGGAGCAATATATAAAGAACTTATTGATACAACAAAGAGTCTGGAGGATCTTATTAGACATAGTGCTACCCATTCCGCTGGGATTGTTATAAGTAGAACTAAATTGACTGATTACACAGCACTTTATAAGGATCCAAAAACAGAATCCATAGTAACTCAATATACCATGAACTTACTGGAAGATTGCGGGTTGGTACAATTTGATTTTTTAGGATTACGCATACTAACAGATAACAAAAAAATTGAAGTATTGATAAAGAAAAAATATCCTGATTTTGAAATCAGTCAAATACCAATAGATGATGAGGAAACATTAGATATTTTTCGTAAAGGAAATACAAAGAATATAATTCAGTTTTCAAGTTCTGGAATGCGGGATAATCTCAAGCAGTTAAATCCTGACTCAATAGAGGATCTTATGGCTCTAAATGCACTCTACCGTCCAGGACCTATACAGTTTATTCCTACATTTATAGAATATAAAAATAATCAAAAGATGATTAAATATCCTGATACCAGTCTTGAAGATATTCTAAAATCAACCTATGGAGTAATTGTATATCAGGAACAGGTAATGAGAATTGCTCAGATTATTGGTGGGTTTTCACTGGGTAAAGCAGATATTCTGCGAAGGGCTATGGGGAAAAAGAAAGTCAGAGAGATGGACAAAATGAAAATTGAGTTTCTTGAAGGGGCAGTGTTAAAAGGATTCACCACAAAAAAAGCCGAAGATATATTTGAAATGCTGGTACCTTTTGCAGGCTATGGTTTTAATAAATCTCATGCGGCTGCATATACCATGCTTGCTTACAAAACTGCATATCTTAAAGCACATTATCCGGAAGAATTCCAAATTATACACAGTGATAATATAGAGTCCGGTGGAGAATACAGGGTATGAAAAAAACTACTAAAAGGAACTTTGTCCATCTGCACAACCACACACAATATTCATTAATGAAAGGAATATCACGGGTAAGAGCTCTCGTCGAACATGCAGTAAAATTAGAGATGAAACATATAGCCATTACTGATCATAGTAACATGTCAGGTGTCCCGATCTTTTTAATGAACTGTGAAGCTTATGGAATAAACCCAATTGTTGGTTGTGAATTACAGATAAAAAAAGATTCAAATGAATATACTAATCTTGTTCTGCTGGTAAAAAACTATGAAGGGTACAAAAATCTTATAAAACTGTCCAGTTATGGATATATAAAAACTGAGAAACACAAACCTGTAGTTGGTATCGAATATCTTCGTACCCATTCCCATGGCCTTATCTGCCTTTCTGCAGGTATAAAAGGAGAAATCTCCAGCTTTCTACTTTCTGGAGATACAGAAAAAGCAGAAAAGGCGGCTCTTGAGTATCAGGAAATAATTGGAAAAGATAATTTTTATCTGGAAGTTGAAGATCATGGGACACCTGAAGAAAAAGTAGTTAATAAACACATAGTACAACTTTCAAAGAAAACAGGTATTCCCATTGTAGCTGCAAATAATACTTACTATCTAAATAAAGAAGATGCTGAAGCGCAGTATGTTCAAAGATGTCTGGCAAATGTCCAAAAGTATGATGAACAATATAAGGATCAACCTGGGTACTCTGAATATTATATTAAATCCCGGGAAGATATGGTCTCAGTTTTCTCTGATATGCCCGAGGCTCTTTCAAATACATTAATAATTGCAGAAAAGTGTAATCTTATGAATGATTTACTGGAACATGAATTCCCTGATAATTTATTATCAACACAGATGGGAATTAAAAATATTGAACAATATGATCAGGAATATGTTTGTAATACTGTTAAATTTACTTTTAGAGATACAAAATCTGTAATGATGGATATTGCAGAATTACTGGATGTGCCAGATAAGGATAAAAATCTAATTTTAAAATATTTCCCTTCAAACTTTTATTTACCAATGCAGCTAGCTATAGATAAAGAACCAGAACTAATAAATTTGAAACAGAAAAGTAATAAACTCCGAAAACTCTTCAATATAACTATGTGCCTGGATAGATTATTCAGCTCCAGAACAATTCATAATAAAAGCATTGTAATAGGTAGAAAAAAACTATCAGATTTAATCCCTCTATATTGGGATACAAAAACCAAAACAATTTCAACCCAATATGAGAGCTTTTATTTATTTGAAAATATAGGTTTATAATATTGAACAGGACATCAAAGTATTTTTTATGATTGGCAATTATTATTTTAGAGGTGTAGAATCAGTTATGATAAAAAACGAACGAACAATAATACTTGGAATTGATTTTGACGGAGCTCCTGTTCAGGGAGATGATCCTTTATATGTAAATAGAATGGGTCCAAAGGCATTTCTCGATTTTCTGGAAATTCACAGTGGGATTATACCAGTCCAAAACTCGCAAATTGAGCGAATAGCTTCCTTTATGGCTGTTCTAAAAGAGAATAAAGGAAGTTTCCCATTCTATGCCGATTCATGGGAGAAAGCTCCATTTGCCTCTGCAAAAAGAATGCTGGAATGGATAGATACCTGGTATCTTCAGGGATGGAGTGGTGAAATAGATCAGACTGCTGATTCCCCAAAGGAATCTATTTCACCTATACTTGAGCTTGCTGCATTGGATAAGGCTTCAAGGAACAGAGTTAGTCTGGGTATCGGAAGAAGACTTCTTGAACTTTCTACTGTACTGGACAAAGGTATTCATATCACCCTTAAAAGACTTGAATTTATCGATAATCTGGATGACTGGCCTACTGCCTGGCAAAGAGTTTTTAAGAAACTCTCCTGTATCAAGCAGATTTATAATTGGAATCCAGCAGAAACTGGCAACAAGAGTAAGTTAAAAGAAGCTTATATTTTGGAGTATGATTCTGCTGTAACAGCCTTGCGTTATTTATCCCAACTAATAGATAACAATCAATCAAATCCACATTTCATTCTTGAAGCTGAAGGAAATTTGCGGGATGAAATTTTAAGTACATACGGCAACCCGGAAACAGGTGCCAGAGAAAGTAGTTCGAATGATTCTGCATCACAAATACTACCCCTTGCTCTAAGCCTTCAGAAAGAACCACTTGATATGACCAGTTTACTGGCATTTTTGTCCTTACCTGTTTGTCCCCTGGGAGGTATCAGGTATAAATTAGCCGAATCTGTTGCCAATTCAGGTGGAATATATGGTAATGCCTGGAAGGATGGCATCGAAGAATCCAAGAAACTTTGGAAGAAATGGGATAAGGATGAGTCAGAACTGGAAGGGTTTGTTGACTCCTGGATTCCAAAAATAAAACAGCAGGAACAGATCTTTTCAAAACAGACAGCTATAAATACTGCAGAACGTGTAATTGCTTTTTTAAGAAAATCACGTAATAAGCACTACGATACAGCCCTTGCCCAGGCATCCCTTTTCTGCAGGACTCTTCCACTTCTTGGAGATTCGTATAATGAATTACCCTGGAGTCTATTGGAAGAGATTCTTTCTCTTGCCTCTGGAACAGCAACTGGTAATCCTCTGAATAAATGGGAAGCCGGAGCGAGGAGGCCATGGAGCAGTCCTGGAGCTATTTTTGAGGACATAGATACACTTGTATGGTTTAGCCCGCAGAATAGAGCTGCAAGGTTCGATTGGCCATGGTCCGTGGCACAGAAGTCTCTGCTGGAAGCAAATAACTGCCAGTTTCAATCTTCTGATATCAGCAGTTCCAGATCATCCCGCTTAGCCCGTAGGGTTTTAACCAGGACAAAGGATAAAATTATTATAGTTGTACCCTCTGGACGAAACGAACTGTCGCCTGCCACGATGCTCCTTCGTTATGGAAATATCACTCTTCCTGTTGTTTATAAAAATATTGAAGAACTGGTTTTTACAGATAGTTCTGTAAATACCAAAGAAGTTTTAAAAATACCTTTACCCCTTATAAAGGGCAGCTGGAATATTCCCAAAGACATATCCCCAGGATTAGACTGGAGAACATCTTATTCCCAGACTAATACCTTTATAGGTCGACCTGCCCAATGGCTTCTGGAAAAAAAGGCTTATATTAAAACAGGAACAATCCTTTCTCTGCCTGAACTTACTACCTTTACTGGAACCTGTGCTCATGGAATGGTGGAACAATTGTTTATTGATTATGGTGATGGAGCTCTGGATTTGGGTGAGGCTGATTTTCTGCAATGGTTTGATAAGACCTTTCCAGGATTTTTAGAGAATTTTGCCTATCCGTATCTGGAAACAACAGCTGTACAGGAAAGGATCGGTTTTAGTAATAATCTAAAAAGTTCTATCAGAGTTCTGTGTCACAATCTGAAAGAGGCTGGAGCTGTGAAGATAAAAATGGAAGTACCCGTAAGTGGTAAATGTTTTAATGCCTCTTTTTTTGGGAAGGCAGATCTTTCTTTTGAGAAAAATGACGGCAGTGCAGGTATTATCGATATGAAATATTCTACCTGGCTTAGTGGATACCAAAAGAAACTTGAACAGGATACGGATATTCAGCTTACCTTGTATGCCGAACTCTACAAACAGACCTTTGGACAATTACCGGAAACTGCATACTGGTTATTTCCAAAAGAGATCCTGATAACACGGCAGCCTGATTTTTTCCCAGGTTCCAGATATGTTCAATCTGAAAGCAGTCATAATGATCGTCTTTCAATGATAAAAACAAGCACTCTCTGGCGCAAAGCCCAACTTAAAGAAGGTCTTGTAGAGATAGTATCATCTACTGTATCTGAATTATTGGAGCCTGAAGAGAATGAACTCCTTCTTCCTCCGGAAGATGGGCTTCCTGTAGAGAAGCCTTTTGATAATTATGATCCCTATTTAACCCTTTACGGCTGGAGGGATGAAGCATGAATATTACCTTTATAAGTGCCGGAGCTGGTTCCGGTAAAACATATACTCTAATTGAGTTAATATCAGAAGCTATCGAAAATGGAACTCCCCCTGAAAATATTCTGGCTACAACCTTTACAGTTAAAGCTGCAGAAGAGATTCGGAATAGAGTAAAACAAAAATTTCTGGAAGATGGTAATTTTGAAAAGGCTGAATTAGCGAGTTCTGTCAAAATTGGAACTGTAAATGGAATTTGTGGAAGTATGCTTTCTGATTTTGCATTTGAGGCGGGACTAAGCCCCAATCTAAAAGTCTGTGATGAAACCCTGGCTGAGGGTTTATTAAAGAAAACCACAGGTAGTTTTCTGGAAGAAGAGCTTATTTCTGAGTTTAATTTACTTGAAGGGAGATTTGGAATTACAAAAAATGACGATTCTCAATGGCTGTCCCAGCTTGGAGCAATAATTAATTCTGCCAGATCTTATGATATAAAACCAGAACTTCTGCCGGAGATGGCTGTAAAAAATAGTAATGATCTTCTTGCCTGTATAGGATCTCCTCTTGTAAACGCAGATCAACCTCTGCTTGATCTTCTTGAAGATGCTATTCCTGCAATGAAAGATTTTCAGGAAATAAAGTTCCTAAAAAAAACGGAGAATTTTATCTCTTTCTGCGAAGATTTTAATAATAAGTTGAAAAAAGGAAAAACCTCCTGGGATAGTTGGATTAAGCTTGAAAAAGGTGGTGCAGGAAAGAACTGTGAGGATTGGCCTGATAAAATAAGTCAAGCTGCTGGATCATGGAAAACACATCCTGGGTTCCATAGGGATATTGAGCGTTATTTGGAACTCCTTTTTGGTTCGGCAGAAAGAGTTATGGAAAAGTTTGCTGAGACAAAAGCTATGGCTGGTTTAATTGATTTTACTGATCAGGAGGTTCTTTTTTACCATTTACTGGAGAATGAGGGTGTGAAGGAAAAGATAAAGGAGAAACTTGATCTGCTTCTTGTGGATGAGTTTCAGGATACTAGTCCTATTCAATTAGCTCTCTTTTTAAAACTCTCCGGGCTTGCAGAAAAAACATACTGGATTGGTGATGTTAAACAGTCAATCTATGGATTCCGTGGAAGCGATTCTGCCCTGATGGAAGGTATTCTTAATGAGTTTGAAAAACAGGGAACTAATATTCAAACACTTGATAAGTCCTACCGTTCAAGGCCGTCTTTAGTTGGGCTTTGTAATCAAATGTTTGGGGACGCTTTTGCAGATGAACTCACCGAAGAAAGAATAATTCTTGAGCCTGTACGACAGGAGATCCCTGGAGCTGCCTTCATGCATTGGCAGCTTGATGGTAATGTTGATAAGCAGAATGCTTCTCTTGTAGGTGGAATAAAGGAGCTTTTTAAAACTGATGTTCAGGTATTTGACGAGGATGAGGATAAACTTAGACCTGTATCTTTCAATGATATTGCTGTTCTATGCCGGACAAATAAAACGAGTGAAGCAGTTCGGCAGTTCTGTCGTAAAGCAAATATTTCCTTGAAAACCAGCGGCAAAGGACTGCTGTCTACACCCGAAGGGACTTTGATAATGGCCTGCCTTCGCCGGTTAAATGATCAGAATGATACCCTTGCCAGTGCAGAAATTTTAGGTTTAACAGAAGGGCTGTCTCCTGAAGACTGGCTGGTTGAACGATTAGATTATATTGCCAATAAAGAAGGTGACTGGGGTCTTTGGAGATGCACAGGGGAAAATTATAACCCTCTCCTTGCATCCCTGGAAAATCTTAGACCACTTGTCGCTGAACTTAGTCCTTTTGCTCTGGTGGATGCTGTTCTTGCCCGGTACAGTCTTGATAATCATATTTTAAGCTGGGTTCCTGAAAAAGGAAGAGCCAGGGAAAGAATGGCCAACCTGGAAGCTGTTCGTTCCATGGTAGCAGAATATGAAGAGGATACCATAGGAGCCTCCTCCAGTCTGGCTGGTCTTATTCTATGGCTGGAAGGAAAGAAGGGAGATGATGAACTTCCTTCATCTTCTGCAGAAGGTATTACAGTTACAACCTGGCACAAAGCCAAGGGGCTGGAATGGCCTGTTGTTGTTTGTCATGAAAGCTGGAAGGATATAAGAAATGCTGTTTGGAAAACAGTTAAAGCTGTTTCGGCAGAGAAAATTGATCTTGACAACCCATTGGTTGGTGCCTGGATACGTTTTTGGCCCTGGGCTTTTGGTGCTCAAAAAAAGATAGACTCTATTGATATTTCACAAGATCCCTTTACCGAAATTCTTGAAACGAGAGCGATAAAAGAAGAGCGAAGGCTTTTATATGTGGGTTGCACCAGAGCCAGAGATCTATTGGTTATTCCGCATAAAATAAAAAGAGTTCCTTCAAATGCCGGGTACACCAGCCTTGGGAATACAGGGGCTGCATTGTTCAAAGATTTTCATCCTGAGGATGATTCACTTACCCTACCCAACGGGACTATCATTCCCTATGCATTCAGTATTCCATCAGAACCGGAAGGAGAAGCTTTTTCCAGGGTTACAAAACCAATCCACTGGTTTAAACCTGGTGACGGATCTTCTGAATATTTACCAGCTGTTCTTAGGCCATCGATGATAGAGAAAGAAAACTCTGCAACGTTATCGGTTAAAATTGTGAGTAAGCATGAGTATCCACTCAAGTGGGCTCCTAAAAATACTGATGACCCAAGGGAACTTGGAATTACTTATCACAATGCCTTTGCTTTTTTTGCCAACAATTCGGAATATACTGGAGAAATTAACTATCCGCTAGAACTTAAGAAATCGATACTTTCCTTAAGAACACTTATTTTAGAATTATGGCCGGAAGCTATTTTACACACAGAGCTTGCAGTTTCTTCTGCCGTTGATAATGGGCAACTAATTGATGCCCGTCTGGATCTTCTTGTTGAGACAAAAGATGGTTATCATATTATTGATCACAAGCTAACTAAAGATTCAGTTGATAATTTTGAAGAATTTGCAGAGAAATATGTTGGGCAGCTTTCTTTGTATAAGAAAGCTATGGAAGTGAAAGGCCATAAGCCTGTTCTTGGATTGTGGCTTAATTTGCCTGGGGATGGGGTTCTTGTGGAAGTAGGGATAAATCTCTATAATATTGAGTAGAAGTTATATTTTTACCGGTCTAAAAGGCATGGTATTGGAGATTAGTATGAAAGTACATGATATTCCAGAAATAGCTGACTTAAGTATTTCCGAGAAGATCCTTTTTGTTGAAGATTTGTGGGATAATATTTCTGTAGATGATTCTCAAGTTTTTATTCCTCAAAGTCATATAAACGAGTTAGAAAAGAGAAATAGAAGGTATCAGGCAGCTCCAGGTAATTTATTAACACTTGAGCAACTTCAAAATAGAATCCAAAAGAGAAAATGAATTATAGTCTACGCTTTTTACCGGAATTGGAAGAAGATATTCTTACTGGATTTACCTGGTACGAACAAAAAGCACCTGGACTCGGGGAAGATTTTATAAGATTATTTTATGCTTGTTCTGAAGAGTTACCAAGATATCCTTTTCTTTATCCTGAAATTTATGGCGAATTCCGTCGTCGTCTTTTAAGAAGATTTCCTTATTCTATATATTATCGTGTCATAGGTTTTGAAGTAGTTGTATTTGGACTGTTTCATTGTGCACGTGATCCAATTAATATTTCAGAAATGTTGGATTATCGTGAAGATCTGGAAAATGTAGATGGGGATTAGAATTCTCCTTGACAACTCTATTCCCTGCTATATAGTTTAAACATGAGTTATTTAGCACAAAGCCAACGGGTCGCATTTATTGATAGGCGTCTTAAATATAAAAAAGATTACCCTTCAACCAAAACACTTGCAGAAGATTATCTTTCTATTTCCGGAGACGATTTCTCAACAAAAACATTCAGTAGGGATATTGAATGGTTGAAAAATCAGAATGCTCCCATAGAGTATGATGCGAGCAAAAAGGGATATTACTACAGTGATGAAACTTTTAATCTTCCTGCAATGAAGCTGACTGAAGCTGATGTATTATCCCTCCTTGTCATAGACAGGGTTCTAAGCAGCTATCGAAACAGCCCTTTTTACGAACGCCTTCATGATATTTTTGATGGTTTAAAAAGGCTCCTTCCAGATAAAGTGAGTATCCACTCCAGGGAACTTGCATCCAATTTTTCTGTTATTCCGGAACCTGTTACAGAAATAAATAATAAAATATGGTTGAGTGTCCAGGAAGGTATTGAGAAAGGTCGTTGTCTGGAAATAAAATATCAGGCACCTGGACAAGAAAAACCAGTTTTCCGTAAGCTTGATCCCTATCATCTTGTTGGGCAGAAGGGAGAATGGTATCTTCTAAGCAGGTCACATAGAGATAATAAAATACGTGTCTATGCGCTTACAAGAATGAGAACCTGTAAAGTTCATAAAGATAAATTTACATATCCTAAAGATTTTCATCCGGAAGATTACATAGATCCTTCATTTGGTGTTTTCGCTACTGAAGATAAAGTAAATATTGCTATAAAATTCTACCATCCAACCTCTTCCGTAATAAAAGAGCGTTCCTGGCATCCAAATCAGGAAATAGAAGAACTAACCGATGGCAGTATTATTCTTCGGTATACAAGTAATCAGCAGTCCCAGACTCTCTACTGGGTTTCTCAGTGGGGGCCGGATGCAGAAATTCTCGAACCTGAAGAATTAAGGCAAAAAGCCAAAGAATGGTTTACTGAAACTAAAAGCAGATATTATTAATAGTAGTTGACAGAAAATTTCAATATAGGACATTCTTTGTCCTATGATAGTGTTTATAGTCTGGTGGAGGAGACTATAATGGACAAGAAAAATATATTACCCACAGAGACAGATGGTCCTCAAAGAAGATCCTATTTGGCTGCAAAGGAAATTATTCCAGATGCAATTTCTACAATAGAACAACTCTATCATAGAAAAGAAAGTTGTACCGGGATTTCAACTGGATTTGCTGAACTTGATTATATAACAAGCGGTTTTCAAAACTCTGAATTTATTGTAATAGGAGCCCAGCCATCAGTAGGAAAAACTGCGTTAGCTCTTACAATTGCTTCAAATATAGCTATTAAAAATAAGATACCTGTCGGGTTTTTTACCTTGGAAATGACGGGTAGAGCTCTTCTGAATCGTCTTATTGAAACAGAAAGTGAGTGTGAAATATCCAGACATGAACACTTAGCTGAAATATCACGATCTATAAAGTTACTTGCCAAAGAGATGAATATACCAATTGTATTTATTCCAAAGTTTACGAAATTTGAGAATTTGGGTAGAGATACTTCTTGAAAAATAGACATTCTGTAACTTCTATCAATTGGTGAAATTTAAGTTATAGAAGGGGTAAGAATGGACAAGAAGTATATTTGTAGTTTAATTGAGGAAGAAAAAGAGAAAAGAGTAAATCGAATTTTTGTATTGGAAAAGAGAGAAATTGATAAATCACTTAGTGGGAATGAAGCCAATGAACTTGCATGTCTTAAGGATTACTATGATGATTTTAAGATTTTTGATGATATCCTTCAGTTAATTCAGGAAGACAATTTTTCAAATGTAGATGAACTAATATACTACCTGAGAGATGAAATTAATCGATGCGATATTCCTGAGGAAAGAGTTGGAGCTGATAATGATGATGTTCAGGTTTATACTCTAGAGGAATCAAATTTTAATCGTATTATTTGTCTGGATACAATACTTTTTTGTATTGAATTTATTTAACCGGTTTGCACTGAAAATTATTAATAAATAAATAAGTAGGACATATTGTGTCCTACTTGTCCTGTTATATTCTACACATGAGAAGATTTAAACAAATGGGAAAATCAAGAAGAAGAAAACCAAAAAATAATATAAAAAATGATGACTGGATTAAACTAAAACAGACTATAGCTTACGAGATAAGTAATTATTCCAAAGATTATGATGAAAATCTTGAAATATAATGAACTGAGAGCTTTTATCAGACGAAATTATTGATTTTATTTGTCAAAATGTATCAACAAATGTAAGAGACCTTGAAGCCTCTTTTACAAAAATTATAGCTTATGGAGAATTATTTAATAGGAAGATAACATTGCCTAAAGCAAAAGAGCTGTTAAAAGATGCATTTGTTGGTAACATTCAGGGGAATATCACAATTGATCAAATACAGAGGGTTGAAAGTAAACTTCAATCAGAACCATCTCTGGGGCCTATTATTCAGCGACTAATACGTATGATAAAAGAAAATAAAAGCTAACATAGGACAAGTTTTGTCCTACACCTTGGTCTATACTCAAATTATAACTATTAAACGTCTGATTTATTTCTAACTTGCAGGACGTTAAAACTGCTAAACAAGGAGCAACATTATGCTAAACTTTCATTTCATTCTAAATGATGATAACAAGCTGATCCTTTCATCTTCTTCAGCACCTGAGAATAAAAAATCTGATTCCTTAAAAGTTAATATTATTGGCGATTACATGAAGGGACAGAGGTTGAAAAAGAACCTTACTAAATTGGATGTGGCAAGAAAGCTTGGTTTTAAGAATATCAGTAAAACTGTGATAAATCTTACAGACATAGAAGAAAATTCAAAATCCTTTCAAGGCTATAACAGCAGTTTAATAGAAATTTACAGTGCTTCAGATAAGGATCTCAAAATAGCTAAACTGGATCAGGAACAGATATTGCTTGAGCTAAAAGAAAAAGAAAAACAGGAGTATAAAAAATTAACTAATGTAAAAAAAGATTTCTATCTCTCTGTTATCAAAAACCTACCTTTTTTATACAGTAAATATGAAGAAATAATGAATACAGATAAATATTACTTTTGTCCTGCTTATGATTCGTATTTCGGAACTGCGTATATCAGTATAGGAAGATTTGAATTGTACATTGGAGAATTGCTTCAATTATGGAAAGATAATAGATGGAAAAATGAATGTCCTCAATGCGGAGGTCCTGTCTATATTACAAATGCAGGAGGATCACCATTATCGGGAGCAGGGGGTGGATGGGGAACATGTGAAGGCTGTAAAACAAATATCTATGGCATAACACCATTTAGAAAATTCTTTCATGAAATAAGAGAACTACCTAGACGGGAAATACCTGAAGACTTAGAATTTATCTCATTTGAAACTATGCTTGCTGACTTGGAAAAATAAAAATTAACATCGGACATTATATGTCTATTACTGCATGTTCTAATGCAATTTTAAAGTATACAGTCTATACGTTTTAAACTATTAAAGGGGGAAATAAATATGGGTCATATAGTTCTTTTAGGGGATTCAATATTTGATAATAAAAGTTATGTTAATGAGAACGAGGATGTTATATGACATTTGAAGAACACTGCAAAGAATCAGTTATGAAACTTGGAAAACCTTTTGAGGAAGTCCACCGTTGGCTGGATAAATTTGCTCATTCAGAAAAATATGGAATGAAGCATAGGAAAGTCCGGCATCATTTGCAGGGGATTAAAGAAGTTGAAAAGTTATTTGGTAAAGAAGCAGCTTTGGCGGCCAGGATGCATATTATATCAGATTTAAAACTGGAAGGATGGTCAGAGGAAAATGATCCCTTTCCAAAGAGTGAGAAGCATTATGTAAGTATGGGACTGTATTAAAAATAGAGGGAGTAATAAGGTGAAAATAAGACAGTTAAATCAGAATAGTACTTTCGGGAAAATCTACTTACATTCAATGCCTGGTAGAATTGAATATCTTGATGAGTTTGAAAAAGAAGTAAAGAAACTAAATTTGTCTAAAATTATTTGCCTTACAAATAAATCAGAGATTGAAGAAAAATCTCCAAAATATCTTCCCTCAATCGATGATGGTCAGTTATCTGGTATTCCTATAGTTTATAATCCCGTTCCTGATTATGGCATTCCTACTGAAGGGAAATATATCGCTGAGTATGAATCAACACTTATAGAGAGTTATAATACTCTAAAAACTGGAAATATTCTAATTCACTGTGCTGGTGGTTATGGCCGTACAGGAACATTCGCAATAATGCTATTAAAAACATTCGGTTTCTCTTTTGAAGAAGCATTAAAAATTACCAATGAAGCAGGGTCAAATCCTGAAACCCCGGAACAAATAGAATTTTGTAGAAACTATAAAAGTTAATTTATAAACAGAGGAGAGACTATATGAATGTAGTATTAAAAGAATGGAGAAAAGATCAGAAAGCACTTACAAGAGAAATCCTGGAACGTATAGATATTGCAGCCTTTTCATTCGCTGTATCTGGCAGAAATAAAGGTTGTACACTAGATAGTCTTAATGGTTCCTTTGGTTATGTAAAACTGCAGGATGCTCTGGATGAGAACTGGAAAATCTATGATTTTACAACAGATAAACTTTTAGGAGCTTATGGATCAATAGATAATCTGATAGAAAATGGTGTATATACCGAATCTTTTCCAGAATACGATCCACTGGTAATTGATTTCTTCTATACTGCTGCTTCCGACTTTTGGACAGATTATAATTACTATCCGGGAAAGTCCCAGAAGATGCTGCAAAATGAAGATTTTATAAAGACAGCTTCATTGCAGAATATTAAAACTATGCTTACTTACTGTGTAAGGGGAGAACGGTTTTCTGATGGTCACTGGGGAGCTATGATAAAGAAAGGCTATATTAAACAGTTATTCGAACGATTGATACAGATTCAGTTTGAGAATCCTGAAATAAATTATGGACCGGACAATGAAGATTTGTTCGAATAAGTATGATTTTTACCTTCATTTACTGTCTGCAAAATTGTATGCATATAGAAGTATAAAATCATATAAATCGATACATTTACATATAATTAGATATTTTTACATATTGACTAATTATCGATATAGTATATACTTATACATGAAAATACACGGCGATACACTATGAAAATAAAATCCGGCTGGATAGTATATAAATCCTTGTGGAATATCAAATTAACTTCAGCACAAAATTGATACTTGATCAAATCAAATAACAAAATAGAGTGATTTTTAGTAAAAAAGGGACTAAAAGAGCCCAAAGTGGGTGATTCTTTTGTTCAGTTATGATAAAGTTTCAATATAATCCTTATTGTAGGTATTATAAATTGAAACATTATCAGGTGGTGTTTTTATGTATATTCACTCAAATTCTTGCGATGAAACAGTCCTTTCTACCTTTCGAACAAAAAAGATCCTTACTATTGAAGAGCTATCAGAATTACTACATTGTTCAAACATTACTTCCAGACGACGATTAAAACAGTGGCAGGCTTTTACCAGTTATAATCAGAATAATCGTTACTATACCCTTCATGATATTCCGATTTT